>NZ_CP036264.1:2848339-3221270 GCF_008035925.1 Stieleria maiorica
CCGTTGTCGCCGACGATGGCGGCCCGTTGGCCGTGTTCGATTTCCAGCGAAATATTTGCGGCGACGGTGTGGCCCGGGTAACCGATCGAAAGCTCTTCGGTTCGCATCACCGTGCCCTGGCGCGGATTGACGCGTGGGGCACGGATGTGAACGGTGGGTTCATCGACTTCCACTTCACTGGTCTGCAAGCGTTCCAATTGCTTGGCCTTGCTGCGCGCCTGGCTGGCGGTGGACGCGTTGGCCCGATTTTTTTCGATGAAGCGTTGCAGTTGTTTTTGTTTGGCGATGACGGTCGCGTTGACGCGGCGATCGTGCTCACGACGTTCTTCGCGGAACTCCAGAAACCGGTCGATCTTGCCGGGATACATCGTCAGCTTGCCGCGCGAAAGCTCCAACGTTTGCGAGCAGGTCGCTTTCAAAAACGCGCGATCGTGGCTGACGATCAAGGCCGCTTTGTTGAACGTCCGTAGAAAGTGCTCCAACAGAATCTGGGTTCGAAGGTCCAGGAAGTTGGTCGGTTCGTCCAGCATCAACAGGTTGGGGTCGTTCAACAGCAGCGCCGCCAATTTGACCCGTGTCTGCCACCCCCCGGAAAGCGATTTCACGGGACCATTAAGGTAGTCCCCCTTGAGTTCGAATTGGCCGGCGACTTCACCGCAGCGCCAATCGGGTTGGCCGCTTTCCCGCATCAAGAAATCCAACGCCGACTCGCCCGGTTGAAACGGATCGTGCTGGCGGAGGTATCCGATCCGCAACGAGGGATGGTGGATGACCTCGCCCTGTTCGAGTTCTTCATCGCCGAGGATCGCTCGCAAGAACGTGCTTTTCCCGGCACCATTGCGGCCGATGAAGCCGACTTTTACGTCGTCGACCAGGGAAACGTCGGCACCATCGAGTAGGACTTGGTCGCCGAATCGCTTATGGGCATTTCGGACTTGAATCAATACGGCCATACCGGCGGACAAACGGGGGGTAAGGGGATGAGGACGAAACGCCGTTGAGGGTACCAAGCCGATGCGGAATCGTCGACACGTCAGGATCAAATGCCAGCCCGTCGCGTGAGCAAGGGGTTCGTGGTGGGGCAGGAATTGATTGCGGGGTTGAACCCGGGCCGCTCGCTGACGCTTCCCGCTGGCAGGATGGCCGCATCGCGGTTCAGGATCGCTTGGGGGCGGCGACGGTTTTTGCCGGGCGGCGTTTGATCGGGGCCAGGGCATGTTGGACTTGGAACGCGACGTCCGCGATCAGCGTGTCCACGCGGTTGCGGCTGACCGCATAGGCCGCCAGCGCGGGGATCGCCACCACCAGACCACCGACCGTGGTGACCAGCGCCTGATAGATCCCTTCGGCCAAGTCACCCGCACCGGCCGCACCGCGAGTCGTGGCAACTTGTTGGAAGGCGAAAATCATCCCGGTCACGGTTCCCAACAGCCCGACCATCGGCGCGATGTTGCCGATCACGCTCAGGTACTCGATCCGCCGCATCATCCGCGCCGACTGTTCGGCCAGTGCATCTTCGACGGCTTTTTCCACACCCTGCCAGCCGTAGTCGACTTCCGCGATCCCCGACAGCAACACCACGCTCAGCACGCTCGGTTCACGCCGACAGGCCGCGTCGGCTTCCGGCAGCCTGCCGGTCAGCAACGCTTGCCGCACCGTTTCACTCAAGCCTTCCGGCAGGACCTCTCCACGGCGGAGCGTCATGATTTGGTCAAACACCAGGTAGGCCGCGAGGAAGCTGAGTGAAAGCAGGACCACCAGGATGACGGCACCCACGATCCCGCCGCTGAGCACGATGTCCAGCAAACCGGTGCTTTCGGCCGCCGCGTCGACATCCCCCTGGGCCAGCAACACATCAAACGGAACGAGCAATCCTTGCGGCATGGTTAGGTCGTGGATGAGTGTTGATGGAGCGGTGACCGTTGGGGGCGATAGTGTACCAGTTCATCGCCGACGCGAAACTCTTGCTTGTTGCCCTCCTGGCAGCCCCGTGCAAACCTCCCGCCGACCCTCGTTCCAAGGCTCCCGCCTTGGAACGCAATGCAGGTGTGGTTCCTGCCACACAAACCGCGTGCAACGCGAGGCGGAGCCTCCGCGAAATGTGTTCCCAGGCGGAGCCCGGGAACAAAGGCCTGGAGCCGGGAGCAAGGGCCTGGAGCCGGGAGCAAGGGCAACAAGACCTAACACCGACCCGCGGAGACCAGGAATTCTGCGTCGGTCAGCAACGGGTCGTCCCAGCGCAGACGCAGCACTCGATCGTGCTGCAATTGGGCGATCGCTTCCTCGTGGCCGCGGCGAATGGCTTGCTGGGCGCGCCCGGTGCGACCGTTGGACTGGGCACTCGAGAGCGCGACCATCGCAAAGATCGCGGTCGGCAAAAGTGACAGCACCAAACTGGTGATCACCATCGCGAACTCCGGCTTGGGAAAGTGTTCCAGCGGATGTCGTTCACCCGAAGCGTCGGTCGCCGAAACGTGCAGCAACGTTTCGTAACTCGCTTTCAGATATTCGCCGTACAGCGCGACGAAGGGGCCGGCCATCAACGCCCAAAAGATCAAGGTTCCGATGATGGCCATGCTGGTGGCGGTCGACGGAGCGACGGAGTTCTCCTCGACCGCGTCTTCGAAGATCTTGTGAGACCGTTCCTGCAACGCGTCGATGCCGGCCAATGACGCGACGTGCTGTGTTTCCGAGCGTGACGAAACACGCCAATCGCCAGCGGCGAGCGATCCCGCACCGTCTTCCTGGTCGTGACGCTGCAACAGCGCCAACTCTTCACGAAACTGCGCCGCCAGCGGTCCCAAGCGATCGGTCACGGCGGCGGCGCTGCGGCGCTGCAGTCCGTCGCGGAGTTCGTCGTTGGCGTTGCGATCGGAGGTCAAGCTTCGCGTCGATGTCCAGATCGTGCTGACCAGGGACGGCAGCGAACCGGACAACGACAACAGCACGCGATCCCAGGCCCCGTGGGTCAAGTTCAACACGCCCAGGATGGAACGATAGGGAAACCAAATCGCGCCGGTCGACGTCAACAGTTTTAGACGCAAACGACTTCGCACGGCGGCTTGCATCGGTCCGTCGGGGCCGACGAGCGTCTGTGCGACTTCGCCGGGCAACTTCGTCGCTTCGTCGTTCAGCCGGCCGACCGCGCGCGTCAATCCGGGCAATTCATCGGCCAACAGCGCGCTCAATGCGGATCGGAAACGGCCGTCCAGCGCGGCCAGGCGTGTCGATTTGCGTCGATCGCTGTCGGGGTTGTTTTCCAACTCGATTTGCAATTGGCGGAGCAACTGGCCGGCCGCCTGAGCGCCGATCTGTTCTTCGTTTTGGCCGCTGAGTTCAAAATCGTTGACCTGGATCGGTCGGGCGATGATGCTTTCGGGCGCCGCGGCACGCAGGTTTGCCAGGAAGGCATCGATGTCGGTATGCAAGGCCGCGTCGTCGGCGCCGATCGTGTTGATCACGGGAATGACGATCGTGCCTTCGCTTGCCACGGCAAGTGCTGACGGCGTCTGCCCGCGGATCTGATCGCGGCGGACGACCAAGACGATGGCCGAAGCCAGCGAGAGCGCCCGTCGGGCGACGTCGGCAATTCCAGCTCGGTTGTCCGTCGCCCCAGGTGCGTCGACCAACATGTACGGCGTGCCGATCGGTTCCATGTCCGCGGTGGAAACCCGAATGAAGCGTTCGAACCGCGGATCCAAGTCGACCGGCGGGTGCGGACCGACCCAAACCAGATCCTCGGTCGCCTGGTCGGCATTGTTGCCGCTGCGGATCGACGCGGCCGAGGGCGAGCGGCGAATCAATTGACGAATCAACCAAGACTTGCCTTGCCCGGTCGCGCCGACGACGGCCAGGACCAGGGCACCGGCGGCACGGTCCTGTGAAAGCAATTGCCGCGCCCGGGCGTGTTCATCGCACAGGGCTCGGACGGCACGCCCCGTTTCGCTGTCGCCCAAGACCGAAGCCCCGGCGCGACGAACCCGATTCAAGAATTCGTCGTCAGGGGGGACGGATGCTTCAGAGGATTCATGCATGTTTGGACTCGCGGGGCAGGATCCCGTTTAATTCTTGACGAAAGGTGCTGTTCATACGATAGACCGCGAGCGTCGCCCTTGCCCGGCCGTCGGAGGCGACCTTGACATTGGGCGTGGGGAACAACACGTTGGATTGCTTGATCCGGATCGACGGCAAGGGGGTGCCGGGATCGATGCCGATTTGGTGGCACAGCAAGACATAAAACATCGACATCTGTTCGACGGCGGCCTGGGTGCTGAGCGTCTGGGCGGTCTTTCCGCCGGCCCAGTAGGCGGAAAAGGCGGTCAGCCCGGCGGCGGCCAGCAATTCGACAATCGACGCGTTGGCCACCAAGACCGTCGCCCCGAAATCGACCGGCAACATCAAGACGCTTCCGAACGCGGCCAGCATCGCCGCCAGTGGCGTCAGCCCGAAGGCCAGCTTTTTATGACGCGGGATCTGCCGCCACATCTCTTCGGCGACGTTGCGCAATTGTTCGCTATCGAACACGACGCGATCGTTTTCTTCAAAGCTGCGTAAGACATCGTGCATCGCTTGGTTCCACGCCGCACCGTCGACCGGATCGTTCTGGCCGTCGAACCAGTGCGGCAGGGTCAGTGCGGCGCCGAAACGACGCAGCGAGATCTCCAGCTCTTCGGGACTGACGAGCTGGCCGACCTTCTTCGCCTTGAACTTTTCCTTGATCGATTCGGCGTACCGTTCTGCCATCGCAGTCGGCACGTACTGTTTGAACAGGTCGGTCGCCGCTTTGGTGCGGCCTTGGATGAAGGTGTTGATCCGCACGCCCCAGCGAGCATACCAGGGGGCGGCGTCACAAAACGCATCGGCCAATTGACGCACGATGCGTTCGCTTTGGTGCATCCGAACCTCCGTGATCGCCCCGCCGGTCGTCTGTTTGGTAAACAGGTTGATCGTCGTGTCAAGCAATGTTTGACGCGCCCGCAAGGTCAGCCGAAGCGACTTTTCCGCGTCCTCTTCGACTGCCGACAACCCGCGGTTCCAGACCGCGCGACGCAGTGCGGCGTGACGCCCCAACAAAAAACGGTCCGATGATTCGGGACGATCAAGTTCACGTGTTAGGTGGGTTAACAATCGGTCACAATTGATTTCCGCGGGCGGGTTCTCGTCGGCTTGGGGCGAGAGTGAAAAGAAGATCGGGAGCGGATCTTCGTCGCTGTTCTCGATCACGAACTCCTGGTCCCCGTCCTTGGCCGACTTCGGTATGAACGGTTCACTTTTGGGCAGTTCAAAATCATAAGCCCCGTAGACGCGTTCGACACCATACTTGCTCGCCTGAGGTTCAAATGATTCCAGAACGTCTTCGGGCGATTGACCGGGACGGATCTTGTTGACGGCCAACAAACGAGGAATGCCCGGCATCAGATCGGAGATCGTTTGCAGGATGTCCCCGAGTGAACGATCGCGGGCCATGCTGGGGGTGGAAACGACCAGAAACGCGCTGCAGAACGTCGATGCCTTGCCCAGCAATTCACGCCGCCGCTCGGGCGAACCGACTCCGAACACTTCGTCGGAAACGATGTCGGGGCAATCCAACAACCCGATCCCCAGGTCATCCAACGCCGGGTCGGTCGCGACCAGGGGCACGCCCAGCGCGTCGACGCCGCCGCTGCGATTGTTGTATTGCTCATGCGCCTCTTCGGGCATTTCCGCCAGCAGCTCGGGCGGGTGTCCGACGGCATCGCCGAAATCATCGAGCAATAACTGCCACAGGTCGGGCTCGTCACGCCATTTTTGAGGCAGCCAGAGGACGAACCGGTGGGTGCCTTGACGGTTGGCGACCCCACGCAGCGTACGACGACGCCCGTGCCGGCTGAGCAAGGCGGCGACCAGGCTGGTTTTTCCGCTGTTGAGCATGCCGGCGACGGCCAACGTCGGGTACTCGGCCAATCGGGCACCGTGAAACACCTGACGCCCCAGCGAAACCACATCGCCGGCCAAATTCGGCTCAATGCGACGCAGCGCCGAGAGGAAACTTTCGTTTCCGGGATCGGGGTAAAGACGCTCGACGGCGGCTCGACGATCATCGTCTTCGAGTAACGCTTTCAGCCGTGGCCAGTCGACCTGGGGCGGGGATTTTCGTCGTTTGTGACCAAACATATCCGGTGTTCAGTTCGCCGTTGATTGAGCCAGTGGGCTGGCCCCTGGACTGGCCGCTGGACGTTTTTCGTTCACGGCGGTGTCACCTTGGGTGCCGTCGGCCGAGGGATTCTCTTCGCTGAGCTCAAAATCGTCCAGATAGGGCCCGTCGAAGATCTCGCGCCACCATAAAGCAGCGTCCGCTTGCGTCCAATGGGGACTGTCGGCACACGCCAGCAGCTCCCCGGCCAGTTGTTGTGCCGACTGCGGTCGTTTTGCCGGGTTCAAACGCAAACACCGCAGCAAGATCTTTTGAAGGTCCTTGGCCAGCGGGACGCCGA
Organism: Stieleria maiorica; assembly: GCF_008035925.1. NCBI lineage: Bacteria > Pseudomonadati > Planctomycetota > Planctomycetia > Pirellulales > Pirellulaceae > Stieleria > Stieleria maiorica. Next base: position 2,854,813 of record NZ_CP036264.1, read on the forward strand.
CACGTCGCTCCGGCGGTTCCGGTTCCTGGTGCAGTTTCTTGGCGCAAATGTCGGTCGCCGATTCGCCTTCCAGCGGTGCCGAGCCGCACAGCAGCGTGTAACCCACCGCACCGATCGAATAGATGTCGCTCAAGACGTCGGCCGAGGCCGCATCACGAATCGACTCGGGCGACATGAACAGTGGCGTGCCGGTCAGCGAATCGACGCGCGTCAACTGGACCGAATCATGATCGATTTGTTTGGCCAATCCGAAGTCCAACACCTTAATCAAATCATGGATCCCGCTCCGCGAGGTCAACAGAATGTTTGCCGGTTTGATGTCGCGGTGGATCATCCCCGCCAAATGAGCTTCCGAGATCGATCCGCAGATCTGCAATAACAAATAGATCACGCGTTCGGCCGGTTGACGTCCGTAATAGTCGACCAGCTGTTCCAGCGAGATCCCTTCGACATACTCCATCACATAAAAAAAGGTGCCTTCATCGGTGCGGCCGAAATCATAGATCTCGACGGTGTTGGGATGCTTCAACCGTGCCGACAACTGAACTTCACGCTGGAACCGGGCCAGTGATCGCTCGGTCGCGTCGGCGTTTTCGAGGACTTTGATGGCGACTTTGCGGTCCAGCAATCCGTGCGTGCCCAGATAGACCGTGCCCATCCCGCCGCGGCCGATCCGCTGATGCAAATCGTATTGTCCCAAACGCCGTTTCAACGCCTCGACGCGACGGGTGTTGATTTCGCGTGGGCGTGTGATCCAGGCAAGCGCCAACAGAACCGCCGCGGCGATCAACGCGGCACCGAAAAGTGCCAGGAACGAATTGCGAATGATTTGCAGCGACGCAAACGCTTCGTCGACATCCAATTCGCTGGCGATCCCGAAATCGTATTCCGAAAGCCACGTCCACGCGCCAACCACGGGAACGCCCCGATACCCGTTGTAACCGACGACGTTCGAACCGGCCCCGCCACGCGTGGCGTTGTCGGCCATCTGCGTCATCGGCCACGTCGTCGGTTCGCCCGGCACGTTGACCTGTTTGAGAAGATTGACGCCGGGGTCGCGGACATGAATCTTCAGCGGACTCGTTTCCCCGGGCGCGAGCAACCCCACTTGGGACAGCTGGGATTCGAATCGGCTGCTCGAAATCATCACCGCCTGCCGATCAAAGGCATAGGTCTCGCCGCTGTTTCCCAATTGAGCCACCGACAGAATCTTGCTGAACTGCTTGGATGGATCGATCATCAACGACAAGAAACCGCCGGTCCGAAGGTCGTGGCGCAGTGGAGCGATCGCGCACATGACCGCAATTTTCTCCGCACCGTTTTCCTGGTTGCCGACCTGGCGTGTCGCGATTTCGAAAGGGCGTGTCACAGAGGCTTTTCCGGACGTCAAACGCTCAAACAGTTCTTTACCAAACGGAATCGCGCTGCCATTGAAGCGATCATCGCTTGAATCCAGTACTCCGCCCAACGGATCGATGATCGCCCAACCCAAGTAACCGGCGTCGCTCAATCGCGCCGTCAGATCCCGCAAGTACTCGGATTGGTGCGATGGCATCTCCTGGGCATCTTCGGAGTCTCGTTCCAGAATCCCGATCGCGATCGAACGCAAACTTTCTTCGGCGGCATACTGTTTGGCCGTTTCTCGCTGGTCGGCCAGCCACAACTGAAGCGCGTTGATGTTGGCCGCCAGCACCGTTTCGAGCGAATTGCGAATACTGCCTCGCACACGCTCTCGCACCAACCAACCCACATACAGCGTCACGCCCAACAACACGGCGACGACCAGAGAGGCGATCAGTGGCGACAAAGGCCCGACCGGAGCTTGGCGAACCACACTCAGAATCGTCGATTGCCCCAGCCCGCGCGGCGCGCGTGGCGACTCGTCGAGTGTTTTCCACTGTGAACGCGTTGGCGGATTGCGGCTGGTATCGTCTCGGGGCATGGTCCCAGTATACGAAGACGCCGAGACCGCGCGAGCCGCCGGCTGGTGGTGGAAGCCGCGAACGGCGTTCGGCGGTCGCTCCCGGCGACACCCTTTCTCGGCGACACCGCCGAGAGCGAAACTCTTGGCGAGTTCCGCTACAATGGGGACGCAATACCAACAGGATCCTCAAGCCCTACTTCCCCGATTCCCCAACCGCATCCATGAACCATCGGCTTGACTTGGCCAGTCACTCTCGTCCCGGCAAATCAATCACAACAGCGATCATCGCCTTCCTGGCGGCTGTCGTGATTCCGCAAGGCTTCGGTTTGCAACCCGTCACCGCCCAGGATGCCGGCGCGCGACAAGACGCCCCCCGACGTCCCAACGTCGTTTTGATCCTGATGGATGACATGGGGGCGATCGACCTGTCCGGTGAAGGCAGCACGTACTATCGATCGCCGCGGATCGACAGCATCGCAAAGCAAGGGATGCGCTTTACAAACGGCTACGCGACGTGTTGTGTGTGCAGCCCTTCGCGGGCGAGCATCCAACTGGGGACCTTTCCCGCCCGCAACGGGATCACCGATTGGATCGGGGCGAAAACAGGATTCGATTGGAAACGTCCCGACCGCTTGCTTCCGGCCGAGTATGTGCACGCGTTGCCGCACGACCAGGTGACCATCGCCGAAGCACTGCGTGAAGGAGGTTATGCCACGTTCTTTGCCGGCAAGTGGCACCTGGGCGACAAGGGTTCCTGGCCGACCGACCATGGCTATCAGGTCAACAAGGGGGGGCATGACAAGGGAAGCCCACCGGGCGGCTACTTCGCTCCGTACACGAATCCGGTGCTCGAGAGTGGCCCCGACGGTGAATCGTTGCCAATCCGTTTGGCGCAGGAAACGGTCCGCTACATCAACGATCACAAAAGCGATCCATTCTTTGCGATGTTGTCGTTTTACAGCGTGCATGGCCCCGTCCAGACCAGCAAAACGCTGTGGCAGAAATACCGCGAACTCGCTCCGCCACTGCCCCCGGGGCAGCAACGTTTCCGCGTCGACCGAACCTTGCCCGTGCGGCAGGTCCAAGATCACCCGGTCTATGCCGGGATGGTGGAAACGGTCGACGACGCCGTGGGAATGGTGCTCGATGCCATCGACGCCAACGGACTGACCGACAACACGATCGTCGTCTTCACCAGTGACAACGGCGGCGTTTCTTCGGGCGATGCGTTTTGCACGTCCAATTTGCCCTTGCGCGGCGGCAAGGGACGGCAGTGGGAAGGCGGGATTCGAGAACCGTTCTACATCCGTTACCCGGCGCTGGTGCCGGCGGGAACATCCGACCAGACACCGGTCACCGGCGCGGACCTGTACCCGACGCTGCTGGAGCTGTGCGGGTTGCCGCTGCGACCGAACCAGCACCAAGACGGCGTCAGTTTAAAACCGCTGTTGACCGGTGGAACGATCCCCGACCGACCGTTGTATTGGCACTATCCCCACTACGGCAATCAAGGCGGAGAACCACATGCGATCATCCGCCAGGATGATTGGAAACTGATTCATTACTACGAAGACGGACGCGACGAATTGTATCACTTGGCCAGCGACCCGGGCGAACAAAGCGATGTGTCGCGAACCCAGCCGGCACGCGCCGCGGCGATGTGGCAGCAACTGGACACTTGGTTGACCGAAGTGGAGGCGAAACGCCCGGAACCGGACCCGCGCTACGATCCGGAAACCACCCAGCGCTACTACCTGGAAAAACAGACGCAAATGAAACAGCGGTTGGAGGATTTCCATTCCCGCATTCTGGAGGCCGATTGGCAACCAAATCCGGATTGGTGGGGAAGTCTGCGTGCGAAAGACTGATTTTTGACTATGCTAAATCAGTCTTGACGGCATCAACGCATTGCCGCTAGCTGTCGAAAGACGACATCGCGAAAACGGGTCCTTCGCACTGTTCTATTTCGGGAGATTGAATATGACGTCACATTCCGGTCACGGGGCTGACAGTCCCGACAACGGCGAACGCAACGGGGACGATCACGGGGGCGATGAACTCGACGGATCGACGATCGAACGGTTCTTTCGTGGCATCAGCGAGTTCATCTTTCACACCAAACTCGGTGTGGCCGACGTCCAACTGGTCGATTACGTCAGCGACCTGATGTTGCGATTCGTCCGCGTCGATTCGCTCTATTGGTTACGCCAAAGCGATGGCATGCGAACCAAGCACGTCGTCCAAATGATCTGTGAAGCCGAACGTCGAATCGGTTTGGCCAAACGTGAAGTCTATCGACATGTCGGTGACTTCACCTTGTTCTGGTCGGGCATGTACCCGGAAAGCTTGGCGGCGAAAAAGAACCGTGGCAACTCACCGGATCAGTTGATCGATTACTGCCGCCAAGGCAAACGCGCTTACGCGATCGCCGCGGAAATCGACGGCGGTGCCGACCGCCCGTCGTCGGAATTGATCCAGCGCATGAGCGAACACTTTGAAATGTGCGCCTATGGGTTGCGTGAAGTCCGACGCCACTGGGAAGAAGACGACGATTCCAGCGGTCTGCTGACCTGGTGAAATGAACCGGTCAACGGCGTGTCGGTTTGATCAGCCCTATGACGCGAGCCCAATGCCACCTACCCCATGAGCCGACGGCGCTAGCCGCGGGCCTCGAATTGCTTTTCGACACCTGTGAGGCCCGAGGCTAGCGCCTACGGCTCAGTCTGTGATCGAAAGTGAGGCCCGAGACTAGCGCCTACGGCTCAGTCTGTGATCGAAAGTGAGGCCCGAGACTAGCGCCTACGGCTCAGTCTGTGATCGAAAGTAGGTGCATTGGACGCTAGTCTACGGGCAACCTACTCGGGCAATCGACCGGTTTGGATCTTGGGAAACGAACCGGTCAGCCCTTCTTTCATAAACGCGACCAGATCGGCTTTCTCTTGATCGGTCAGATTCAACACCTTCATCTTGTCGCTCAACCAAGGGTTCTTGTGTCCGCCCTTGTCGTACCAGTCGACGACTTCGGCAAGCGTCTTCTGGCTGCCGTCATGCATGTAGGGTGCTGACAGTGCGATGTTGCGCAGCGTCGGCGTCTTGAAGGCTCCCTTGTCCTTTTCCTGCTTCGTGACTTCGTAGCGTCCCAGATCGGGCTCGCCAGCTTCCATGCCGACGCCAAGGTTATGGTACTGCTCGTCGGTGAAATTGGCTCCGGCGTGGCAGGTCGCACAGTTTGCTTTTCCGGCGAACAACTTCATGCCGCGCTTGGCCGATTCGCTCATCGGATGCGAGGCGATGGCGGCTTTCAATGCGTCGTACTTTTCTTTCAATTCCGGTTCTTCGTCCAAGTACTCCAAGTCGTCGGCGAACAGTTTCTCAAACGTGTCCAGATCGTTTTGGAAATCGTACGGTGCCGGTCCGGTCACCAGGGCTCGTTCGAAGGTCGCGATCGCTTTTCCGACGTTGTCGATCGTGATGCCATCGTCGAACAGCTTTTCGAATTGCAGTTTGTAGATCGGGTTGGCTGCCAAATCGGCGACACAGGTTTCGTGGCTGTTGCCCATTTCGATCGGGTTCGCGATCGGGCCGACCGCTTGGTCTTCCAGCGTGGCGGCGCGTCCATCCCAAAACTGCGCGTTGCTGACGATGCGGTTGTACGCGACCGGTGAATTGCGGCCGCCTTCTTGTCCACGCACGCCCACACCGAATTGGGTCTGGGCGCCGTAACCTTGCGCGGGGTCATGGCACGAAGCGCAAGAGATCGTGTTGTCGTTGGAAAGTCGTGGATCAAAGTAAAGTTGGCGGCCAAGTTCGATCTTCGCTCGCGTCATCGGGTTATCGGCGGGGATGAACAGATTCCCTTTGGCGGCGTCGAGCCCCTTGGGCAGGGTGATCGACAATTCGACGTGTTGCTCCGGTCGGCTCAGCCAGCTCTTGACCTCTTCGAGAGTGAGCTCGCCGTTGCCAGGAATTCCGGTCAGCAACGAATCGTCTTGGCCGAGAGTCACCGTCGCTGATGGAGCTGCCGAATCAGTATTTTCCGATGGTTCGGCAGAAGCGATCGACAGCAGGCCGGTTGCGGCCAGACAAATGGGGGCCAGTGGAAGGAGCGTTCGCAGTGAAGGTCGAATCAAATGACGCATGATGATGGTGGGCAAAAGGGAGGGCGTTAACGATTGGAACGGACGATCGGTTGATTTAGCGTTCAACTTTATTCAAGCGGCAAAATGGGTTGTGGGTCATCGACCAGGAATTTGGCAATTTTTCGTCCCGTGACGCTCAACGGCAGTGTGCGGATCTGGTCAAGTGAGACCCATTGCCACGGCTCCGGCGGCTTTCGCCTGGTCGCGGCGGCGGCGGCCGAAAACGACGCCTGGTGGACGTGCAGCGAAATGCGATACTTTGTCACCGCATGACGAAGCGTTTGCAGACGAACTCCGGGGGCAATTTTCGCGCCCAATTGATCGGAAAGCCAACCGGCCGCCGCGTCGACCGATTCGGTCGTCGCGTCGGTGCAACGCGGAAAATCCCACAGGCCGGCCCAGCGTCCTCCGTCAGGCAACGGCCGGGCCAAGTACTGCGTCGTGCCACGTGACTGGCGGGCGAGGATCAGCGCGAATTCCGTTCGGTCTTCGTACTTGATCCGTTTAATTTTGCCCGGGATTTCGGACTGCAATTGAAGTTCGGCGGTCCGGCAATGGCTTTTGACCGGACATTCATCGCATTTAGGTTGTTTGGGCAGACAGACCAGCGCGCCCAGTTCCATCGCCGCCTGGTTGAATTGCCCGCTGCCGCGGCGCGGTAACATCCGTGTCGCGAGTTCCCACAACAGTTTGTTGGCGGCGTTTTCCGTTGGCGAGGTGCGCAACGCAATCCAGCGGCTGTAAACGCGCTGCGTGTTGCCCTCGAGCACCGGAAGTTTGGCGTCGGAGGAGATCGACAACACCGCTCCGGCGGTGTAACGCCCCACGCCCGGCAGCGCCAGGACTTGATCGTAGTCCACGGGAAATCGGCCGTCGTGATCGGTCATGATCTTTTTCGCCGCCGCATGCATCGAACGCACCCGGCGGTAATAGCCCAGGCCTTCCCAGTGCCGCATCAATTCGGATTCTTCCGCCGCGGCCAACTCGGCGACGGAGGGAAAGGATTCCATCCAACGTTGATAGTACGGCAGGACCGTCGCCACCTGGGTCTGTTGCAACATGATCTCGCTGACCCAGACGTGATAGGGCGTCGGATCGCTGCGCCACGGCAACACGCGCGCGTGGACGGAGAACCAATCCAGCAGTTTACGTCGCAGCTCGCTTCGCCAGCGCGTCCGCTGCCAATCGTCGTGATGTGGCGGAGTCTCAGTCGACAAGGTTCGCGATCGAGGGGGGGCGTCAGGGGATGTGGGCGTCAGGGGGTGCGCTGTTTCTTCAGCGTTGCGGTCGTGTCAAACACAGCTTCGCCTCGACGATAGCGGATGGCGATTTCGTCGCCGGGAATGTGCGTGTTGATTTGCCGTTGCAGATCATCGAAACGAGTGATTTTGACGTCGTCGATTCGAATGACCACGTCGCCGGCCTGCAACCCGGCGTCTGCCGCACCGCTACCCGGTGTGACTTGGCTGACTTCGCAGGTGTCTTGCAGCGTCGTTTGACACATCACTCCCAAGAACCCGCCTCGGCGAAGTGTGATTTCCAATCCCGGCATTTCGACCCGCAAGCGTTCGGCGCGCTGCTCGGAAACTCCCGTCCCCATCAGATGAAGCGCGTCGCGCAATCTCACTTGGCTCAGTTCGGTCAACAGGTCTTCGTTCAAGCGAACGTAGCGCAGTTCGATCGTATCCAACCGGGCCCGTGTTTGCATCGCCTGGACTGCCCCCGGCGTGAGCTGGCAATCAACGATCACCAATGTCGCCAGATCAGGCATCTTCATCACCGCGCCCAAAATGTCCGACGTCGCCTCGGTCGCTTCGATGACCACGAAATCGATCTCGCGGATCCAACGCAACCACGCCAGGACATCGCGGTCTCCGTTGAATTGTGAGTCGATTCGAACGATCTCGCGGGGGCTGCTGCGCGAGGCCAACGCGACGGTTTCGGTGCCGACAAAGATTCCGGCGTCGGCCAGCTGAACCCTGGCTTCGCGGCCGCGCGTCTCGGCAAACGACTGCAGCGTCGATTCGGCCAAGGTGGCTTTGGTGCCGAAGCTGGTCTCGGCGATCGATTCCAACGTCGCAAGCGCTCCGTCCTTCTGCCACGGCGGTTCGTCTTCGGCGACCTTTGCCAAGATCGAAATGACGTTTTCAACCGTTTCCAAATCACCGGCATCCAGCATGTCGCGCAGGACAGGGATTGATTCCAGACCGCCATCGATCAGGTGCCGCCGGGCAGATTGGCGACGCAAATAGCGTTCATGGGACAGTTGACTGGCCCAGTACTGAAGCGTTCGTTCGCCGGAACGCGTCCGTGAAGGTTGGCCCGTGGCCGGCTGGTCGACGACGGTTTCACCCGCATTTGTTTCCCCCGCATCGCCGGCGGGGGGCGCAGGCGACTCGGTCGATCGATTGCCGACCGAGTCTGTCGCTGACTGCGGAGCAGGAACCTGATCGGTAGCAATAGGAACCTGTGCGGCCACGCGGTTGGCCGCGCCGATCAAAGACGCCGCAGCAACCAGCCCGGCGACGCACACCACTGCGGCGACGCGGGGACGACATCGGTGGTTGCGCCGAGAGTCCATGCGAGCGTCAATGACCATATCCCCCACCGCTAGCCGATGCACCAACGTTCGTTGAACCACTCGACACGGTCCGCACGACGCGGGTTGTACTTCGTCTCGGGGTTGAATTTGTGCGTCTTCAAGAACGACATGAATGCCTTGCCGGGCACCTCGGCGTGCTGGGCGATGATGTCGACGTGCTCGCTCTCGGGTTTCCAGTCGTACAGGATTTTGTTGTCGGATTCGAATTTTTCGTCCAGGTACTCGATGTTGGCCGAGCTGCAAACGACGAAGTCGCAATCACGCTTGCACAGGAAATTCAACAGCTTGGACGCCAGGGCGCGCGTCTCGACTAACTGGCCGTCACAGGTCGCCGAGGCGATGTTCCAAATGGAGACGAAACTGTGCTCGTCCTGGTCGTCCGGTGAAATTTTGAAATCGATTTCGTCTTCGGCGGCTGCCATGCTGATCAGGCCTTCTCAGAAGGGGGGGGATGATTGTTTCAGTCCCCCGATTCTAGACGATTCTTGTCGATTCGCACAGAGTCACCTCGGGCGTGACCGGACGTGTCATGACGCTCTCGATGATTCAGCCAACGAATGAGACATCGCTCATTCGAGACGTGTTTGGACTGTTTCGCCGGAGCCTATTGCCATGACCCAAATGATGCTTTTTGACACCTGCACGCTGGCCCCCAACGTCGCTGTGGCCCCCAACGTCGCCGTGGCCCCCAATCCGGCTCCCCTGGCCGCCAGCCCGATTGCCGCCAGCCCGATTGCCGCCAATCCCGCGGTTTCCCGTCCCCGCGCCACCAGAACCGCGGTCGCCGATTCGGCCCCCGCCGACGACGGCCTGCACCGCATGGGCGATTTGGCCCGCCTGGTCCTGCTCCGCTACCAACTGGTCGCCCAACGACGCCAACAAATGGCCGCTCGACGGGGAAAGTGAAGGGGTGAACGGTCGCAAACAGCAACCCTGCCTGAAAGGGGGGCGATCCACTTGTTCCCAGGCTCCGCCTGGGAACACACCGAACCGGAGGCTCGTCTCGCGCTGGCGGATTGGTGTGTGTGGCAGGAGCCACACGGGCATTGCGTTCCCAGGCGGAGCCTGGGAACGAGGAGGATGGGCATCGCGTTCCCAGGCAGAGCCTGGGAACGAGGGAAAAACCGCCCCCTCAACCTCCGTCGACTGCCCCGCCGTCCTGGCCGTCCTTTTTCCCTGTCTTGCCCAACCGCTCCTTTTTTCGATGCAGCATCCAAGCCGTCCACAGGGCGCCGACCATAAATCCGATCAGCCCCGAAATCGCCAACAGCATCGCCAACGGGACTTCGACGTGGAACACCAGCGGCATTTGCAGCAACACACGCTGGGTGTTGGAGAGCGAAAAGATCATCAGCACCAACACGCCGGAAATGATCAAAAACCATCGAATTCGCGCCATGTTCCCCATGTCCCGTGAAGTGCCATATGTCCAGTGAACTGCCGGTGAATTGCCAGCGAAACGGCAACCACTAAAAATCGAGCCCGAAATGCTAGCATTAGTTATGCTGGCATTGGATGCGGGCCGCAACTTTCTTTCCCTGCCTCCATTTCGTTCAAGATGAATCGTCATGGCCAATCAGCAGCAATTTTTTTCCTTCATGGAGCCCCCGGCGGTCAAGCCGCCCGCTGCTGTGTGTCCCCCGGCGTCAAATCGGCGGATCTCGAACGAACCTCAGCCGTCTGGCGCTAGCCTACGGGCCCAGGATCTTCCGGCCCCTGCTCCACCCGATCGAGCCTCGATCCTGAAATCCTTGCGGGCCAAGGTCGGCTGCATCAGCACGGCGCGGCGGGACGACGGGGTTGGATTTTCAACCGGCTGCGAATCGTTGGATCGTTGGTTGCCGAGCGGTGGCTTGCACCCTTCTACCCTGACCGAATGGATTGCCGCCCACGACGGTGTCGCCGCCGGATCGCTGGCGATGTCGGCCGCCGCCAGTCGATTGCGTCAAATCCCTGCGCGACCGCTGGTGATCGTGGATTGCAGTGGCACGTTTTATCCACCGGCGGCGGTCTCGTTGGGCGTGCCACATCAACGCATGATCTTGCTGCGGCCGCGGAGCGGTGCCGATGCGATTTGGGCGATCGACCAATCGCTCCGCTCGGGTGCCGCCGCAGCGGTCTGGGCTTCCCTGCCCATGCAGGTCGACGATCGCGACGCCCGACGTTTGCAACTGGCGGCCGAAGCCGGTCGAACCCCGGGCTTGTTCGTGCGCGGATTTGCCACGCGTGGAAAACCCAGTTTCGCCGAGGTCCAGTTTTATGTGTCGCAACAACAGCGCGACACAGCGCAACGTGCGACGAAGCGCCGACCGACGCACCGCTGGCGTGATTTCGAAGTCCTGTCGATCACACTCGACCGCGTCCGTGGCGGTGTCGCCGGCAAGCAGCTCCAACTGCAGATCACCGACGCCGCAACACTCCGTCCGCTTTCCACCACCGCCCCACAGACCCCACGGCATGAAACGGCTGCTGAGCATCTGGCTTCGCAACTGGCCCATCCAGCGATTGCGAAGCGAGTGGCATCGCGACGAGACGCCCGAACCGCTTCCTAGCGATCGCTCGAACCGCCCGCAGGCTGAGTCGCAGTCCCCCACGCTGCAAAAAAAACGGCCGCAAAATAACAGGCCGCTGATCCTTTGGAAAAACGATCACCGCCGCGGCCGGTTGGTTGTTGCCTGCTGCGGCGCGGCGCGGCGGATGGGTGTTCGCCCCGGAATCGCGATCGCCCAGGCGACGGAGCTTGCCAGTGCCGCCGGTGTGACACCGATCAGCATCGAGCATGACCCGATCGCCGATTCGATCGCGCTGGACCGAATCGCCGACGCACTGCAACACCGGATCAGCCCCCTGGTCGCCATCGAGTCGCTGGACAAACGACCTTGGGCCGGACAAGTCTTGCTCGAAAGCGACACGCTGTTCTGCGATCTGTCGGGGGTGACGCATCTGTTTGATGACGAAGCCGGAATCCTGGAGGCGACCCGTCGCACGTTGGCCGAATTCGGATTGGTCGGCGAATTGGCGATCGCCGATCATGCCGCCGCCGCGTGGGCGCTGGCCCATTACCACCCCCGCGACACATTCATCTCCGTTCGCGGTGCGGATGATTTACATGACCTGTCGGTCAACGCGCTGCGGATCGAAACGGAAACCAAATACACGCTGGACCGACTGGGGATCGAAACCATCGGGCAACTGCTGCGTCTGCCGCGCGGCGGACTGGCCCGACGCTTGGGCGACGGCATCGTCAAACGCATCGCCGAGGTGTTGGGCGAAGTCGAGGTGCCGTTGGAAATCCATCATGCCGAACAACAACACCACAGCAGCCATGACCTGGAGTATCCGACCGAAGATCGAGAGATCGTGATGGATCGTGTGGGACGCTTGACCGAAGACATCGTGGCCAGTCTGGCGGCCGGCCAACGCGGGGCGCTGCGTGTGGCTTGCCGGATGGAACTGGTCGACCGCTCGCCACTGACCACGGTGATCGGCATGTTCGCACCGACGCAAGACGCCGAACACCTGCACGGTCTGATCCATTCCAGCCTGGAATCGTTGCGGATTCAAGCACCGATCATCAAGATCACGTTGTCGGTGCTCAGCAGCGGCCCGCTCAGGACACAACAAAACGCCTTGTTTGCCGAAGATGCCTTGGCCCTGGACAACGACTCGGTCTCCGATCGCTCCCTGGCTCGACTGGTCGACACCCTGACCGGTCGCCTGGGACGTGAGGCGGTTTTGGGGGTCCGATTGAGCGAGAACCCGTTGCCGGAGAAGGCCTTTCGGACCTATTCACTGACCGACCACCGCACTCGCCAAGCGCTGCGACGTTTGCCGGCCAAACAGCCCGCATCGTCACCGCCCGCCCGCCACCGTTCCGGCTCTCACCCGCCTCGGCGTGAGGACGCCCGCCGCCGCCCAATGCAACTGTTGCGCAAGCCCATTCCCTTGACCGTCGTCGCCGCGACATCCCCCGACGCAGCAAACCCGCCCCGAGACCTGCCAACTTTCCGCGTCGAAGGGCAACTGCATCGAGTCGCCGAGTTCTGGGGCCCCGAACGGATCGAAACCGGCTGGTGGGACGGTCCGACCATCCGCCGCGATTACTACCGCGTTGAAACGGAAACCGGAAAGGTCTGGTGGGTGTTTCGCGAGTTAAAGACGGGGGATTGGTTTTTGCACGGGCGGTTTGTTTAAGTTTCAGGTTTCAGACCTCGTTCCCGGGCTCCGCCTGGGAACGGGGATTTCCGTAGGCTCCGCCTAGGCTGCTTTCGATCACAAACTGAGCCGTCGGCGCTAGCCTCGGGCCTTACGGGGCTCGAAGGGCAATCCAAGGCCCGCGGCTAGCGCCGTCGGCTCATCGAGTAGGTGGCATTGGGCGCCAGCCTACGGGCCTTCGTCGACGCTGGGGCCCGAACGCTTGCGCGAATCGGCTGATGTCACACTTGTTTGCAGTGCGTTCCAAGGCGGAGCCCTGGAACGAGCTAGGAAACGTTCTCGTCTTGACTTGAAACCTGAAACTTGGAACTCGGAACCAACAACGTCACCCGGCGGGGCAAGACCTTGATTTCCAGTGGCAGTCGTCCGGCGTAGTCTCCGTCTAGTTCATAGGCGACGCGCTGGTCGGATTCGATTCGCAGGCGGGTCACCTGGCGATGCTCGACACCGGCGAAGCGTCGGTGCAGACCGGATGCGGCGCCGAGCAGGTACCCCAATCCGCGGATCAGCCCGCGACCGGCGAAGGTGATCAGGTCCAACGTCCCATCGTCTCCGAGTGCCGCCGGATGAATGCGCAGCCCCGCGGCATAACAGGGCAGATTGAACGTCATCGCCCATCCGACCTGGCGCTGGTGGATAATCTCTCCCGCGTCGTCCAACGCGGTGACGCTCAGCAGCGGAAAGCGATAGGCCCGACAGGTTTGCCAGATCGGTTTCAGGTAGCTGAGTCGTCGGATGTGTCCCTTGCGGCGCAGATGCAAGCGGCGGACGACTTCGGCATCGAACCCGGCCGTGGCCAGGATCAAGAACAATCGCCCGTTGGCTTGTCCGGCATCGAATCGGATTGTGCGTCCGGTGGTCAGTGTTTCCAAGATCGCTTCGGCCGAGTTGGATTGACCCAGGTATCTCGCCAGCAGGTTCTCGGTCCCCATCGGCATCGGCAGCAGCGGCGTGTCGGGAAACGTGTGCGATGCGACCAGGCTGATGGTTCCGTCACCACCGGCGGCGATCACGGTCGGCTGTGAAACACCGGTTTCACGACGGCCGGCCACCAGGGAATGCAGCGTATGGGAGCACGCGATGCTCTGGCATTTGATCCCGGCGGCGGCCAGCATTTCGGCCAACCGGGGAAGCTGTTCGCGTGCCGCGCCGCTGCCCGCTTTCGGGCTGGTAAACAAAATCACGTCCGATGTCGCCACTTTCACAGCTCCCTTCGTGAGTTCACTCGGCTGTTCATCTCTGAGTTTATCTCGTTCCCGGGCTCCGTCTGGGGACGCTGGTTCGAGTGTGGCTCCCGCCACACCCACCGCGAGGAACCAAAGGCGGAGCCTGGGCTGCGCATAATCGTTCGATTTGTTCGCGTTTTCGTCCGCAGAATTTTGGCGTTTTCGATTCCGCATAACACTCTTGGGATCAGCCGTTTGGCGCCAGCCTATGGGCCTCCAATAGACGCTGGGGCCCGAACGCTTGCGCGAATCGGCTGATGTCGCTCGTGTTTCGCCGCCCGATGTCTGCTGTGAGTCGACGATCAATCGACACTTTTTGTCGCAACAGTTTGCGCAAATTCCTATCAGATTCACGCAAGTTGCCGGGGGAATCTGCCTTGTCGCGGTACTCGCGACATTGGTACCACCCTTTCAAGCCATCCATCACGCGAACGGTGACGATCCGTGTGGTGGCCCCATGACGCTCCACGGATGGATCGCGTTTTCCTCGTCGAACGGTTTGCTTTCGTCTTATGACACAACGATTCACTACGCACGGACGCCATCAGAGAGACCATCGGGCCGGCCAGTCCGCACCGATTGCGGCGGCGCCCTTGATCCTCGTTTTGATCGCCGGATTGGCGTTTTCGATGCCCGCCGCGGCTCAGATGGGCGGTGGCATGGGTGGCATGGGCGGCGGCGGAGGCCCACAGAGCGGCGGCCCGACCGGTCCGGCTGAACGCCCCAAGTTCCGCGACCACATCCACAACCAAGACGCCTTGCCGATCGGCCGCGAGCACGGCGACAAGGTCGTCAGCAGCGTCCGAATCGTCGGCAACCGGACGCTCAGCGAACACGAAATCCTGCAGAAAATGCAGACCAAGAAGGGGCGTTTTTTCAGCCGCGAAGTTCTGCTCGGCGACGTCCACCGGCTGAACGAAATGCGTTCGTTCGACCACGTCACGTTCAAAACCGAGGAGACCGACGCCGGGGTCAATGTCTCGTTCATCGTCCATGAACGCCCGCTGATCACCGATGTCGTCTTTTTCGGCAACAGGGGAGTTAACAACCGCGATCTGAAGGGCCGTGCCGGATTGGAGGTCAAAGATCCACTCAGCGAGTTCTCGGTCGAATCGGCCCGCCGGCGTCTGATCGATTACTACAAAGGCGAAGGCTTCAACCAAGTCGCAATCACGTCGACCATCGGCTACCAGGACAAACCGGGCATGGTGATCTTTCGGATCAACGAAGGTCCCCTGGAACGCATCAACAGCATCCGCGTGATCGGCAACACGTTGCTGAGCGAGGCCCGGCTGAAGAAGCTGATCAAAAGCCGCGGCCCGTTTCTCAAACTCGGCTACTACACCTTCAACGTCGCCGACATGGCCAAGATCGATCGCGACGTCGATATCCTGGCGGCGACCTATCACAACCTGGGCTACCTGACCGCGACGGTCGGCCGCCGGATCTCGTACAGCGAAAACGGCAAGTGGATCGACGTGACCTTTGTGGTCAACGAAGGCAACCGCTTCAAAATCAACAGCGTGCAATTGATCGGCAACCAGTTCGTCACCGAAGATTCGCTGCGTCAACGTTTGGAACTGAAGGCCGGTGACATGTTCGACGGCACGATCTTGAAACGCGACGTCGGCGAGATCGTCTATGGCTACGGCGAACTGGGATTCATCTACGCCGACGTCCAACCCAAGACGGTGATGCGTGACGAAGAGAACACGGTCGACTTGGTTTACCAGATCGAAGAAGGCGACCGCTGGAAGATCGGTGAGATCCGCGTCAACATCGAAGGCGAACCGCACCTGATGCGTGAAACCGTGATGTTGAACATGTTGGAAATGCGCGAAGGAGACTTCATCGACCGCCGACTGCTGGAAATCGGTCGTCGACGCATGTCCAACAGCCAGTTGTTGGAAACGAATCCGCAAATCGCCGACCCACCGGACATCATCGTCGACCCGCGGGAGGATGCGTTTTGATGAAACGGTCTTTCCACCCTGAACCCGACGGCATCCTTTCACGACCTACACCGACACCCGCAAGCGAATCACCCCGAATGGAATCGAACGATTTGCCGAAACGATTGGCCCCACGAGCCGTCATCAACGTTCCGATGATGCGTGCCGTGGCGGCGCGGTTGACGGTGCTCGCCGGCATCCTGCTGATCAGCGCGTCACCGGCGGCGGCGCAGTACAACCCGTACGGAACCAGCGCCGCTGCGGGAACCTACACGCCCACGCAACAGGCGTACGCGACACAACCACCGGGGTACGCAGCACCACAACAAGCGTACGCAGCACCACAACAAGCGTACGCTGGAACGCCACAAGTCGCTCCGCCGCAAGCCACCGCCACCGGGCAACCTGTCCAGCAGACCTCGTTTCCGCCGACCCAATTCGGGCCGCGACAACAAACGCTGATGCCCGGTCAATCGGTGCCCGGCAGCGGCACGGCGTTCCCACCGATCGGCACCGATCCGGTGTACACGCCCAACGTTCGCGTCGCGGACTTGATCGTCAACGGTTTCCCCGCGCGGACCGGACGGATCATGTTCGGCGGTGCGGTCAACAGTGACGCGGGCGTCACGGGTCAGATCACGATCGACGAACGCAACTTTGACATCATGCGTTGGCCGCGGTCGTTCCGCGACCTGTTCGGCGGGACGGCGTTTCGCGGTGCCGGACAAACGTTTCGGCTGGAAGCGGCACCGGGCAGCGACTTCGATCGTTACAGTGTCCAATTCGCCGACCCGAACCTGTTCGGTTACCTGCCGATCAGTTTTTCCGCCAGCGGTTTCCTGTACGACCGACGCTATGACGACTGGGACGAAAATCGTCTCGGCGGTCGGTTTTCGCTCGGCTACCGAATCACGCCCGACCTGTCACTGGCGGTCGGAATCAGCGGCCAAAACGTCGACCTGAGCAACATTCGTGCACTCAACACCGGCATCTTGTCCCCCGGCGATGCGGCCGAGTACCAAGAACTGGCCGATGCCGAAGGTGACAACGAACTGTACAGCGGCAGCATCACGTTGACGCACAACACCCGCGACAGCCCGATCCAGCCCAGCCAGGGACACTACTTTCAATTTCAATTCGAAGAGACGTTCGGCGATTACGACTACTCGCGAATCGAAGTGGAATACCGCAAGTACTGGTTGCTGGCGTCGCGAGCGGACGGCAGCGGGAAACAGACGTTTTCATACAGCACGCAAATCGGCTTCAGCGGAAACGACACGCCGATCTTTGAAAACTTCTTCGCCGGCGGTTATGCGACGCTGCGAGGCTTTGATTTTCGCGGTGCAGGCCCCGTGGTGGGCGGTACGGGCGGAAATCCCTTCATTGGTGTCGGCGGTGAGTTTCAGTTCCTCAATTCTGTCGAATACATGTTCCCGATCACCGCCGACGATGCCTTCCGCGGAGTCGCATTTTGTGACTTTGGTACCGTCGAAAGCAGTGTTAAACTGGATTCCGACTCGTTTCGTGTCGCCCCCGGTTTGGGATTGCGTGTCGCGATCCCGGCACTCGGGCCGGCCCCGCTCGCGTTCGACTTCGCCTATCCGGTCAACAAGTCCGACTTTGATGACGAGCGTGTGTTCAGCTTTTACATGAGTTTGATTCGCTAACCTTGCCACAGCCTTCCCAACCATCCGCCGCCTCGGGATCTTGGACCGACCAGATCCAAGCGAGGTTTCGATGCGTCCTTTCCGACGACCTCACGCGATGGTTCGACGAAGAAATCTGGCGTTTTGCCGAAGGCAGCGGTGGAAACCGATTCGCATCGGCGATCACGCCCGCCGATCTGATCGACGACGCGCCCTCGGCGATCTGGCCGGCGCTGATGCCGTGTGACTTTCTGCCGATCCTGACCAACACGATGGGCGATTGGCTGTGCATCCGCATGGCCGCCGACAATACCGCGACGCAGGTCGTTCACTGGTATCACGGCGGAGGCGACTGGATCCCGTGGGGGAATTCGTTGGCCGAAGCGATCTACTTCGATCATGTGCGGCACCGGCTTCCCGGCAGCCGTCGCGACCACGCGATCTCCGCGGGATCTGCGGTCGACGATAATGACCGGTCCTGCCAAAAACTGAACCAATGGGCGCTTTCCCGACTGGAACATCGATCGGTGCACGAGCTGGAACCGTTGCGTGGGGCGGAGTTGGCCGATGAAATGGTCCGTCGCGGTCTCAGCCAACCCGCGGTCTTGTGCCAGCTGGTGATCGACGCGCTTGAGAATCCTCTGCTTGACGATGACGCCGCTCGCACCTTGAACATCAACGATGCCGAACAAGTCCAACGCGCCCTGTTTGACAACCAGCTGATGGATCCAAAATGGATCGGCAACCTCGTTGCCCCTGACGTCTCGCACGAACAAGTCCTGAACCAACAGGACTGGGACGCCGTCGATCGGCATTGTCGTCGCGCGATCGAAATCGCACCGGATTTGGGATGGGGCTGGGACTTGCTGGGGTATAGCGAAGAGCGATCTGGTCGTCTCGCCGCGGCGATTGAACATTACCGTCGCGGACTGGATTGTTCCATTTTCACCGACCAGACCGTGCGGGTGCGGACGCATGGGTTTAGCGGCGAAGGCCAAAAGTTCGCCGCCGCGCGACTGATGAAGCTCGACTACCAGCCGTCTGATCCGATCGAAAAGGATTATTTCCAACGGCTAGGCATCGCGTGTGCGAGTGAACGACGCGATCAAATCCGTGAACATTTTGCATCGCTCGCTCGACAAGCCACACCGGCGAAGGCTCACGAGTTGTGGGTCCGCGCGGGGTGGGACATGGGCGCCGAACCCATGCTCGCCTTTGCGGAATTGCTCGAACAGATCGCGATCAGTGCCGACGCGGCCGGCAGGGCCGCCCAAGGCGAACTGGCGCGAACGCACCGCAATTGCTTCCGCGACCGCTACGGTATCTGAAGTGGTGATTCGCTGAAGCGACGTGATCCGGCACTCATCGCACCACGAAATCAATGGCGTTTGTGCGCGTCAACCGATGTGAAGCTTGCCCATGCTGGCCCCCTCATCCCCAGCCCTTGCCTCGTTCCAAGGCTCCGCCTGGGAACGCCCGTGCAGATGTGGCTCCAGCCACACAAAGCGTTTGCAACGCGAGGCGGAGCCTCGGGAATTCCCGTTCCCAGGCGGAGCCCCGGGAACGAGGCATCAATAAACGCCGTCCAGCCCCCCGCACGCTGATTCTCCTATAATGGCGCCCCGTTCGTAGCTCCACCCGGCCTGTCACTCTGGTCCTGGCATTCCGCGTGGTTTGCGATCCTGCCGATTCAGCTCTCCTAACTTAGCGACTCACCATGAAGCGTTCCCTTCCTTTGCTGTTCGCATTGCCGCTGTTCCTGTTGGCGATCCCACAACACCTCAACGCGGAAACCTGGACGGACAACACCGGACAGTTCCAAATCGATGCCGAATACGTGGGCGTTGAGGGCCGGTCGGTCGTGTTGCGGCTGGCCGACGGTTCGACCAAAACGGTCCCCATCGATCGGTTGAGCGACGCCAGTCGCAACCGAGCCAAGGAGTTGTACGAGGCGGCGAATCAAAACCCAGTCGCAGCCAAGCCGGCCATGAACGCGACGCCCAAGGCATCAACATCCGCCGACAACCAACACGACTTTGCGCCCGCTGTGCCGGCGGTTGCCCCCATGCCGGCGTTTCCCGAAAACGGAACACTTCAACAGACCGTCGATTTCGTCGTCGCACAGGTTCTGGCCGGGCACCCCGAAGTGATCTGGTACGCGTTGCCTGAGGATGTTCGCCGCGAAGTCGACAGTGCCGAAGTCCGCGAGGCGATGCGTCCGAGCGTGCAACTGCAGGTCCAGACGCAGAAACCGATCGAGGACGTGGCCAACAAGGTCTGTGAAATCCTGATCCGCAAGAAGCAGTTCATCCTCAACACGCCGATGTTGAAGATGGCGCCGCCGCAAGTGATGCAGATGGTCCAGCCGATTTATGATCCGGCCAGTGGCTTGATTTACGAACTGGTTCAGTGTGCCTTTCATTCGCAGATGGCGGTCGACCAGTCGGTCACCGCGTACGTCGATCATTACGGCCCTCGGATCGGCGGCCACCTGCACGCTTTGGTTCAATCCGCCCCGCCCGGAATGATCGAACAATTCACCAGCAAGATTGTTGTCGATCAAATCGACGATTCCAATGGAACGATCACCGTGCCCAAACAGGACGGCGGCACGACGGTCATCGAATTGGTCGCCTTCAACGGACGCTGGGTGCCGAAGGAGTTCGTGACAAAGTGGAAAGAGAAAGGCGGCACGATGGCCGAGGGGTTGGCCGAACAATTCGAAAACAACCAGGAAGCCTTCCAGGCCTCGCAGCAACAGATGGCTCAAGCGACCGGAATGGTCTCGGCGATGGCCAACCAGTTTCTTCAGCCCATGCTGGACGCGACGAACCAACAAGAGTTCGACGCGGCGCTCACGCAAGCCGTCATGACCATCGGCATGATGCAGAACCAAGCCGCCCCCGGATTGGCCCCCGCACCGGGAGCCCGCAACCCGGCATTCGGGCAGTAGCAAGTGCTTCCGAATTTGAACGGCGACCCGGTTGCGAGTCGAGCGTCGCCGTGTTCTCCGAACTCGGCAGACCGAAAAAGCAAAGCTTTCCCCGCGCCGACCTCGGAGAGGACGGCGACTGTCCAGCCGGATCGCAGAATCCTTGCACTCCGCGGACCGAAGGACTACAAAATAGACGTTCTGACTATTTTCATTGGCCGTCCTTCGATCCCCCGATCCGGAGCGTTTCCATGTCGCCGAGAATCCGATGCTTGCTGTGGCTCGCCACGATCCTGACGGCCGAGCACGCCGCCGGGCAGGAGGAGGTGCCGACGAAGGATCAACGGGAACGTTGGGTCGGTGTGTATCACGAAGAGGCCGCCGCGTACGAGATGATTCGGCAAGTTGACACGGCGGAGGTGTTGCAGCTGGTTCCAACGCCCATCCTGACGTTCACCAATCCGATCCGCGTTCGCGACACCCATGGGGCGGCGTTCGTCTGGACCAGTGACGGGCGGCCGGAAGTGGTCGGCGCGATTTGGTCGGTCGTCTCACCGGAGGACTCGACACGGCGACGATTGTCGCACGAATTTCATTCGCTGTCTCTGGCCCCGATTCATTCCGAGCACGAGCCCCGTCAAAGCTCTCGCGGGATCGTCCCGGACTGGATCACCGAGCAACCGGGAATCCGTCCGGCAAAGATTCCCGGTGCCCCCGCACCGGCGCGGACGGAGAACCTGCGATTGACGCAGATGCGTCGATTGGCAAGAGATTTTCAGGGGATCATTCCATCGGGGTTACCCGATGGCCAAGGATCGCTGCGACTACTCGCCCAACCGATTTATCGCTACCAGAGCCAGCGGCACCAAGTCATTGATGGAGGCGTGTTCGCGTTTGTGATGGGGACCGACCCCGAGTTGATCCTGTTGATCGAAGCGGTCGAATCGGCCGATGGGCCGCAGTGGCGTTTCGCCGCGGTTCAATTGAGCAATTTGCCGCTGCAGCTCGATTACAAAGACAGTCGGGTCTGGGAATGCGAGCGTGCCGTGCCTTACGTGGGAAATTTGCCGCACTTCATGTACTGGGGTGTCTCGGAACGCGACCGCGTGATTCAATAGAAGACACGCGTGCAGCGCGAGCGGGCTGTCGATTTAATCGCAACCGAAACAATCGTGAGCCGATGGCGCTAGCCACGGGCCTCGAAGGGCGATGCTGGCACCGCTAGGCCCGCGGCTAGCGCCGTCGGCTCACTAAATCGACAGCCCGCAAGCAAGTGTGTCTGGACGTAAGTGACGCACGCGCTTGCGTTTCGAGCTTCTAGGGAACGAGGCTGGACGCGCGACCATACGAGACGGTTCCTCCCATTTAGAACGTACATCAGATGTCGAAACGCCGGTTCGGTAAATTCTGGTTGATCCTGGGCGTGCTGTTGTTGGCCGTGATCGGCCTGTTGGCAACACAACTGCGTCGCGTCGATCACGTCTCCGAGGCCTCGGCGACGACCACGTTTGAATTGGAAATCCCGTTCAACCGATTCAAGCAGATCATGGTCCGCAAGAACGCGACCCGAGCGATCGTCGCCCACGGCGGGATGGAACTGGTCAGCCAAAGTATCCAGGGCCTCAACGTCGACATGTCCAAAGAAGATCGGCCGATCCTGAACGCACTCCGCGGACGCTCCAAAACCGAACTCGACGCCACGCGGATGTTGACGGTGCGGTTCACCAATCCCGACATCGACGCCCAGGAGTTGACGTTGCGTCAACAGGCCGACATCGATAGCGATCGGATGCATGTCGAAACCAAGTCGGTCGCCGAGCAAGGTGAGATCAAGGACTATCAAACCACATTGACGGCCGAACCGGCCGAGGGCGATGCCACTCGGGTGACACTTCAAACAGCAATGAAGATTCAGGTGGACGTGGCCAAGCTGTTCGTCTCGGTGGCCGACACCCGGGTCAACGCCTCCGCCGAATCTGCGGTCAACCAACAAAAAGCGGCACTCACGGAATTCGTACTGCAACATGCCGACCAAGCGATCGTGTTGCCGGATCTGTTCGGTGGGGGAGACAAGGCAGAATGATACGGGGCAGAATGATCTCAGCGATCGTTCACCTCTACGCTCGCGACGCTCGTGCAGTTCCATGCCTCGTTGAGCAGGAATTTTCCCAGGCTCCGCCTCGCGCGTTGCACGCGGTTTGTGTGGCAGGAGCCACACCTGCACGTGCGTCCCAAGGCGGAGCCTTGGAACGAGGCCCGGCCGCGGCTCAATCCACCCCCATCATTCTGCCTTCCATCGTTTTGCCCCTTCCCGGCCTAACCGATGCCTGCTGTCAACCGAACGGTTTCCGCGCCTTCGCGCGACTGGCATCCCGGTAGCGTCCCGGCGTCTGATTGACTTCGCGTTTGAAGACGACGCTAAAGTACTCGGCATGTTTGAACCCGGTCAGCCGTGAGATTTTAACCAGGCTCAGTTCGGTGTCGCGCAACAGTTGACAGGCCCGCTTGATTTGCACACGGCGGATCTCGGCCTGCGGCGATCGTCCCAGGTACTGACGAAACCGGCGTTCCAGACTGCTCCGAGCGATCGGCACCTCGGCCAAGATGTCCGAAACCGTCAGTCCCTCACAGGCTCGGAAGCGGATCATTTGGATCGCAGCGGCGACGTCTTCATCATCGATCGCCATCACATCGGTGCTCAACCGTTCGGCGATCCCCAGCGGCGCGATCTGCACGTGCAATTTGTCGGGCTTTTGTTCCCGCATCATCTGGTCCAGCATCACGGCGGCCTGGTACCCGATCCGTTCGGCTGCCGGAATGATGCTCGAAAGCGGCGGGTCACAAAAATCACACAGCACGTGATCGTTGTCGACACCCAACACCGCGATCTCATCCGGGACCGACACCTTGGCCGTTTGACAGGCCTCCAGGATGTGTTGCCCACGGAAATCGTTGCAAGCCAGGATCCCGACCGGGCGCGGCAAGCTTTTGACCCAGGCAACGATTTGGTCTTGCTGACGCTGCCATCCGCTCTGGCTGGCCGACGACCAATCGGATTGATGCACGTGGACCAGGTCGGGATCATCGACCCCGCGTTGGGCCAGGCCGGCCAGGAATCCGGTCAATCGTTGGGCCGACCAGTGGTGGTCGCTGAATCCGGCAAAGGCGAAGTGTTCGATCCCTTTGTCGGCCAAATGGGACGCGGCAAGTCGTCCGATCGCTTCGTGGTCGTTGATCACCGAGGGCAGGGTTTGGTCGTCGCGGATGTCGCCCAAGTTGACCGTCGGAATCCCCGTCTCGCGAATGATCTCGATCATCTCCGGCGTCGTGTCACGGGTGATGATGCCGTCGCCGTCCCAGGATCGGAACCACGCCGGCGGACCGGCCATCAACTCGCGCAAGTCCAATTGCACCGACCACGGTTGTTTTTCGATGCGGTAGCGACTGATCCCTTCCAACACCCCGCGGCCGAACGCCATCGTCGTTTCCACCAACAGCAGCACCTTGGGCCGCCGTTGATTGCTGGTCCCGTTTTTGGCGACGTTGGCAGGATGGACTGACATCACAACGGCAAAGGATGGGGAGACAAAGCTGCGAAACGGGCCCCAACGAGCTCCGATGACAACGGAATATCTCTCAATCTCGGCCGCGATGCAATCGTCACCCCCGGGTGCAGATCGCAAATACACCGGTTTCTACGAGGGTTTCTGTTGAATAAGGCGATTCATTGGCTGGGAAGATTTCTTGCCGCGTGATTGCCAACGGGTTGAGAGGAGAAAAGAGCGGTGGGGCAAGACGATGGGGGCAAGACGATGGGGGCAAGACGATGGGAAGGCAGAATGATGGGGGCAGAATGATGGGGCGCGGCCCGGCCTCGTTCCAAGGCTCCGCCTTGGGACGCACGTGCAGGTGTGGCTCCTGCCACACGAACCGCGTGCAACGCGAGGCGAAGCCTCGGAAAACTCCCGTTCCCAGGCAGAGCCCCGGGAACGAGGCGTGAAACCGCGCGAGCGCAGGGGTGAACGATCGCGGAGATCATTCTGCCCCGTATCATTCTGCCTTCTCTGCCTTTCCCCTTAACCCAGCGATCCGGCGAAGACCTTTTCCAAGCCCCGTTTGGCGATGTCGGCCGACTTGCTGTCGATCACGGCGTTGACCTGCAATTCGCTCGTGCTGATCATGTCGACGTTGATGTCCGCCGCGGCCAACGATTCAAACAGCAGCGTCGCGACGTGGGTGTGGCTGCGCAGTCCGATGCCGCTGACGGTGACCTTGGCAATCTCGGCGACACCTTGAACGCCGCGCATGCCGTGAGAGGCGGCGATTTCTTTGGCCACCTTCAGACTGGCCTCCAAGGCGTCTTGGGGCACGGTAAAGCTGACACTCGTCGATCCGTCTTCGCCGTCATACCCTTGGACGATCATGTCGACGGAGATACCGGCCGCACCGATCCGTTCGAACATGTCGGCGGCGATTCCGGGGCGGTCGGGGACGCCCATCAACGTCACGCGTGCTTGATGATCCAGCACCGAAATCCCGGTCAGCGTGAGCGCTTCGAGCGCGTCGTCGCGGAGACGGCTGATCAGCGTTTCCACCTCGACGCCTGCTTCGCGGTCCGCCTTGATCTGGCTCCACGATTTCGCATCGGCGGGTTTTTCGTGCAGTTTGAATCCTTCGTGGACGGCGCGCAGTGCGAGGGAGGCTTGGTCGCGCGGCACGAGCGCGCTGATCTTGATTTCGCTGGTCGTGATCATCTGGATGTTCACGCCGGCGCCGGCCAGAGCACGAAACATCTCGCTGGCCACACCGGCCTGGTCGGCCATGTTGGCGCCGACGACGGAGACCTTGCTGACGTTGTCATCATGCGTGACGCCCTCGGCGCCGATTGCGTCGATCACCGGGGCCAGCGCCAACAGCGTCGTCTGCAAATCGTCGCGCCGGACCGTGAACGAAACGTCGGCTTTGCCGCCGTCGCCGATGTTCTGCACGACCATGTCCACGGCGATTTTTCTGTCCGCGATCGCCGAAAAAATCTTTAAGCTCATCCCCGGAACATCGGGAACG
This sequence comes from Stieleria maiorica, assembly GCF_008035925.1. Taxonomy (NCBI): domain Bacteria; kingdom Pseudomonadati; phylum Planctomycetota; class Planctomycetia; order Pirellulales; family Pirellulaceae; genus Stieleria; species Stieleria maiorica. The sequence goes on from NZ_CP036264.1 coordinate 2,880,513, forward strand.
CCCAGGATCGTCAATCGGGCTTCGTCGGGCGTCATCGCCGCACCGCTGACCGGCGCGGTCGCCGATTCCTGTTCGGTGACGATCATCGTCCCTTCGGTATCGGAAAAACTGCTGCGGACATGAATCGGCACGCCAAACTTCTTGGCAAACTCGATGCTGCGGTTGTGCATGACGCTGGCTCCCAGGCTGGCCAGCTCCAACATCTCGTCATAGCTGATCACGTCCACCCGCCGCGCTTCGGGCAGCAACCGCGGGTCGGTCGTGTAAACGCCGTCCACGTCGGTGTAGATTTCACAGGCGTCGGCCTTCAACACCGCCGCGAGTGCGACGGCCGTGGTGTCACTGCCGCCGCGTCCGAGCGTGGTGATGTTCAGATCGTTGTCGATCCCCTGGAAACCGGCGGCCACGACGATCTTGCCTTCGTCCAACAGTCGTTCGATGCGATCGGTGGAGATCGATCGGATGCGCGCTTTGCTGAAACTGCTGTCGGTCTGCATCCCGATCTGGCCGCCGGTCAAGCTGACCGCCTCGCTGCCGAGCGCGTTGATCGCCATCGCGACCAGGGCGACGCTGACCTGTTCGCCGGTGCTGAGCAACATGTCCATTTCGCGGGCCGGCGGATTGGGGCCGACCTCGTTTGCCAATTCCAACAACCGGTCGGTGTTCTTTCCCATCGCGCTGACGACCATCACGACGCGATGGCCTTGGCGTTGGGCGCGGATGGCTTTGCGCGCCGCGGCGCGGATCTTTTCGACATCGGCGACGCTTGTGCCGCCGAACTTTTGAACAATCAGAGACATGGGTGTGGTCAATAAATCTGCAATGAAATGATCTGTCGGATCCAACTATGTGGGACAGGCTTCTGGCCGGTCATCGCCTCGTCCTCGACGATCCCCGACAGCCTGTCCGCCTGTTTTTCGCCGCTTAGCGACGGATAAACGCGTCCATCAAATCCCAACCGTGATCAAAGCGACGCCCCGAGGCTTCGGCGGCCACTTCGTCATAACTCGTTTGTGAATCGGGTTCGATTCCCGTTCCGGCCATGGCCAGCGGGACCATGCCGTGGGTGTGTTTTTTGGTGCTGCAAAACGTCGGGTGATCGGGGGTGACCAGAATGCGGTGGTCGCCGTATCCGGCAAGCGCTTCGGTGAGCGGACCGACGATGTGGCGATCGATCTGCTCGAGCGCTTCGATCTTTGCGTCGTGACGTCCCTCGTGCGAGGCTTCATCGGGGGCTTCGATATGCACGCAAACCAAGTCGTATTGGTCCAGAGCTTTGACCGCCGCGGCGCCTTTGGCCGCATAATCGGTGTCCAGGTACCCGGTTGCCCCTTCGACTTCGAGCCGCGGCCATCCGGCCAACGCCGCGATCCCGCGCAGCAGGTCCACGGCGGTGATCATCACGCCTCGCACGCCGAACCGTTCTTCGAAGGTGGGCATCGACGGTGCGCCGCCCAGACCCCACAGCCAGACGTTGGTTGCCGGACGTTTCCCGGCTGCGATGCGAGCTTGGTTGACCGGGTGATCGGCGAACACGTCAGCGGACTCATTCATCCATCGGACCAGCAGATCGCTGCCCGGACCGCGTGGGAAATCGTCGGCGACCGACAGGTCCGTCAGATCATGTGGCGCGGTCGATCGCGTTTCACAGGAAAACGGGGGCGGAGTGTCCGCATCGCCGCGGTAGATCAACAGATTCCGATAGCTGACGCCGGGGACGAATTCGAACCGTCCGCCTTCGGAACCCAGCAAGGCCTCGCCCGCGGCGGCCAGCAATTGCCTCGACTCGTCGGTGCTGATGTGATCGGCGGTAAAATCGACCATGACCTGGTCTTGGATCGTCACCAGATTACAGCGGACGGCAAAATCATGGGGGCCCAGCGTGATCCCGCCGGCGGCCGCTTCCAAGGGCGCGCGACCGGTGAAATATTTGTCAGGATCGTAGCCGAACAGGCATAAATTGGCGACTTCGCTGCCGGCCGGGAAATGGGCCGGCGTGTTGTTGCTTAACGCACTCGCCCCGCTTGCGGCGATCCGGTCCATCGCCGGCAGCGTGGCAGCCTGCAGCGGCGTTCTCCCCCCCAAAGCCTCGATCGGTTCGTCCGCGCATCCGTCCGGGATAACGATGACATATTTCATGGTGTTTCGATTGGGGGGTTCGGGAGACCGGCTGGTGTGAAGGGAATTCCGCCTAGTTTCGTTTAGAGAGGGGATTCTCGGAAGGGGACTGTCCCTAGGCCTCGTCGGCCAATTGGTTCAGCATCGCGACGCCCTTGGCGATGGTTTCGTCCGAGGCGGCAAAGCTGATGCGAAAATGGCTGTCGCGGGCGCTGAAGATGTTCCCGGGAATGATCAACAATCCCCGCTCGATCGCCTTGTGGACAAACGCCTCGCCGCCGTCGTCGCCCGGCGCTTTGGGGAACAGGTAAAACGCGCCGCCGGGGCGGGTGAACTCGAATCGCTCGGCCAGGCCGTCGCAGATCAAATCGCGTTTCTTGCGGTAATCATCGATGTGTCCCTGCAGATTCACCTCCATCGCTCGCAAAGCGCCCCACTGGGCCGGTTGCGGTGCACAGACGAACGAGTACTGCTGGATCTTCAGCATCGTCGCGATCACTTCACGCGGTCCGTGGACGTAGCCGACGCGCCAGCCCGTCATTGCGTGACTTTTGCTAAATCCATCGATCACGATCGTGTCCGGATTGAACTGGGCCGGTGAAACGAAGGCGTCGTCGTAATGGAACCGGGAATAAATCTCGTCAGACACCAGCGCGATGTTTTTTTCCGCCGCCAGCCGTGCGACCGCTTCCAACTGCTCGGCCGACGCGGTGACGCCCGTCGGATTGGCGGGGCTGTTCAGCAGGATCATCTTGGTCTTGGGCGTCATCGCGGCGGCGATCGCATCGGGATCGAGCTGAAAACTGGGGTAGGAATCGATCGGAACCGCGACTCCGCCACACATCTTCAACAGCGCCGGATACATCACAAAGAAAGGGTCCAGATAGATCACTTCGTCGCCCGGATTGATCATCGACAGCATCGAAAGCATCAATCCGCCGCTGGTCCCGCTGCTGACAAACACGTCGCGGTCGGTGTGTCCATAACGCGTTTCGATTTCCTGTTGCAGCGACTGACGCAGTGGACCGATTCCCTGGGTCGGCGAGTAGGCGTTTTTGCCGCTCCGGATCGCTTCGATCGCCGCATCCTGGACCGAATCGGGGACGTCAAAGTCCGGTTGACCGATCGAAAGATTGACCGGATCCTTCAACTTGGCCGCCAAATCAAAGACTTTGCGAATGCCGCTGGCGTCGAAGGTCGTCGTGCGGTCTGCGATCCAAGGATGCATGGTTCTGTTATGCTCTAGGAAATCGGTGTGGACGCGGCGCCAGTCGACACGTCGAAACAATAGATCGATTGATTTTAGACGAGAGACGACTTGTGGCCGAGGTGTTGTACGTTGAACCGGTGATCCGATTTTGTGCAGTGATCTCTTGTGACCCGACGGTTCGGCAGCAGGCGATCGAACGTCTGGAAAACCACTGGGGCGAGATCGTCGTGCAGTCTGGCCCCCTGCCGTTCCAGGCCGGCGGGTATTATGCCGCGTCAATGGGCGAGCACTTGGAAAAGGAACTGATCGCGTTTCACCAGCCCTGCGACGCGGCGGAATTGGCCGATTGGAAGCATTGGACCAATTCGTTGGAATCGCAGTTTGCCCGACCAGACGCGTCCCACCCGCGTCCGTTGAACCTGGATCCCGGCTACATCACCCAAGCTAAATTGGTCCTGGCGACGACCAAGGATCGCGACCACCGCGTTTATTTACGCGACGGAATGTTTGGCGAAATCACATTGACGTACACCGCCAAAAAATGGATCCATCACCGTTGGACCTATCCCGACTATCGGACCGCGGATGTCGCCGAGTTTGCCACCCGGTGCCGCAATCATCTGCGGTCGACGCTGCAACGGGGCAAGGGGTTCCGACAGCGTTAATCGGCAGAGGGAGTACGACGTCCTTTCTAGGTCGTCGCGCAGAGCCCCTCGGGCGACGGCCCGGAAGGGCCATCGTACATCAGAAAAGTGATCCCAAAAAAGCTAGACGGTTCCGAATGGCTAGACACCTACGGCTGCTGCGGGACTATCGCGAACGCACCAGGGTTGCCAGGTCGAAGCCCTGCTTCTGGATGATCGGGCCGATGTCTTCCAAAAATCGATCCGCATCGACGGGGTAGCCGGCCGTGGGACGCAGCGGAACGGTCGACAGATCTGCAAAATACGTGTTCAACGATTCCATCGCCTTTTCACGCATGTACTTGGCGACCATCGACGAGAAAGCGACCGGAGTGAACGAGTCGCCTTTGACGGTGAACCGGATCGTGAACTCATCACCGCGATATGGCACGGTATAGCTGCTTTCGGTTTTCGATTCGGCGATCACCCGGACCAAGGTGCCTTCAAACACCGATTGCAACGGTCCGGCGTAATAGCGGCGGCCGCCGTGTCGATCGCAAAACACGGCCACGGGTTCGCCGGACGAGATGGACAGCTCGTCGAGCAAGTCTTTCACCAGCGTCAGGGTCGTTTGTGATAACAAATCCGACTTGTTGCCCCCAGCGGCACATGCCTGATTGAACGCTTCGGCCGTGACCACACGTGCCTTCAGCCCCGACAGGATCGCCCCGCCGGACTGCCACGCGTCGATCAAAGGGCTGCCCTGTTTCGTTTCGATCGATTGTTTCATCAACCCTGCCAGCCAGGGTGCCGCGTTGATTCGCGCCCGGTCTTGCGGCGCCAGATCATCAACAATGTCCAAACGCCCGTCGGCCAGTCCGCACCACCGGGCTCCGGCCAACGTGACGCATTCCAGCTTGCCGTAGCCGCCGGATTTCTTGGTGGCCGATCGGGGCTGGAAGACCGTTTTGGAATCATCGACGACGACCCGCCGGCCGGCGACCGTCACCGGGCCGGCGACGGCCGCGAACGCGCGTTGCAGATCCGACCGGTCCGCCGTGTTGATCGGGATCTTCCACGCCGAGGCCGCAACGACAAGCGGCCCCAGTTTGGGGCCGTATCCGGCTTCGTCGGTGGCGATCAGGATCATGTGTGGGGCGGTTAAGGTGAGGTGGCACGAGCCGGTCATGAGTCGACCAGTGTAAGATGTCCGGCAATCGCCGTGAATCGCTGTTCCAATGCAGCTACCTTCGCCATCAGATGGACGGCCTGTCGTTTCCACGCTGTGGCGAGCGTAGCGACGCTATGGTGGCACGATCCGGATCGACAACAATTTCCAAAGAGTTTCAGATGATGATCCAACGCTTTTGCACCTTACCAATGCTGCTGACGGTCTTTTTGTCGTCGGTCGCGCTGTCGAAGCAACCGACCAACGTGGTGGTGATTTTTGCCGATGACTTGGGATACGGCGATGTCGGGGCATTCAACCCCGAATGCCCGTTTGAAACGCCCCATCTGGATCGTTTGGCATCGCAGGGGGCAAAGCTGACCAGTTTTTACGTGCCCACCCCTTACTGCGCTCCTTCGCGGGGCACGATCCTGACCGGTCGCTACCCGTTTCGTCACAGCGTGGTGCGCAATCCGTCCCCCGACTCGGGCGCGTCGAATTTTGGATTGCCGCAGTCGGAGATCACGATCGCCGAATTACTGAAGTCAGCCGGATACGCGACCGCCGCGTTTGGCAAATGGCATCTGGGGCACAAGGCAGCGTGGTTGCCACGGACTCAAGGTTTTGACCAGTACTTCGGCATCCTTTACTCCAACGACATGTACCCGGTTCAACTGGTCGAAAATGAAACCGTCGTGGAGTACCCCGTCGTTCAAGCGACGTTGACCCGCCGCTACACCGATCGCGCGATCGATTTTGTCAAACGACACAAGGACCGTCCTTTCTTCCTGTATCTTCCGCACGCGATGCCCCACAAACCGTTGGCGGTGTCGGATGACTATTACACCCCCGACACGCCCGATGATCTGTATGCCGACGTGATCGCCGAGCTGGATGCGGATGTCGGCCGGTTGCTGGCGACGCTCGACGAATTGGCGCTCAGTGAAAACACGCTGGTCATCTTCACCTCCGACAACGGACCCTGGTACGGCGGGTCGACCGGAGGTTTGCGGGGAATGAAAGGTAAAACGTGGGAGGGAGGTTTGCGTGTGCCGATGATCGCACGCATGCCGGGCGTGATCCCACCGGGGCTGGTGTCGGATCATCCCGCCGGCACCATCGACGTGTTGCCGACGGTCTGTGGTTTGGCCGGGATTGATCTGCCCGGCGACCGTGTGATCGACGGTACGGACCTGATGCCGCTGTTGACCGGCGCCAGCAGCGAACCGCCGCACGAGGTGATCTTTGGCATGCAAGGAACGTCGCTTGCCACGGTCCGCTCCGGCAAGTGGAAGCTGCACGTCGGCAACCCGGGGCCGTTGCGATTCAGCAATTTGTCTGAGGAAGAACTGGCCAATTGGGTCGACCCGCGTGGACCCGACGGAGTGACGTTGTTGGCCCCGTTTGAGCAAGCCAAACCGACCGAGCATCCGGGATTGACTGCGGGTGATGGGCCGAAAGCGATGATGTTGTTCGACTTGCAAGAAGACCCCGGTGAGCAGCACGACGTCGCGGAGTCGAATCCGCAGACCGTCCGTCGATTGAAAGCGTTGTTCGACGCCGTCAATGCAGACGTCCCGGAGTTTCCGGCACCGAAATCGGACTACTTGTTTGACGCCCCAGAGAAAGGCCCCCGGCAATTGATGCGTCTGATCGGCGGCGAGCTCCGCTATGACCGCATCCCCAAGTCACAGCAACCACTCCTCAAACAACCAGCCCCAACGCAGCATTGAGGCAACAGTGTAGAACCGTTGTCCCCAACTGTTCTACCCTGGCCGCCACGCGGACACCCGCCCTTCCCCAGTCGCACCGGCTGAGAAAACAGTGTCTAACCGTTGTCCCAACTGTTCCCCCTGGCCGCCACGTGGACACCCGAGCCTCTCAGCCAGACGGCTGAGGGGGGAACAATTGGGGACAATGGTTCTACAATCAGAATCGCCCTCGTTCCGAGGCTCCTCGACAACAGGGCGCGAAGTCCGCAGAGGCGTGCAACCGGCGAATACCTTGAGCGTTCTTGATGCCGCAGGGATGTCATGATCTCGCGTTCTTCGTGGTTGAACCTTCCCCCTGTCCGACGAATGCCGTGTAGAATGTGGAACCACGCGATGCACGACGAGCGGCGAAGTCAAGTTGTATGAAGCGGTCAATCTACCGTCGCCGCCGCGTGATCGCTGACGATCCTCGACTGGGCGTGTCGTTCCTAATCGACCAGCCTATCAACTTCTAGTCCAAGGAATCCGTCGGAATTGATTTGGTACATCGTAGGTTTACTCGGTGCGGCGATTGTCGCCTTTGTTGTTTGGCGATACACGTCGGTCGCACGCGGCGCTCGCAAGCGTGACCAGCAACTTTTCATGCTCGTCGATCCCATTGCCGAAAAACTGGCTGCCGGCGACTCACCTTCGCCAAAGCAGATCGAGGGTCTGGCCAGCTTGCCGCAGATTCGTGGGTTTCTCTACGAATTACTTAAACACTTTGAGCGGTTGGACCTTTTCCCTGAGAAATTCCGGGACGAAATCGCCCAGGCCGAAACACGACTTGCCTACTGGATGATGCATCCGAACGAACTGCAAGAGGCGCCAGATGAGATTGAACTTGTTGAAACGGTCACTCGAACGATCGGAAATGAAAGCTGTCGGTTTCATGTGTTTAAGTTCACGATGCCCGACGGCCATTGGGCGGGCGACGACTGGCTTCTTGGGCTCGCTGGTCCGTACATCGACGGCCAGCCTCCCTATACGGGGATTGCCGGCGCGTTCTCTCGCTGTGCGGATAAGTTTGGCGACGTTGCTCCCGAAGAATTGGTCGACTGGTACGTTGCGATGGCAGCTCGAAAAGGCGGGTGACCACGCGAAGGACGCGGAGTTGCCGACAGCGCGTTTTAAAACGTGGTTGATTGTTCGCGATTTGGAACCACTGATTGACACAAATGACTTTGCCGCGACTGGGGCCACCGGCAAGCACTGTGTCAGCCCGTCGTCTCCTTATCGCAGTCGCTCTTTTTGGCTGCGCGACGCACGGTGCACCAAGAGACCCGCTGAGTCACCAACCGTGGCCGAACCGTGCGGTTTGGACGGAGCTACTTCGATTGGCCGAGCAGGGTGATCAGTTCGTCGATCGCGCGGGCCAGTTCGGGGTCTTGGTCGTCTTTGCGGATCCCTTCCAGCCAGTCGGTCGCCTGGGTCGATTGCTCGTCTGACAGGGGCGATTGGCTTGGCAGTGTGTAGGCGGATGGCGCGGGCGTCATCACGCTGTCGTGGGCATCATTGACGGTGCTATCGGCGTTTTTGCTGTCCGGTCCGTCAGAGGCTTCGACGATCGGGCTGCTCTGGAGGGGATCGGAGGGAGTGGGATCGGCCGTTGAGGTCTCGGGGCTTTCGGCGGACGATTGGTCGGAATCGCTTGCCTCCTGGTCGGTGGCCGAGTTGTGCAGGGTGCCGCCGACGGTGCCGCCGTTTTGCAGGGTATTGAGAATGTTGATGACCAACAGGGCGTCCAGTGCGGTGACTTGGCCGTCGCCGTTGACGTCGTATCCGAACCCGGGGTCTCCCGGACCGACCGGACCGGGGCCATAGATGTTCAAGTAATTGATGATCGCCAAGGCGTCTCGGGGCGTGACTTCTCCGTTGCCGTCGACGTCATAGGGATTGTCATCGTTATGGAACGGCGTCTCGTTCTCCAGGACCTCGATCACGAACGTGGCCGTGACGGCATCAAACACGGCCGAGGTGTCTTGGGCGGTGATCGTCAGTTCGATCTGCTCGGCGGCCGAGCGTCGGACGAATTGATCATCCAGCAGTTTCAATTGTGATCCATCGATTTCGAACCGTGGATCATCGACGGTCAGGTCATAGCTGTCCGCCGCGGGGACTCCATCGAGCGAAACGTCGCCGACCGGCGCGCCTGCTTCCAGCTCCATCACGGTCTGGTTGGACAGGGTGATTTCCGTGATCGCTTCGGGCACATCCATGATCGGAAGTCGCATCTCCATCGATGCGGTACTGCCGGCATGATCGTTTGCGGTGATCGTCAGCACGACGACCGATTCCGCTTCGTAGTCGATCGACTCGCCTTGCTTGAGCCAAAGTTGGTTGCCGATCACTTCAAAGCGTTCGTCGTCGACCGTGTAGGTGATTGTTTGGCCGAGATCCTGGTCGGATGCTTCCAGTTCAGCGACGAAAGCCCCTTCGTCGTTCTCCATCACAAAGGTGTAATACGCCATGACATCGACGACGGGGTCATTTTCGTCTTCGACGTAAACCGTCAAGTCGTGGCTGAAATACTGTCCGGCGTCACGGTCCAGCCCGGCGATGGTGATGGTGATCTGAGGCTCGAGTTCGTAGTCCAGCCCTCCGCTGACCAAGATCAAGGTGCCGTCTTCGATCGTGAAACGCGGATCAAAGATCTCCAGGTCATACTGGTTTTCGATGTCGACGTCTTCGATGTGAACCGAACCGACTTCGTAAGGTCCCTCGGCGTGCTCGGGCACGTCGCCGCCGTGAAAGCGGATTCCGCGGGGCAGGTCGGGCTGGGCGGCGATCGAGACGCTGAAGTGGATCGGATGGGAGGCGGCTTGACCGTCATGGAATCGAACGGCGAAGGAATCCGACCCGTTGTAGTCGGCGTCGGGCTGGTATTTCAGGCCGCCGTCGGGATCAAAGGTGACTGCGCCATGAGTCGGCTCTTCCACGATCAGGGAAACCAACCGGTCTCGATCCGCGTCGGCGACCAAGGCGGCGATTTCCGACGCGTCGATCTCCAGCGGTTTGTCTTCCAGGGCCGAGGCGCTGTACTGGCTTGGCACGTTCGGTCGGTCGTTCTGGCCATCGACTTGAACACCGAATTCGATCTCCGCTTGATCGTCGTCGGCATCCAGGACGACGCGGTGAGCGACCGGTTCCCTTAATCTGATCGAAGAGGTTCCGGTTTCACCCAACAAGAACAATGAATCCAGCGACGCACCGGGGACGATGGAGATCGGATTGCCGATCGAATCGATGTTCACCGGAAGACTGGTCAGCAGCTCGCCGTTGCGGATGTCGTGCATCAACAAGACGTGCCCGGAGTCGCGCGCGTCGATCGTGGCGATCGCTTCACGGCCGGGAATAAACGTCCACGGGCCGGTTGCCGAATCGAATTGATGCAGCGGCGCGAAGCCGGCATCGACGTCCAGGACGGCAACATCGCCCGCGGCGTAACGCACCGCAAGCAACCCGGCCGCATCGTCAAAACTGAGCAGTTCCGTGGCGCCAACCAGCACCGTTTCGGTTCCCGAAATCCAGCTCGCCGCGTCGTTGCTCCACAAGGTCGTTTTCAGCGCCGGGGTGGTCTGGTCGCTTCCGGCCATCGCAGCGGTGCTTGCGTCGACCGGCCAAGCCATCACGCTGCGGCTGGCGACTCCCAGCGGTTGCGAGGACAAATCGATGGAGCTGGTCGACGCGAGGACTTGGGTGCTGGCGGGAACGGTGACCCGCGTCGGCAGGACTTGCGCGCTGACGGGATTGTTGCCGGTGGCGGACGACGTCACTCGGATCGTGTGCACCGTGCCGGGGTCGCCGGGCTCGCTGCCCGCGGCGATCACGACGCCGTTGCCATCGGCACCGACTGCGGATTCGGGGTCCGCAAAGGCGAGCGGATTGGTCGAGTACTGGAGCATGCGAAGCGGGGCGCCGCCGGCCGGGACCAGATAGATCGCCGAACGCGGTTGGCCGACTTCGGAAAACGTGCCCGCGACGACCGATGCCAAGACGCCTCCGCGGGAACCACCGGTGGCCGCCGTGACCAGCCCCGTCGCGGAAAAGCTGAGCGGGACGTTGGACATCCGAGTCCCTGAGGTGTCGATCTGGACCAGGGAGGTTTCGGTCAAAACGCTCAGCTGTGTGCCGGCCAAGATCGCGTCGATCGGTTCGTGGAACGACGCCGGCAGGGGCGTTTGTTTGGCGCCGACGGGGAAGGTTTGTTGTTGGTTCTCCGAACCATCGAACAACCGGACCGGATAGGTCCCCGGCGGCAGGTCGTCGAATCGAAACTGGCCTTCGGCATCGCCGATCGAAAACGCTTCACCGGGATCCAGGTTGGCGTTGTCGTTGGCGTCGATGTAGGCCAGCCGCGAACCCAGCCGCACTTCGGAGGGGTCCGGACGCATCGATCCGTCCTGGTCGTGATAGACCGACCCGGTGATCACCGCCAAAAGACGGCGTTGTCCCAAGCGTTCGAACACCAGCCGGCGACGGCTCCGAGCGGGTCGACCGGCAGCTCGATCGCGGCCTCGAACGGCTTGGTCCCCGCTGACGCTGGGGGCGCCATCGGCAGCATCGATCTGCCGCCGGCGACCGCTCGCGTTCTTGCCACTGTTTGCTGGCCGGCGTGATCCCATATCGCTCCGGTGCGTTCCTGAAAGGTTGAAGGCTGGAATGTTGAAGTTCGGCTCGATTCTTCGCTTTCGAAATCCGGTGGGTTCAGCCCCGCGCCTAGCCCTCACCACTGACTTCGACTGTTCATTTGCTGCCGAGTTCCCTTCTGGGGGGGAATTCCTGCAGACTTGGGAAACTTTTTTCCATTTCTGGGCGTGTTCGCCGGGGAACATTCGCTCGACAGGGCGTCTATGATACGCTGTAGGGGCCGATTGCGGTTGAGAAACCGGCCGCATTTCGCGCGAATATCATGCCAAAAAAAACGCGTTGTACGTGCCACCGCCCCGCAGATAACGGACGGTCGATCGTCTTCCTTCGTCGCAAATTCGGACGAGATCTCACATGGTTACTCTTTTCATGAACGCTCCGCAACGGCTCGGGTACCTATTCGGTTTGCCATCGGTCGCCGCGAAACCGCCGATGATGGCGAAACCGCTGATGATGTTTGCGATCGGGGTGGCCGCCCTGGCGTGGACCCCTCCAACGGTCTTTGCCCAGTCCGAAGGCTACGAGGATGAGATGGGCATGGAAGGCTACGAGGACGAGATGGGCATGGAAATGATGTATGAGGAGGAAATGGGCATGGAGGGCTATGGCTATGGATCCCGCGGTCGACGTGGCGTGTCGCCCCAAGACCTGGTCGCGACGCGGTTGTCCGACGCCCTGACCAAGGCGTTCGAATCAACCAGTTTCGCGTCTTTGGCGGACCCCGAGGCCGCCCCGCCGGTCCTGTCGGGCCCCGTCTTGCTGAACGATGCCACCGTGGCGTACGCCAAAGGAAAATATGACCTGGCCATGAAGCTTTACTTCGGCCACATCGTTGCCGAATACGACCATGCCCAAAACCAGTTGCAACTGGTCAAGTACAGCCGGATGATGCGACGTCCGACGTGGCAGCTGCGCTGGGGCATCTCGTACGCCGTCCGCGGTGACGCGACCGACCCACAACCCATCGGCGATGTCCAGGCGTCTGGTCGCGGCGGTGGCGGGTTCGGCGACGGCGGCATGGAAGCCGGGATGGACGAATTCTATGAGGACGGCTTCGGCGGTCCCGGTGCCGGCGGGCGTCCGGGAATGAACGACACCGCAGGCATGGATAGCTACGAAGATGACATGGCGGGCATGGACGAGATGTACGAGCAGGAAATGATGATGGGGTCAGGCGGCGGACGACGCCGCGCTGCCGCCCCTGCCGGACCGCCCACCCCGGCGGCCCGACTCGCCGCGCTCGACGCAACCATGCTCAGCCAAGAAGCCGAGGAGAGCCTGAGCAAGAATCTGGGAATCGTCACCACCCTAATCGGGGAAGAGTTTGATAAACGCTACGCCCAAGGCGATTTCGGGCGAGCGATGACGGACGTGACTGCCGAATCGGGAAGCGCCGAGACGGTGTCCGAAGCGTTCGTGAATCTGATCGAGAACGCCGGTGACACCCTGCCGCTGTGGCGACCCGGGATCGTCTTTCTCGGCGAAGGCACTTCGACGGACAACATTCGCCGCGCCCAAAAGGCCGACTTGGATTTGCTGATTCACCTCGATGTGCTGCTGAAACCGCTGCGCGGCGAGTACACTCAAAACATCAGCCGTTGCCGGTTGTTCCATGTGCCCAGCGGCGAGTCGAAAGGCATCTCCAAGGTCATCGACTCGCTGGAATTTGCCCAGAAATCTCGCATCAAGAGTGTTTCATCGCGAGATTTTGTCGGCGAGCGACTGGAAAACTTCTTTGCGATCATCGATCGGGAAACCGTCACCTCCGATTTTCCGGGGCTGACACCTGAGATCGCCAGCAAACGCGTCGGGGCGCTGTTGGCCAGCGGAGGTGGGAAGAACCTCCGCACGCTCGCCGAAGTCCGCTTGTTTCAATCCCAACAGCTGCTCAGCGAAGAGGAAGTGCTGACCGCGTTCGACATCGTCGGCGGCGAGGAAGCACTGGCGTTGATCTACGGATCCGAAGAAGAACGTCTGCGGATCGTTCGCAATTGGGCCGGCGGCCGGGCGGATCAACCGGCGGAGTAGTCGGGGAAGAAATCATTCAAACGTAGCTACTTTCGCCAGAAGGTGGGTCCCCGGCTTTCCCCACGCTCTGGCGAGCGTCGCTACGTCCTGCCAGCTGAAATTGGCCGGTCTGACCGGTCGGTCTACCAGATTCGCACGCGGTCTTTGGGAGCCAGATACAACGTGTCGCCTTCCTTGATTCCGAAGGCTTCGTACCAGGCGTCCATGTTGCGGACGATACCGTTGACGCGAAACTCGCTGGGGCTGTGCGGGTCGACGTTCAGCCGCCGCACCAATTCGGGATCCCGATACAGTCGCCGCCAGATTTGGGCCCAGCCTAGGAAGAATCGCTGGTCACCGGTCAATCCGTCGATGACCGGGGCGGGCGAGTCGCCGAGCGAAAGCTGGTACGCCGCATAGGCCACGCTCAATCCGCCCAGGTCGCCGATGTTTTCGCCGAGCGTCAACTCGCCGTTGACGTACTTGCCTTCCATCGCCTCGAAACCGTTGTACTGGTCGACCAACCCGCCGGCGCGTTTTTCGAATTCGCTGCGGTCCTCTTCGGTCCACCACATCCGCAAGTTTCCGTCGCCATCGAACTTGCTGCCCTTGTCATCAAACCCGTGGCTGAGTTCGTGGCCGATCACGGCGCCGATGCCGCCGTAATTGACCGCGTCGTCGGCGGCCAAGTTGAAGAACGGCGGCTGCAGGATGGCGGCCGGAAAGACGATTTCGTTCATCGTCGGGTTGTAGTAGGCGTTGATCGTTTGCGGCGTCATGTGCCATTCGTTTCGATCGATCGGCCCGCCCAGCTTGTTCAGATCACGTTCGTATTCGAACCGCGCCGACGCGAGCAGGTGGTCGCCCAGCACGCCCTCGCCGATCGTCAGTTTTTCATAGTCCTTCCACTCGTCGGGGTACCCGATTTTGGTCGTGAACTTCGACAATTTTTCCAGTGCCTGTTTCTTCGTCCCCTCGCCCATCCAGTCGCGGGTTTTGATGCGGCCTTCGAACGCTCGGATCAGGTTGTCGACCAGTTCGTTCATCCGCTTCTTCGCCACCGGCTTGAAGTGTTCGGCGACGTACAACTGGCCGACCAGTTCGCCGAGCACGGCGCCGGTGACGTCGACGCCACGTTTCCAGAGCGGTTGTTGGACATCGATCCCGCTGATCGCCGTGTCGTGGAAATCGAAGTGACGTTTTTCCAACGACTCGCTCAACCCCGATGCTGATCCATCGATCGTGTGATAGGTGAAGTAGTCCTTCCACTGGTCGACGGTGAACTCGTCGAACAGGGCCGCCAGGGATTCGAAATACGAAGGCTGGCGAACGACGATGTTTTCGACCGCATCGATCCCCGCCGCGTTGGCGTAGTCGAACCATTTCAGCGTTCCCAGCATCGCGTCCAGTTCGGCGTGCGAGCGTTGGTTGTAGGTCGCGATCGGATCTCGGTTCTCCGTCTTCGTCCAATGAATTTTGGCAATCCGGCTTTCGATCTCGACGATTGATTTCGCTGCGGCCTCGGGGGCGGGGTGATCGACAAACCCAAGGATGTCGGCGATGTAGGTGTGCAGTTTCTCGCGCAGTTCGACGTAGCGGTCTTCGTCCAGCAGGTAATAGTCGCGGTCGGGAAGCGACAGCCCCGATTGCGTCAGGTAGACCGTGTAGGCATCGCTGTTTTTGGCATCGATCGAAACGTAGGGAACAAAGGGACCGCCGATCCCGGCGCGTCGCAGGGAGCCGATGGCCGTTGCCAGCGAGGTGTGTGAATCGACCGCGGAGATTTCGGCAAGCAGCGGACGAATCGGGTCCAGACCGGCCGCGTTCCGCGCATCGACGTCCAAGACGCTGCCATACAAGTCACCGACCTTTTGTTTCGGCGTCCCGAACTCCGCCTGCGACTCGGCAGCCTTTTCGATTAGCGTTCGCACTTGGGCGCGGGTGTTGTCGTCCAGGACGGTGAAGATTCCATAGTTGGATTTGTCGGACGGGATCTCGGTTTCGGTCAGCCATTGATCGTTCGCATAACGATAGAAATTGTCTCCGGCGGCGACCGAATCGCTGAAGATGGACAGATCAATGCCGGACACCTTGTCGGTGGACTTTTCATCACCGAAGGCGGGCACGCACGAGGCCAACGCGGCAAGCGTGACGGCCGACAAACTCTTGGCGAAAAAACGCATCAGAAACTCCGTTTACGGGGCGAGTCGAGTGTTGCAAGGGTTGCACCACAGGATTCTACGCAAAATCCTGTTCGGCTCGTAGCGGCGGTGAGTGCACGACGTTTTTTCGAGGTCGTCGCACTGAGCCCCTCGGGCGATGAAATCGAGTGACAGCAGCCGATTCGCGCGAGCGTTCGGGCCCAGGCTGGATGGAGGCCCGTAGGCTATGGAGGCCCGTAGGCTATGGAGGCCCGTAGGCTATGGAGGCCCGTAGGCTGGCGTTCAATGCCACCTACTCTATGAGCCGACGGCACTAGCCGCGGGCCTTGGATTGCGCCTCGAAACCTGCAAGGCCCGAGGCTAGCGCCTACGGCTCAGTTTGTGATCGAAAATAGGAGGCAATGGGCTGGCGCCAAACGGCTGATCCCAAGAGGGTTTCGCGGAACTGAAAACGCCAAAATCCTACGCTCGACAACGCAAAAGTATCGAACGATTTTACACAGCCCGGGCGGAGCCCCATCCGCGACGGCCCGGAAGGGACCGTCGTACTTAGGGACCGTCGTACTTGGGGAGCCTGTCGCTAGCGGTGGTCGCGGCACCAGTCTTTGGTGTGAACACCGCTGCGGATCCGCCATTCACGAAGCTCGTCCAGCAGACGCGTTTGGTGGGCTTCCGCGGCCGGGGTGTTCCACAAATTGTTCACTTCGTCCGGATCGGCGACCAAATCGAACAACTGCCCCTCTGGCTCGTCCAGAAAGTGGACCAGCTTGTGCGTCTTGTCGCGGACCATCGTCATGAATTCGCAACCGGTCAGGACCCCATCCTTGACCTGTTCACAATAGACGAACGGACGTCCCTGGAATGATTCCGGGTTGTCCAAGGCTCCGGCCAACGAAATCGCCTCCAGGTCCTCGGGCACGTCGACGCCGGCCCACTGCAAGATCGTCGGCCCCAGATCCATTTGCTGGACCAGCTCGGAAACGCGTTGTCCTTGGCCGAACCGTCCGGGAGCCCAGACGATCATCGGGACGCGGGTGATCTGTTCATACATCGTCCACTTTTGGCTTTGGCCGTGGTCGGTCAAACAGTCTCCGTGGTCGCTGGTGAAGATCACGATCGAGTTTTCGGCGTACCCGCCGGCTTCTAACGCCGACATGATCTGACCGACCTTTTCGTCAATCATTGTCACGTTGGCCAGATAGTAGGCTCGCTGCCGTTGTCGTTGCTCTGGCGTCACCTGCAACGGCATGACCACCGAATCATGGTCGATTTCCGAATTGTGGACCCGCAACTCCTTGAGCGCCGGGGGCTGGCGATCGAGCTCCTGCTGGGTGACCGGAATCAACGGTAATTCTCGATTCAGGTAGGGCTCCGCATATCGCGGCACGGGGTCGTAGGGAGGATGCGGTCCGGGAAATCCGATTTGCAGAAACAACGGGTCCTTTTTCGGCGTCGACTCGATCCACCACGTCGCCATGTCGCCGACGAAGAAGTCCGGGTGGGTGTCTTCGGGCAATTCCCAGTCGAACGCGCCGAGGGCTTGGTTGTAACCGGGAAGCTTTCGATATTGCTCGCGCTGCTGTTTGACCAGCCCGCGGAATCGCAGCGCTTTGTCCCATTCGTCAAAGAAATAGCGGCCTTCCAGGTAGCGATCTTTGTTTTCAACGACGAATCGCTCGTGAAAGCCCAATTCGGTCAAGAACGGCCAGGTGTGCATTTTGCCGATGTTCGCACAGTAGTACCCGGCGTCGTTGAGCCGCTCGATCCAGCTGCGTCGCCAGCGATCGGCGTTTTTCAGGATCCCCGTCGTGTGGGGGAAGTAGCCCTTGAACAAACTGGCGCGGGCGGCGGCGCAGGACGCTGCGGTCACGTGGCACTGGTCAAACGAGACGCCTTCGCGGACCAGCCGGTCCAGGTTGGGGGTGTTGACGTGCGGGTACCCCAGAGCGGCAATCGTGTCGTAGCGTTGCTGGTCGGTGATGATGAAGATGATGTTGGGGCGTTGCACGTTGCTCTGTCGTTTGGGGGTCGTGGAATGGGGCGGTGGAAAAGTGTGGGGATCGATGCCCGGTCAACCCGGAAACACGCTTTCGATCACAAACTGAGCCGTCGGCGCTAGCCTCGGGCCTTACAAGTCTCGCAGGGCAATCCAAGGCCCGCGGCTAGCGCCGTCGGCTCATAGAGTAGGTGGCATTGGGCGGGAGCTACAAGGGACACCATCGTTCCTATGCGGAGTCCAGGAAAGAGGGAGCCAGGGTACATTATGGTGGCACGTTTAGTCCTGGCAGCCAGACGGGGGCCATTGTCAGCAGTGATTGCGAGTTTCGCTACCGGCAGGGCTGACATTCGACTTGAGACGAAATGGAAATTTTTCTAGTTTCGCCATCCAGTCGACCGCGGAGTGTCGTTTTCCCGGTCGATTCCCGCATTGCATGATCCGTGAGAACGATTCAAAGGAGTGATCGCCATGGTTTCGACGAGTTGGCACCGTAACATCCGTTCCGCAGTTGGCTCGAGCCTGCCTGGATCGGGCCTGTCTGGATCGGGTTTCTCGCCCGCCTTGATGTTGTCGGCCGTTTTGTTTGTCGCCACCGCGGCGGTTTCGCCCGTCGCAGTTTCACCCGTCGTCGGCCAGGAAAACAACTCGGTTGTCGCGGTCGTGAACGCGGATCCGATCACCCGCCAAATGCTCGCCACGGCCACTTTGGAACGCTACGGCGAAACCGTCCTGGACAACGTCATCGTCAATCGCCAGTTGATCCTGCAAGCTTGTCAGGACCGCGGTCTGGAAGTCACTCAGGCCGAAGTCGCTCAGGAAATCACGCGGCTGGCGACCAAGTTCGGATTCAGCGTGCCCGATTACCTGGGGCTGTTGCAGGAAGAACGCGACATCGATCCGGGCCAGTACGGGCGTGAGATCGTGTGGCCGATGTTGGCGCTGCGAAAATTGGTCGCCGATCAGGTCGAACCGACCGAAGAAGAATTCAACCGTGCGTACCTGGCCCAGTACGGCGAAGCGGTCAAATGCCGCATGATCATGGTTGCCGACGAACAAAGAGCACGCCAATTGCACCAGCAAGCGACCACGACGCCGGCCGCGTTCGGTGCCCTGGCCAAAGCGAACAGCGAAGACGAGGTCAGTGCAAGTGTTGGGGGACTGATTCCGCCGATTCGACGTTACACCGGCGATTCACGACTGGAAGACGCGGCATTCGCGTTGGCCAACGACCAGATCTCTCCCGTCATGCAGGTGGCCGACCAATGGATCTTCCTGCAAGCCGTGCGACGAATCCCGGCCACCACGCCGCCGATGACCGCGATGCCGACCATCCGCGAGCAGATCAATGACCGAATTCGCGACCAGAAAATGAAGGGTGCCGCGAGCGAATTGTTTGCACAACTGCAACGTGACGCCAACTTGGTAAAAGTCTTCGGGGATGCCGAGCTGACGAAACAGTACCCCGGCGTCGCGGCCATCGTGAACGACCAACGCATCACGATCGCCCAGTTGGCAGCCGAGTGTGTCAAGCGTCACGGGAAAGACGTCCTGGACGGCGAAATCAACCGCAAACTTTTGACCCAAGCCCTCTCCAAAGCCAAGAAGGTGGTCGGCGACGCGGACATTCAAGCCGAAATCGCTCGCGCCGCAAAAAGCTATGGCTACATCCGCAGCGACGGTTCGGCCGACGTGGCCGCATGGACCGAATCGGTCACCAGCGAAGGCGACACGACGTACGAGATCTACGTGCAAGACGTGGTTTGGCCCAGCGTGGCGCTCAAGAAACTGGTCGAAGACCGCGTGGCGATCACCGACGAAGACATGCAGCAGGGATTCGAATCCAATTTCGGCCCCCGCGTCGAAATCCTGGCCTGCGTGTTGAGCGACCAACGGACGGCACAAAAGGTTTGGAAGATGGCTCGCGACAACCCCTCGGAAGAATTCTTCGGGCGTCTGGCCGAACAGTACAGCATCGAACCGGTCTCGGCCAGCAACAGCGGCAAAGTTCCGCCGATCCGCAAGTACAGCGGTCAACCGACCATCGAGCGCCAAGCATTCGCACTCAAGCAGGGCGAACTGAGCGGCATCATCGCGACGGGCGACAAGTACATCATTTTGAAGTGCCAAGGACGCACCAAACCGATCGTCGCGGACATCGAAGCGGTGCGTGGGGAATTGGTTCGTGACCTGACGGAAAAGAAGTTTGCCGCCGAGATGGCGCAAGAATTCGATCGACTGAAGGACACCGCCCAAGTCGACAACTTCTTCGTCGCCGCCAAAGAGATCGCCACCGCAACCCAAGGCGGCAAAGCGACTCGGTAGGGGAGAAACGCCATTCTCGGGTAACGCAACTCGTCAACGGCTTGCCGATTCATCCCACACGCCAAACCGTGCGCAAAGATGCCAGCCCGACGCGTGAGCGAGGGGCGCAACGTTGCCCCTCGCTCACGCGTCGGGCTGGCAGTGGTCCCCGGCATCGGGGAATATCGACATGCCGTCAAGCGTTTCGTCCGGGACGCCAGGGTGACGAAAGTCTTGGCGACTTCCGCTACAGTGGCGTCCATGTGGAACCAACTCTCTTCCAGACAACGCTGCCGCATCGTCGGTTCGATCGCCGGGGCACTTTGCGATCGATCCGACGAGCTGATCCAGGCCTGTGCGTCGCCGCAGCGAACCGATCCGGTCGAAACGATCACCAGCGAGTTGTTGCCGCTGTGCGCGGCGCTGAAATTCTTGGGCAAGCGGGGTGCTAAAATCCTCGCGCCACGGCGGGTGGGAATGTCCAATCGCCCCGCTTGGCTGCTGGGCGTCCACTCGGTCGTCCATCGCGTCCCCTTGGGAACGGTCCTGGTTCTCGGGACGTGGAACTATCCGCTTCTGTTGCCGGGCGTCCAGGTGGCTCAGGCCATCGCAGCGGGAAACCGTGTGCGACTGAAACCGGCCCTCGGTGCCCAGCGGGCCTCGCAAATCCTGGTCGAATGTTTTCATGCCTGTGGCGTGCCCGCGGACCAATTGGTCTTGCTCGATTCGGACACCTCGGCCGCGGTCAACGCGATTTCCGAGGGCGTGGATCTGATCGTCTTGACGGGTGCGGCGGAGACGGGGCGCAAGGTGCTCGAATCTGCGGCGCCGACGCTGTCCGCTTCGATCATGGAATTGAGCGGATGCGACGCGGTGATCGTGCTGCCCGGTGCCGATGAACAACGTTTGATTGCGGCCCTGCGGTTCGGATTGAGCTTCAACGCCAGTGCGACGTGTATCGGCCCCCGAAGATTGCTGGTTCAAGCCGCGAATCATGAGGTGCTCGTTGAGCGGTTGACGACGGTGTTGGCTGAGATGCCGCCGGTGATCGTCCACCCGGCGGCTCGTCGGGGGGTGGCCGATTTGGTCGCCCAAGCCCTTGCCGCCGGCGCCGTCGATCGTCTCGGTCGTTACGACCCGATGCAGTTGCGGGAACAGGGAGCGATGTACCCGTTGTTGCTCGATCGCGTCACGGCGGACCATGCGATCGCCTCGGCAGACGTGTTCGCGCCGGTGCTGTCCGTGATGGGTGCCCGCGACATCGATCATGCGGTCGATCTGGTCAACGCGTGTCCGTATCGATTGGCTGCCAGCGTGTTCGGGCCGGCGGCCGAAGCGACCGGCGTGGCCGAGCGGTTGGATGTGGGGACCGTCACGATCAATGATTTGATCGCACCGACCGCCGACCCCCGATTGCCCTTCGGCGGACGCGGGCAAAGCGGATTCGGAGTGACCCGCGGGCCGGAAGGCTTGCTGGCGATGACGGCTGCCAAAGTGATCAGCCGGCGACGCGGCTCGCTCGCGCCGCATTTGCGTCCCCGAGCCGCTTCGGATCAGGAGATGTTGCACGGTGCGCTGCAAATGTTGCACGGCGCCGGATTCCAAAAACGGTTCGCCGGCTTGCGTCGCATCGTCCGCAGCGTCAAAAAGACTTAGTCGCTGTTCCACGTACGATGGCCCTTCCGGGCCGTCGCCCCTCGCTGCAACGCAGCGAGCGGGGAGTCGCCTGAAGGTTAAACACCAACGTCCACCCGGGTGCGTCGCTGTTCCACGTACGATGGCCCTTCCGGGCCGTCGCCTCTCGCTGCAACGCAGCGAGGGGGAGTCGCCTAAAGGCTAAACACCAACGTGCGCTGGGGGGCGTCGTCGCGTCATCTCGCGCGTCTGGCGGAAGATGGACGGGGCCCAAAAAGCCAATCCCGCCGGGGCGGTCTACCGTGCAGGCTTCCTGCCCAGGTACACTTCATCTAAAAGCCCCCTCCAAGAGTATTCATGATGATTGCAGCCGATCCGAATCCTTTGAACGTCATCGTCGTCGGCAGCGGTCTGGCGGGGCTGTCGAGCGCCTGTGTGCTCGCCGCTCGCGGGCACCAGGTGACATTGTTGGACAAGAATGACTGGGTGGGCGGAAAGGCCGCTCAGCACTGCGCCGACGGTTATCGTTTCGACATGGGGCCGACGATCTTGACCGTCCCCAGCGTCTTGAAACGCGTTTTCGCCGAAGCGGATCGCAAGCTGGAAGACTACCTGGAGATCCTGCCGCTGGATCCTCAGTGGCGGTGCTTTTTTGAAAGCGATGGCAAAGGCGGCTCGGTCGGTGAGAATTCGGTTTTGGATTTGGTCTCCAGCACACCGGAGATGAAGGCGCGGCTGAGAGAATTCACCGGCAGTGACGTCAATGCGGACGGCTACGAAAAGTTCATCGGGCTGAGCGAACACCTGCACGGCGTGTCGGACCGGTTTTTCTTTTGGCGATCGATCGGCGGGCTGGCCGACACGATGGATGTCGGCGGGGCGTTTTCGTTGAAGGTGCTGAAGGACGTGATGTCGCTGCGGATGGGAAAGAGTGTTGCGTCGGTCGTCCGATCGCATGTTCCCGACGCCCGCGTGGCCCAAATGATGGACCACTTCACCCAGTATGTCGGTTCGTCGCCCTATGCGTCGCCGGCCGTGCTGTGCAGCATCGCCCACATGCAGACCGAGGAAGGCATCTGGTATCCCGTCGGCGGAACGCGAGCGGTCCCCGAGGCACTTTGCAAGCTGGCGGTCGAACTGGGCGTGGACGTCCGCACGGGGTTGGATGTGATGCGAATCCAAACCAGCGGCAGCCGCGTCACCGGAGTGATCACGGCCTCCGGTGAAACCCTTCCCTGCGACGCCGTGGTCAGCAACTGCGACGCTGTCCGCACGTATCGTGAATTGCTACAGGACACGCCCCAGTCGAGACGATTTGAAAAGAGCAACCACTACTCGCCGGCCTGCAGCGGCGTCGTGTTATACCTGGGGCTGAATCGACGCTACGAGCAACTGTTGCACCACAATTTTGTGTTTTCGAAAGACCCCGAAACGGAATTCGAATACATCTATGACCGTGGTGAACCGGCCCCCGACCCGACAGCCTACGTGTGCGCCCCGGCGATCAGCGAACCCGAGGTCGCACCGGAGGGTTGTGAGGCGCTGTACATCCTGGTTCACACGCCCTACCTGCGCCCGCACCATGATTGGAAACGGATGTTGCCAGAGTATCGCGAGGTGATTTTGGACAAGATGGAATCGTGCGCGGGGACCAAGGGGATTCGCGATGCGATCGTGCATGAAGCCTCGTTGACTCCCGAGGGCATCCACAACCGCTATCGTGTGCTCAACGGTGCGATTTATGGATTGGCCAGCCACGGCAAGTACGTCGGCGCGTTCAAGCCCGGCAACCGCCGCAAAGACGTCCGCGGGTTGTACTTGGCCGGCGGTGCGGCGCACCCCGGGCCCGGCATGCCGATGGTGATGATGAGCGGTTGGATTGCTGCGGACTCGCTGGACCAGGACGCTCGTGGGGGCAAACTGACTCCGCTGGTGTCGTAGAGAGAATGATCGGCGGATTGGGGCTGGCCTTCCAGACCCGCTGCGCGGGACTATAATTGGTCCTCGTCGCCTTGAGATACGGGGCTGCGGTAGTGGACGACGCGAGGAGTCCTGGCAGCTGGCAATCCGAAAGGACTCGTCGCCTCGTCCACTACCCGAGGACCAAGTATGACAAAGGCTTCTGTGCGAGAAACGACCGACGACACGCTGTTGGTCAAGAAGCCGGCCGCCTGGTTTCTTGGCGGTTTCCACGCTTTCTTGCGGCCCTTCCTGCGACGCCACTTCCACTGCATCGCCATCGATCGGGCGACGCATCCGGCATCGGATTTCGCGCGGGACATTCCGTTGATCATCTACGCGAATCATCCTTCCTGGTGGGATCCGTTGATCGCACACTTCTTGCACCGGACGCTTTTCCCCGAACGTCATTTCTTTGCGCCGATCGATGCCGATGCCCTGGAACAATACAGCGTCTTTGAAAAGCTGGGGTTCTACGGTGTCAAACTTTCCAGCGGCTCCGGCGCCGCGGCGTTCTTGAAGAAGAGTGTCTCGATCCTAAATCAGCCCGACTCGGCCATCTGGATGACGCCGGAAGGTCGCTTCGCCGATGTCCGTGACCACGGTGCCGAATTGATGCCCGGACTGTCGCACCTGTGCAAGCGAACCGACGATGCGATCGCGCTGCCGTTGGCGCTGGAATACGCGTTTTGGGACGAGCGGTTACCGGTCTGCCTGATCTCGCTGGGCACACCGATCCGGACGGCGGACCACCCGGATTGGTCCAAGCCGGACTGGGCCAAGCACTTGGCCGGCGGACTGAGAGACGCACAAACGCACCTGTCCCAGTTGACGATCTCACGCTCCAGCGAACCGTTCGACAACCTACTTAGCGGTACCCGCGGTGGCGGCTTGGTGTACGATTCGTGCCGACGCGTCAAAGCGATGTTGACGGGAAAGAAGTTTCAGGCCAGCCACGGGGGCCAGTTCCAATGACCCTGTTCATTGCGATCGCCGCATTGGCGTTGACGGCATTGCCGGCTGCTCTATTTCTGGTCAACTTGCCGCTGTTTCAATGTCTCCGTCCGAGTGACCGTCGTTGGGCTCTAGGTGTTAGCCGATCCCCGTCTGACGATGCCCCTCCAGAGCCTGGCGTCTCGGTTTTGATCCCAGCCCGCGATGAAGCATCCGCCATCGGGCGATGCATTGAAGCGGCGCTTGCGAGCGAGAAGGTGACTGTCGAAGTGATCGTGCTGGATGACGACTCGTCGGATTCCACCGCGGAGATTGTCGCCGAACTGGGGCAAGCCGACCAACGCGTGCGTCTGATTCACGGACGCCCCTTGCCATCTGGCTGGAATGGCAAGCAACACGCGTGCTGGCAGCTCGCCGCAGCCGCCACGTACGATCGGTTGGTGTTCCTGGATGCCGATGTGCGACTGACGCCTCACGCGTTGTATCAATTGATTTTGTATCAGGATGAAACTGGGGTCGGGCTTCTGAGTGCGTTTCCCCACCAAATCACCGGGACATGGCTCGAAAAATGGCTGATACCGATGATGCATTTCATCCTGTTGTGCTACTTGCCGTTTTCTCGCATGCGTGATCAACCGGACGCGAGTTTGGCGGCCGGATGCGGTCAGTTGTTCCTGACCTCACGTCAGGCCTATGAGAAAGCCGGCACGCACGAATCGATCAAGCAGTCGCGACACGACGGTGTCAAGCTGCCGCGGGCGTATCGAGCGTCGGGCATCAAGACCGACGTCGTTGACGGAACCGATTTGGCCGAGTGCCGGATGTATCGGGGGGCGGCGGAAGTGATTCGCGGCGCGCTGAAGAACGCGACCGAAGGCATCGCCGCTCCGAGACTGATCGTCGTGTTCAGCGTGTTGCTGTTGGGGGCGAGTGCGTTACCGCTGCTCGCGCTGGTGCTGGCGATCGCGGAGAAACATTCGGTCGCGATCGCGATTTCGGGTGTCGCGATTTTGCTGGCCCATTTGCCGCGATTGGTTGCGGTCGTGCGGTTGCGACAATCGTTATTGGGTGCGTTGTGTCATGTGCCTGCGACGACAGTGTTCGTGTTATTGCAGTGGATCGCACTTGCCAATCACCTCGCCGGCCGTCAAATCGCATGGCGCGGTCGCACCGAAGGGGCGAAGCACGAATGACAGGTTGGTTTAGCCTTTAGGCGATTTCTATCGCTGCGACGGATGTCGATTGTATTGGTGCAACTTCGGTCCACATCTAAATTCTCTCCCTCTGGGAGAGACGGCGTGTGCACAGCACGCAAATGCCAGCGAGCAAACGCCAGAGAGGGCTCGCCCTAGCAGAGTCGCTTTCGCCTCGCGAAACACGAAAGTCTTGGCGATTTCCGCTACGAACAAATCCGTCACTTATAAAGTCGACGTCCCTAGCAGCGACCGTGTGCGGCAAAAGCCTGAACACCAACCATCTCCGCATCAGCCCTGGGGCTCGGTCATCTTCCAGGGGTCGAGTGCATCGGTCAGGACGTCTTCGTCCAAGATGCCTTTCTCCAGGCAGAGTTCGCGGATGGTCTGGCCGCTTGCGAACGCTTCTTTGGCCAGTTTCGCGGCCTGTTCGTAGCCGATCAACGGGTTCAAACTGGTGCACATCGACAGACTTTGCTCGACCGCCGCGTTGCACGATTCCTCGTTCGCTTCCATCTCTTCGACACAGAATTCGACAAAGGCGCTGGAGCCGCTGGCCAGCAGCGCGATCGATTCCAGAATGGTGTGAGCCATCACCGGCATCATGATGTTCAGCTGGAAATTGCCGCCGGCGGCACCGCTGATCGTCATCGTGCCGTCGTTGCCGATCACCCGAGCGGCCAGCTGCATCATCGACTCGCACATCACCGGGTTGACTTTGCCGGGCATGATCGAGCTGCCCGGTTGTCGCGACGGCAATTGCACTTCGTAAAACCCGCAGCGCGGGCCGCTACCCAACCAGCGAATGTTGTTGGCCAGGTTGAACAAGGTTTGCGCGATGCATTTCAGCTCCCCGTGCGACTGGACCAGGGCGTCGCGTTGGGCGTTGGCTTCGAAATGATTGACCGCGTCGATGAAGGCGAGGCCGGTTCGCCCGCTGAGTGCGGCGGCAACGCGGGCACCGAATTCGGGGTGCGTGTTGATGCCGCTGCCGACCGCGGTCCCGCCGACGGGCAATTCGAGCACGGCATCACGGGCGACCTTGGCACGGGTGATCGACAGTTCCACTTGTCGCGCAAACCCGCCGAACTCTTGGCCCAGACGCAGTGGCGTGGCGTCCATCAGGTGGGTCCGGCCGATTTTCATGACCTTGTCCCAGGCCTTGGCTTTGACGACCAACGCCGCGTGCAGCGACTCGAGCGCCGGGATCAATGCGGTTTGGATCTGGACGGCGGTGGCGACATGGATGGCCGTCGGGAACGTGTCGTTGGTGCTTTGCCCCATGTTGACGTGATCGTTGGGGTGGATCGGCTTTTCCAACGCCATCCGATCGCCGCCGGCGATCTCGATCGCGCGGTTGCTGATCACCTCGTTGACGTTCATGTTGCTGCTGGTGCCGCTTCCGGTCTGGAAGACGTCGATCGGGAATTCTCCCGCCAGCTTGCCTTCGATCACCTCTTCCGCGGCGGCCAGCATCGCGTCGACTTGCGAGTCGGTCAGCGGGTTTTTGCCGCTGCCGGTCAATTTCCCCAGGTCGCGGTTGGCGACGCCGCAGGCGTGTTTGACCATGCCCATGGCGCTGATCATCGTTTGCGGCAACCGCCACCCACTGATCGGAAAGTTTTCGACGGCGCGCTGCGTCTGGGCGCCATAGTAGGCGTCGGCCGGTACCTGAACGTCGCCCATCGAGTCGTGTTCGGTTCGATAATCCGTCATGGCTGTTGTGGTCGCGGTTGGAGGGAAGAATTGAGTCCCCGGAAGTTTACCGCCGGCAACTGCGGTTGAGAATTGGTGTGCGGCGAGGCGCGCTTCGGGCGGGTCGGGTGTTGCGGGGCCGCGCTTCGGGGTAGCGGAAGCCGCGAAGGCTTTCGGCCGCGCAGCCGCCGCGGAGGCGAAACTCTTGGCGAGTTCCGCTACCTAAAAACGAGGAGTTACCAAAGCGCTAGAGCATGACGCGGGCGATGTTGATGTAGATCACGATGCCCAGAATGTCGACGATGCCGGCGACGAAGGGGTTGCTCATCATGGCCGGGTCGAGCCCGAGTTTTTGGAAGATCAGCGGCAATGCGGCACCGAAGAAACAGCCGACGATGATCACCGCCAGCAACGTCATCGGGATCACCAGCGCGGCGAACGGCGTGGGAGCCATGAAGATGGCGACGGAGTATCCGATCGTCGAAAGAAAGACGCCCAGCACGCAGGACACGACGACCTCGCGGCGGATCACGGTGCGCCAGTCGCCCAGTTCCAGGTGGCCGCTGGTCAGCGCGGTGATCACCAGCGTCGCCGATTGGCTGCCCGAATTGCCGCCGGCGCTGATGATCAACGGGATGAACGAGACCAGCCAGATGTAATCTTGCAGCTCGGCGTGATAATGCTCCAGGGCGAACGCGGTCAGCAACGCGGCGAAGAACAGGATGATCAGCCAGATCCCGCGTTTCCAGGACAGGTTCAACAGCCCGATCCGCAGGTAATCTTCTTCCAGCGGTTCGACCGCCGCGATCCGGTGGGCGTCTTCGGTCAATTCTTCGCGGACGACGTCGATCACGTCGTCGTGCGTGATGATGCCCAGCAACTGACGGCCCGAGTCGACGACCGGGATAGCCAGCAAGTTGAACCGTTCGACCTTTTCGGCGACCGATTCCTGGTCCTCGTCCACTTCGGCGACGATCACATCGGTCTCCATCATCTCGCCCAGCGTCCGATGCGGCCGAGAAAGGGATGACACGAGTTGCCGCGTCGAAACGATGCCCCGCAGCAGGTTGTCATGGTCGACGACGTACAGGTAGTAGATCGTTTCCAATTCGCTGGCTTGTTTGCCCAGTGCCTCCAACGCGTCGGACACTGTCAGCGATTCGGCCAGCATCGCGACCTCGGACGTCATCAACGCGCCCGCGGTCCCTTCTTCGTAGGAACACAGACGCAAGATGTCGCGGCGGTCCTCGACCGGCAACAGCGGCAGGATCGACTGGACCCGCGCCGGCGGCAGTTGCTGGATCAAGTCGACTCGATCGTCCGACGCGATCCGGTCCACCAGCGCGGCGACTTCGCGCGGTTCCTGGGTCCGCAGCAATTCGACTTGCCGCTGGTCCTCGAAATACGAAAAAATCTCCGCGCGTCGATCCAGGTCGGCGTACTGCAGCACCGACCACAGATCGACATCGTCCAACCCCTCCATGAACTCCGCGGTTCGCCCGGGATTGAGGGCCGTGCAGAATTCGACCAGTTCGGCCGTATTGTTTTCGGCCAACATCTCTCGAAGTTCTGGCAGTAGGAGAGGGTTGACCATGGAGAGAGCCTAGTTGCTGACGCGTTCGCTGTACTCGCCCGTCCGCGTGTCGACTTTGATCACGTTGCCGGTCTTGATAAATCCGGGGACGATGAATTCCGCTCCGGTTTCGACTGTGGCCGGTTTGGTGACGTTGGTCGCCGTGTCACCTTTGGCACCGGGGGCACAGTCGGTCACTTCCAGTTCGACCATCGTGGGCGGTTCGACGATGATCGGGTTGGAGTTGTACGTGGTCATCGTGCAGACCATGCCGTCTTTGAGGTACTTCCAGATGTCTCCGGCGACCTTGTCAGGCACTTCGTACTGCTCGAAGGTTTCCTGGTGCATGAACACGTAATCTTCGCCTTGGCGATACAGGAACGAGACGTCGGTCGTTTGAACGTCTGCGGCTTCCAGTGAATCGCCACCCTTGTAGGTTCGGTCCAGCGTGGTTCCCCGAATCAAATTCTTCAGTTTGCATTTGTAGAGAGCGTTTCCTTTCCCCGGCTTGACGAACTGCATGTCCGTCATCAGGTAAGGTTCTCCATCGATTTGGACTTTCAGCCCTTTTCGGAAATCGCTGGTGTTGTAAGTTGCCATCGGTTTGTCCGGCTCCGTGATACAGACTTTTGGGGGGTCGAGAGGAGTTTCTACGACTCCCAACGGGGCGAGAGTTTACCGGGGGCGGGCGGTTTTGTCCCGACCGGGTAGACGCTAGTTTTCCCTCATCCCGCAAGAAACCGCCTTCGGACCGAATTCATGTCGCCCCCTGATTGCTCGTCGACCGCACCGCCGCGGAGAAACGGTGCCCGTTTCTCCACCCCCAACGGCCCAGTCGGTTGGCAGACGGCGATGAAGCGAGCGATCCGTTCCCAGGCCCAGTTGCGCCAGTGGCTGGGATTGGACCCGGACCCGCGGGCGGACCAGGCGGAGGCGTTTGCGACCTTTGTGCCCCTCGAACTTGCGTCGCGGATCACCCCCGGCGATTCCGAGGATCCGATCCTGCGTCAGGTGCTGACCACGTCCGAGGAACTGACCGATCGCCCCGGATTTGTCTCCGATCCCGTCGGCGATTTGCAAGCCCAGCGTGGCGGCGGGTTGTTGCACAAGTACGACGGGCGTGCATTGATCGTCACCCACGGGGCCTGTGCGGTGCATTGTCGCTACTGTTTTCGACGCGAATTTCCGTATTCCGAAAGCGGATCGCGGACTCTGTCGTGGGCGCCGGCGCTGCGTTACATCCAGGACCACGAGGAGATCCACGAAGTCCTGCTCAGCGGTGGCGACCCGCTGACGTTGACCGACGGTGTTCTGTCGGACTTGATCGGCCGGATCGAAGCGATCGAACACGTCCGCCGACTGCGGATTCACACCCGGCTGCCGATCGCGATTCCCCAACGCGTCACCGCGGAACTTGCCGAACGACTCGATCGGTCGCGGTTGGCCGTCTGGGTGGTCGTGCATAGCAATCACGCCCAGGAGATCGATCAGCACGTCGTCGCGGCGTTTGAGCGGATGAGGCGAGCGGGAATGTCGGTGTTGAACCAGGCCGTTTTGTTGGCCGGAGTGAACGACTCCGCCGAGGCGCTGACCGAGCTGTCGCTGAAATTGGTTGATTCGGGCGTGCTGCCCTACTATCTGCATCAACTCGATCGCGTCCGCGGTGCCAGCCACTTTTGGGTGGACATCCAGCGGGGCAAACAGATCCTGCGGCAGATGCGCGGGTCGCTGCCCGGCTATGCCGTCCCCAAATACGTGATCGAGCAAGCCGGCGAAAACAGCAAGACGCCGATCGCGTAGAATGTCACGCTGTGTGGGAGAGGCTGCTCGTCGTCTACGTCTACCGCAACTCAGTTTGCGTACTTGACGATGCGTTTGGAGGGTCGCCGTGTTCTCCGAACTCGGCGACAAAGCGAAGCTTTGCCCCGCGCCGACCTCAGAGAGGACGGCGACCGTCGTTCCCGGCGGCGGCGTCGCCGGAAAGCGAAACTCTTGGCGAGTTCCGCTACGGTCCCACTTGCCCCATCGACTTGTCGATACGTCCCGTGATACGGAAATCTTTTGATCGATGTACGTTTTCGAAAACCCGGTGCTTCAACGAGAGTTGTTGGTCAATCTGCGAACCAAGCGTGCGTTCGTTTTGTTGGCCGTTTACCAGCTTCTGTTGGCAACGGTGGTCGTCGCCGCTTGGCCGTCGGACCAGCGTTTGGATTTGACGACGAATCCGCCGTCGGCGACCAAGCTGGTCAATCTGTTCTTCCTCGGACAGTACGTGATCGCCTCGCTGATGGCCCCCAGTTTTGCGGCGGGCACGATCGCGGGAGAAAAAGAGCGCAAGACCTATGAGATGCTGCTGGCCAGCCCGCTTCGGCCCGGCGCGATCATCATCGGCAAAGTCGTCGCCTCGCTGACCCACATCGGCATGCTGATCATCGGTTCGCTGCCGATCATCGTGTTGTGTCTGCCGCTGGGCGGGGTGAGTGTCTATGAAGTGTTGGCGGCCTACTTGGGGTTGATCATCTCGGTGATCCTGTTCGGCGCGATCGGGGTGATGGCCAGCAGCTATTTCCCACGGACCAGCAGCGCGCTGGTGGTCAGCTATCTGGCGATATTGCCGTTGGTGATCGGTGCCTGCTTGTTTTGGGCGTCGATGGCCAGTGAAGGCGACTTGCGACTGAAAATCTCCGCCATCGTGTTCCCTGCGTTCGGGTTGACCGCCGTGATTTTGATGGGGGCCGCCGCGGCCGGACGCATGCTCTATCCGCCGGACGTGGGCAGCGAAGGGAAGGAGGTGATCGATTTGGATCGCGAAGCCGAAGAGGCGGTCGGGTTGGTCATCCAACCGGATCAATTTCCCGATCGCTTGTTCGCCCCGCCGAAGAAAGACGAGATGATGGCCGACGGGGCCAACCCGGTTTATGACAAAGAATTGCACAGCGAAATCTTTAGTCAGGGAACGCTGATGTTGCGTCTGGTGATCCAGATCAGCATCCTGCTTGCGATCCCGATGATGGGCGTGTTCCTGTTCTTTCAACAGCGTCATGCGCCGTGGTTCGGCGTGTACGTGATCGTCTTCAACATGTTGGTCGGTCCCTCGTTCCTGGCCAGCAGCATCACCAGCGAGCGGGAACGCCAAACGTTAGACCTGTTGCTGACGACGCCGCTTTCTCCGATCCAGATTCTGTGGGGCAAATTCGTGGTGCGGTTTCGCATCACGTTTGTGCTGACCTCGTTTCTGATGTGGCCATTGATTCTGGGCGCGGCGCTGAACACCTCGTTCTGGTCCAACGGCCTGACGGTGTTGGGCATGTTTTTGATCATCGCGACCGTTTGCCTGGTCAACTGTGTGATCGCTTTGGCGTGCAGCTTGTTTTCACGCAAGACTTCGATCGCGTTGTTGACGACCTATGCCGTGCTGTTGCTGCTGTACGTCGCTCCCCCGGCCTTTTCGACGCTGGCACGCACATTGGAAATGTCCGCTCCGGTGATCGCCCGAGCCGATTGGACCGGCGTGGCGAGTCCGTTTTCGGCGCTGTTCGCGTTGCCGTTGAATGAAGAGATCGCACCGGAAAGTCCCGAAGTGAACGCCGGCCAATGGCCGCTCGTGATCGGCTACTTTCTGTTCAGCGCGACACTGGTGATGGGCATCACGGCCGCCATGGTGCTGCGGTTAAGATCGCGACAGGGGCTGTCGGAAGGTTGACTTGCCAGGCGCGACGCGTGAGCGAGGGGCCGGGTAATGCCCCTCGCTCACGCGTCGCGCCTGGCATGTCTCGCTACGTGTGCGCCACCATCAATGATGGTAATAATGAAACATCGGTCGGCGGCCGTGGCGGTAGTGCGGCGGCGGGTAATACGGCAGCGTGTGTTTTTCGATGATGATCGGCGCCGGGCGGTAGATCCGCTGCTCGACGATCGTCGGCGCGGGGGTCGCAGCGGCGGGCGGCGCCGACACTTGCGGCGGGCCGGCGGACTGGAGCGCCGTGATCACGTTTTCGCTGACGCCTTGCTGGTGCAATGCGATGATGTCTCCGACGGCCAACTTTCCCAGGTAGCCGCGCTGGCGGACCTGGTTCAGGATCACTTGGTCGCTCAATCCGCTTCGTGACATCGAAATGACGTCTTGCAGCGTGACGGCCGACTGCTGGGCCACGGCCTGTTGCTGGGCGGCATAGTGTTGGCGTTGGGATTGATAATACGCCGCCCGCTGTTGCTCCATCGCCGCCTCTTTGTCGGCCGCGTTGCCGAGGATGCCTCCGGCGACCGCACCGACAACGCCACCGATGGCGGCTCCCGCACCGGCTTCGTTATTGTGGTCCCCGATCAGCCCCCCGGCGATCGCTCCGGCGATCCCACCGAAGGTTGCACCACGTTGCTGGTTGACCTGAGCACGCGTCTCGCCTGGGGTACAAATGGCAACCAAGACCAGCGAAACGAACAGGCCGAAGGGTCGAATGGCAGTCATCCTTGAGATTCCATATCCAAGAGGGAAATTGGCAGGGTTGGAAATAGCACAGGAGACATGGCGGGGTCAATTGAAGTGTCATCGCCACAATCCGCCATCGACTTGACGAGAGTCCTCCGGGGCCCGCAAAATCGGACGCGATGCGGTTGGGGGGGCACCGCAGCTTCGGTACGACGGTCCCTTCCGGGCCGTCGCCCGTGGGGCTCCGCGCGACGACCTAGAAAGGACGTCGTACGGAGGCACCCGTACCCGGCGTCAGCGTCTCGGGTCGGCGATGTCGATGACGTCGGCGACGGGCAGGACGAAGATCTTTCCGTCGCCGATTTGACCGGCCGATCCGGTCAAGGCATGCCGACAGATGCAGTCGATGACCGGTTGCAACTCGTCTTCGTGCACGAGCACTTCGACGACCACTTTGCGCAACAGGTCGACTTTGTATTCGTTGCCACGAAACAGTGCCGATTGTCCGTGTTGGCGGCCGTACCCCATCGCATCACAGATCGTGATGTCATCGACTTGCAGTTCGCGCAGCGCGTCACGGACGGTGGATAGCTTGGTCGGCTGGATGATCGCGACGACGACTCGCATGTGAAAACCACTAGGCTGTGTGGGAGCGGTGGAGCGGAAGAGAAGAATCGAGCGGCGGAACGGCAACCGGTTGCTTTTGACGATCCGAATCGGCCAAGGCGTCCAAGACGGCTTGGGTTTGCAGCGCCAACGTGTTCCAAGAGTCGAGCGGTTGGTCGCCGACCAGCGTTTCGATCAGACGTTGTTCCTGGCGATCGGTGGATTCATTCGCTTCGACGTTGCCGCTGGCATCATGGATCCAATACCGCGTCGGCCGTTCCGCCCAGGGGCGGGTGAAGTCGTCACAGATGATCGACGCGTCGCTGCCGGCAACTTCGAACCATTTTCGTGTCGCGGTATCGTAGCCGCACGAGAAACTGGCCGTCAGATCCTCACCGAACCACAGCATGCCGTTGCAGCGAATGGGAACGCCGTTTTCTTGAATCGAATCGGCAAAGACACGGATGGGCAGTCGGCCTGCGAAATGACAGGCCAACCCGGTGGTGTACCAACCCAGGTCCAACAGACACCCGCCGCCCAGGTTCGGGTCCAAGCGATGTTCACCGGACTGGAACGGTCGATAAAACGAAACGGAAACCGAGATGTGGCCGACGCGTCCCAATCGGCCGTCGACGGCCAGCGCCCGCATCTCCTTGGTGCGTTTGTGATGCAACCAACCGGTCGCGTCCAACCAGCGCACGCCGCAGCGGTCACAGGCGTCGGCGATGCTTCGGGCTTGCTCGGCGGAAGTGGCCAGGGGTTTTTCGCACAGGATCTGTTTTCCCGCCTCCGCCGCTCGCACACACCAC
Organism: Stieleria maiorica; assembly: GCF_008035925.1. Lineage (NCBI taxonomy): Bacteria > Pseudomonadati > Planctomycetota > Planctomycetia > Pirellulales > Pirellulaceae > Stieleria > Stieleria maiorica. Next base: position 2,915,352 of record NZ_CP036264.1, read on the forward strand.
TCGGCGTGCATGGAAGGTGGCAGCGATAAGTAGACCGCGTCGACGTCCCGCCGAGCCAGCAATCGTTCGTAGCCTTCGATCCCCGCCGGGATGCCGTACTGCGAGGCGAACCAATCGGCGCGCTCTTGAGAACGACTTGCGATCGCCGTGACCGACACACCATCGGTCGACTGCAGATCGGCGACCAGTCGACGGGTGATGCGTCCGGTGCCGATGACGCCGAAGCGGATCGCGTGGGGTTGGCTGGGTGAATCAGTCATCGTGTGGTCTATGGTTCCGGCCGGCGGAACGAGTTGGGAACAGTCGAATTCAAACGGGCACAGAAACTCAAACGGGTACAGGGACACTGCGCAGCAGTTCCGCCATCAGTTCTTCGACGGTATCACGGCTGCTGTTTCCGGAGAAGTCGTCGACCAGGACTCGGTGGGACAGCGTCGTGACGGCCAACGATTTCACGTCGTCGGGTGTCACAAAGTCACGCTGCTCGGTCACCGCCCGGGCCTGGCAACCGCGATAAAAACTGAGCGCCGCGCGGGTGCTGACGCCTAATCGAAACACCTCGGTCGCCCGTGTCAGGGCGACGATCTCCAGCAAGTAGTCTTGCAATGATTCGTCGACGCGGACATTGCGGACCGCGGCCTGGGCGGAGACGACGTCCTCGGCCGTCACCACGCTTTGGATCGAATCGACCGGTTCACCGGATCGATGCGACTGCAGCACCAAGCGTTCACTGGCCCGTTCGGGATAACCGATGCTGGTCCGCATCAGAAACCGGTCCATTTGACTTTCCGGCAAAATGTACGTGCCTTCGAATTCGAACGGGTTTTGGGTCGCGACGACGATGAACGGCTTGGGCAGGGGGTACGTGGTTCCGTCGGCGGACACCTGACCGTCGCTCATCGCTTCCAACAACGCCGATTGCGTCCGCGGCGGGGCGCGATTGATTTCATCGGCCAGCACGACGTTGGAAAAAATCGGCCCCCGCGTGAATTGAAACTCACGGGTGTCGCTGCGATAGATCGAGCTGCCGGTGATGTCGCTGGGCAGCAGATCGGGGGTGAACTGAATCCGGCTGAATTCGGTGTCGATGCTGCCCGCCAGGGCCTTGGCGGCGAGCGTTTTGCCGACACCGGGGACGTCTTCCAACAGCAGATGCTCACCGGCCAGCAAGGTCAGAACGATCGAACGAACCGCCTCGGATTTCCCCAAAATGACCGTTTCCATGTTCTCCCGCAGCCGTCGAGCGGTCTCGTAAGCATGCTGCATCATCGATAAAACAAGATCGGGGAAGGGACGGCATTTTTGTCGTCGCGTATGTTAACCCAGGTGTGACCGGTGGCGGAACCCACGACCGAGAACGCATTGGCCGAATTGGATTTTGGAGAAATGACGGAATGTCGCAGTCGAATCAGGCCCCGTCCGGAAAGACTCATCCCCCGGGCGAACCACCACGATTGATCGGTGCTGCGATCGCGCTGGCCCTGGCCATCTTGATCACGGCGATCGCCCAGTATTTCGCGCCGTCGTTTGATCACCAGAACGCCAACCTGATCGGGTTGGGAGCGCTGTCGATCGCCACGCTGTACGTGCTGTTTTGTTTGCACCGATTGATGCGATGGTCCGGTCATCCCTGGGGCGTCCCGGCGGCGATGTTGGTCGCGGCTGTGTCATTCGGGGCCGCGTTTCAATTCGATGGATTCAGCGGCGAAATGTTACCGCAGTTTCGCTGGCGATTCGCGAGCGAGACGGTCCACGAGCTAAAATCGGTCACACCACAGACGGTCGAAACCACCGAGGATTCTGCCACGGCTGAAACGACCGCACCGGACGCAACCGGAACCGACGAGTCGACCGATGCAGCAGACTCGCTCGTCTCCTCGCCCCAGTTTCTCGGCCCCAACCGAAACGGCGTTTATCCCCAACGCTCGTTTGCCAAACCGACCTCTGCCGATCAGGTCCATGTGGTCTGGGACCACGGAATCGGTGACGGATGGTCGTCCTTTGCGGTTGCCGGAGACCATGCGATCACGCTGGAACAGCGGGACGACCAAGAATGTCTGACCTGTTATCGGCTTTCCGATGGCGAACTGATTTGGATGCAACAACACCAAGGGTTGCATCAAAACCCGCTCGGTGGCGTCGGCCCACGTTCCACACCGACCATCGACGGCGACCGAGTGTACGCCACGACGGCGACCGGTTTTTTATGGTGTGTTGATCAAGCGACCGGGGCGGTGCATTGGAGCCGCGACTTGCTGGAACTGGCCGGTTGGGATCAGGTCGCGTTCGAAGTGGCGGCACCCTGGGGCTATGCCTGTTCGCCGTTGCTGGTCGACGGATTGTGTGTGCTGCCGCTGGGTGGACCCGTCGGTGAAAAACCGGTTCGCTCGCTGGTCGCGCTCGATGCTCAATCCGGAGATCTGGTGTGGACTGCCGGTGACGACCAACTCAGTTACGCGTCGCCCGTTTTGGTGACACTCGATGGCCAACGCCAAATCGTCTCGGTCAACGAGAAAACCGCCAGCGGACATCGGATCGAAGACGGCGTGGTGTTGTGGACGTTTCAGTGGCCCGGTTCGACCAACACCGGGGCGACCTGTTCCTCGGCCGTGCCCGTCGGTGCGGACCGGTTGCTGGTGGGCAAGGGATACGGCGGCGGCAGCGCGCTCGTCCGCGTGGCCAAACAGGGCGACAACTGGGCGGCCACCGATGTGTGGCGCAGCAATCGCGTCTTGAAAACCAAGTTCAACCACACCTGTGTCGACGGCGACGTCGGTTATGGGATCAGCAACGGATCACTGCAAGCGGTCAACTTGAACGATGCGACCTCGTATTGGACGCAGCCGCGGCGGTGGCGGGCCGGCCAAGGCCAGGTCGTCCTGGTCGAGGATGTCTTGGTCGTCCAGGACGAAGCGGGAGAGGTCGTGTTTGTCGATGCGTCGATCGAGGACTATCACGAACTGCTGCGGATCCCGGCGCTCGATTCAAAGACCTGGAACATCCCCACCGTGGCGGGCCGCTACGTGTTGGTCCGCAACGACCGCCAAGCGATTTGTTTTCAGTTAACGGCGAAGTGAACGAGAGCCGTTGCAGCGGTAGCGGAAGCCGCTGAGCATGTTCCATTCATTGATGATCCGATAAAAAGATTTAGATGCCAGCCCGACGCGTTAGCGAGGGGCTAACCTGCGCCCCTCGCTAACGCGTCGGGCTGGCATCATTACGACGAGACCAGTGAATCGGATCACTGCACCGCGTTGCTGGCGGCTTGTTGAAATGCCTTTCGGACGTCGGATCCGTCGCTGTTGCCCATTTTGGTCCGCTGGATCATCAGCACGTAAATCGTTTCCGTCTTCGGGTCGACCCAACCTTGCGTTCCGAACGCGCCGCCGTGTCCAAACGTGCCCGGCGACAACATTTCGGTCACGCCCTGAGGTTGACGCACGATGCACCACCCCAATCCCCAGCAGTTGCCGGGGGTGAACCCGGTTTCCAAATCACCGGTTTGCGGTGAGGTCATTTGGGCGACCGCATCGGCCGAGACGATTCGCTGTTTGCGAAGTTTGCCTTGATTGAGCACCATTTGATAGAACCGAAACATGTCACGCGCGGTGGCGAACAGTCCGCCCGACGGATTGGGCGCCGTCACGTCGGCCGGATCGGAGATGCGGTTGCCGACCGCCACCAGCGATTTGCCATCCTCACTCGGACCGTACAACGTTGCGATCCGCCGCTGTTGTTTTTGATCGGGAAAGAACGTCGTGGACGTCATCTGGCAGGGGCCGAAGATCCGCTCTTGAAGGAATTCTTGCAGCGGTTGCCCCGAGACGATTTCGATGATTCGGCCGGCCACGTTCAGCCCCGGGCTGTACTGCCACTTGGTGCCCGGCTGGAACGCCAGCGGTCGCTCGGCCAGTTCGTTGACAGCCTCCTCGAGTGATTGTTGAAACACTTGGTCGCCGGCCAGCCCGGAGGTGTGCGTGATGGCATCTTTGATCGTGATTTCACGTTCGGGGGCGGATCCATCCTTCAGCTTGACATCCTTGAACGCCGGGATGTAGTTGCTGACCTTGTCATCGACGTTCAACTTGCCTTCATCTTGCAAGATCATCACCGCGGTCGCGACGATCGGCTTGGTCATCGAAGCGATCGAAAACATCGTGAACGGTCGCATCTCTTTTTGCTTTTCGATGTCCGCCAATCCGACCGCCCCCAGATGAATGATTTTGCCTTGGTGGCCGACCAGGGTGACGGCGCCGGAGAGGGTTCCTTGGTCGACAAAGGTTTGCATCGCCGCGTCGATCTCGGCGATCACCGGCGGTGGCGTGCGGTCGGCCTGCTTCGTCGCCGCTGCGTCTTGTCCGCTTAACGTCGAAACAAAACTAAGAACCAAGGCCAAACAAGACAGCGAAGTGGTGCGAATCATCGGAGGACTCGTGATGGGGCGGAAGGAAGGTTCGTGGGGGAGGCTCCCGTACGGGGTGACATTGTAGCCCGATGACGCGCGATGCGGTCAGCGGAACGCTTTCGGACGTCTTCGGACGACGTCCTTTCCAGGTCGTCGCGCCGAGTCCGGCGGACGCGACCGCCCGGAAGGGCCGTCGGACTCCGAAATACGACCTGCTTGAGTTGATCCAGTTTCGTTGGTGTCTAGCCTTTAGGCGATTCCCGGTCGCTGCGAAGCAGCGAAAGGCGACCGCCCGGAAGGGCCGTCGTACATCCGAATTGAGGTCCCCTACAGAATCGTGCCCAGGTGGTCGCCCATGCGGGCGTACAGCTCGCGTTGCTGGGCGGAGTTTCGCTGCAGGTCGTCATCGAACACCACGCGACCGGGCTCGAAGATCGTGATGGTCGATGAGCCGCCGAAACGGAAGTATCCCTTTTCGTCTCCCTTGGAAACTGATTCCCCTTCGCGGTACGTTTGACAGATCCCGCCGACACAGGTCGCACCGATCTCCAGCAACAAGACCTCACCGAGTGTCTCCGTCTTCAACACCGTGATCGCGCGTTTGTTGGTCGCCAGGATCTGGATGTTCTGGCACAGTGCGATCGGGTTGACCGAATACAGCGGTCCGTTGATCAAACGGGCCGGTCCGGGGCGGCCGCCGACGGGAAAGTGGAAACGGTGGTAATCGACCGGGCAGAGTCGCGACAGCAGCAGACTGCCGGATGCATATCGCCGCGCCAGCGCCGGGTCATCCAGTAATGTCTCCAAATCGAACATTTCCCCTTTGACAAACAATCCCTCGCACTTTGACAAATCGGGCACGCACAGATGGCGTCCGTCGGCCGGAAAGACGATCGAGTTGGCCTGGGAATCGATCGGGCGTGCGGACGGTTTTAATTTGCGAAAGAAGAATTCGTTGAAGCTGGCGAATTCGCCGGGCGCGCGAGCGAATTCGTCGGCGTCCAAGCCGTATTCCGCGATGAACGGGGCGATCTTTTCACGCGTCTTGGCTTGGTCCATCCGCCAGCCATACCAATGGGAAAACCAGGCGCGTTTGACGATTCCCGCCAGGGCGAGTTTGCCGCCGATGGTTCCGTAGGTCCAGCGAAGCGCTTTGTCGCCGTAGACTTTTTCGATGCACGATTCGTTTCGGTAGCGATCGTGGTAGACGATTTCATCCATGTCGGGATTCGTGACGGGTGATTGAAGGAGAGCCGCATTCCGGCGGGAACTGCCGTAGCAGGGGGGACGCATCGCGGGGATGCTTCCATAGGTTGACATGCCGGGGCGACTTTGGCGAGTCGGCGAGACAATCGTGTGTAAGATGTTGCGTCGGTCGATACAATCGCAACCGATCCCCGATTTCCTTTCCCACCTCCCGATTGCGTTTAATCATGAATCATCGCCCCTGGATCTTCGTCTGCTTGTTGGCCTTGCTGTCGTCACCGCTGGGATTTGCCGCCGAGGCCAAACCGCAACCTGACGAGACCGTCGTTTACAAAACGATTGATGACGTCTCGTTGTCGATGCACGTGTTCAAACCGGCCGAGTCGGATGCCGAAACGCCGCGTGCCGCGATCGTGTTTTTCTTCGGCGGCGGATGGAACGGCGGCACCCCCAGTCAGTTTTATGGCCAAAGTCGCGCGCTGGCCGACCTGGGGATGGTCGCGATGTGCGCCGAGTACCGCGTGAAAAAGACACACGGCACGCCGCCGAAGACCTGTGTGGCTGATGGCAAGTCCGCCATCCGTTGGGCTCGCAAGAACGCGTCACGGTACGGGATCGATCCGAATCGAATCGCCGCCGGTGGCGGTTCGGCCGGCGGGCATGTGGCGGCGGCGACCGCGACCGTCGACGCCTTTGACGATCCCGCCGATGACACGTCGGTCAGCTGCCGTCCCGACGCGCTGGTGCTGTTCAACCCCGTGTATGACAATGGCCCCGACGGCTACGGCTATGACCGCGTCCAGGAGTACTGGAAAGAGATTTCGCCGCTGCACAACTTAAGCCAAGACACGCCGCCGACGATCGTGTTCCTGGGAACCAAGGACAAACTGATTCCCGTGGCGACCGGCAAAGCGTTCCAGTCGAAACTCGACCAGTTGGGAGTCCGCAACGAATTGCACCTGTACCAAGATGCCGCCCACGGTTTCTTTAACAAAGGCGAACCGTATGCCGACACGTTGGCAAAGTCGATCGCGTTTCTTAAATCGCTGGGGTTTGTTGAAGGAAAGTGAACGGCGTGGCGATGGCGGGGTGAGTGGGTGTACGACGTCCTTTCTAGGTCGTCGCGTCGCGTCCCACGGACGCGACGGCCCGAAAGGGTCATCGGACGTTGGTGTTTAGCCTTTAGGCGATTTCCCTCGCTGCGAAGCAGCGAGAAACGACGGCCCGGAAGGGCCATCGTACATGGAGCGGCGGGAATGGCCGGCTACCCCTTGGCGACCTTTTCGGCGACGCGTTCCAGGAGGGCTTTCGTCAACCGGATCCCTTCGTACTCGGACACCTTGCCGCCTTCGTATTCGATGCCCACGTAGCCGTTGTAGCCGTGGCTGAGGACGATCTCCATCATCTTGAAGTAATCGGTGTGGACCTCGTTGCCCTCTTCATCGAAGTCGTGTGACTTTGCACTGACGGCTTTGGCGTACGGCATCAACTCTTCGACACCCTTGTAGCGGTCGTACATCTTGGGTTCGTCGCCGCGTGACAGGTAGAAGTTGCCGAAGTCGGGCAGCGTGCCACAGTTGTCCATTTCTGTCTTGGCGATCGTCCCGGCCAGCCATGCCCCGTTGCTGCTCAAACCGCCGTGGTTTTCGACGATCACGTTCAACCCTTGCGGTTTGGCGTATTCACTCAACCGACGCAGCCCGTCGGCGGCCAGTTTCATTTGCTCGTCGTAGCTGCCGGCACTGCTCGCGTTGACGCGAATGCTGTGGCAGCCCAAGAATTTCGCGGCGTCGACCCAGCGATAGTGGTTTTCAACCGCTTGGGTTCGTTTCGCGTCATCGGGATCGCCCAAACGTCCTTCGCCGTCGCACATGATCAACAGACTTTTGACGCCCAGGTCATCGCAGCGCGTCTTCAACTCCGTCAGGTACGTTTGGTCCTTGGCTTTGTCTTTGAAAAACTGATTGACATACTCGACCGCGTCGATCCCAAATTCTTCTTTGGTCACCCGGGGGAAATCCAAATTCGTCAGCCCCTTGCTCTCGTCACGCAGCGTGCGGTGCAGCGACCACTCGGCCAGCGAGATTTTGAAGGGGGCGCCGCCACCACCGGCTGTCTCCGCAGCACGAAGCAGCGGAGCGAGGGAGAGAGACGCGGCAGAGGCGGACGCAAATTGGAGGAATTGACGGCGGTTGGTCATGGTCAAACGAAAGGTTGAGTGGGAGAAATGGAGGGTTGAATTCAGGACGCCAATTCTACACCAATCGGCCGGGATGTGGCGTTGCTCCAATCCGTAGCGGAAGTCGTCAACGGCCTGTTGATTGAATCAGCCGTTTGGCGCGAGCCTACGGGCGCCAGGGCGTATTTTTGGTGTTGGAGGCCCGTACGCTCGCGCGAAACGGCTGATCCCACGTGTGGATCGGATTAAATCAACAGGCCGCTGCGGCGTTCCGCTACCGGTCCCCCGTGGCTTCGTATCGATAACCGACGCCGTAGACGGTCTGGATGATCTGGGGGTGTTTGGGGGCGGTTTCGATTCGTTTTCTCAGCTGGCTGATCGTCTGGTCGATCGTTCGGCTGTTGGGAACGTGATCATCTTCCCAGGCCGAACGGAACAGATCGGCCCGTTTGACGACTTCGCCGGGGCGAGCGGCCAGCGTCTGCAGGATCAACACCTCGCGTCGCGTCAGCGTGATCGTTTCGTCACCGCGCCGGGCGCGAAGTTCCCTTGGCACAATCTCCAGGTCCCCCATCGAAAAGGGGGCATCGGAGAACGTCACGCCGGCGTCGGGGGATTCCGACAGGCTGCGGCGAGCGACGGCGCGGATCCTGGCGACCAACTCTTTGGTCCCGAACGGTTTGACGATGTAGTCGTCGCCACCAAGTTCCAGCCCGATCACTTTATCGATTTCTTCCGCCTTGGCCGTGATGAACAGGATCGGCATCGTCGGTGACTGTTGGCGAAAGTACTTACAAACGTCAAAGCCGCTCATGCCGGGCATCATCACATCCAGACAGGCGATGTCCGGCGGCGAGGCGTCGAACAGATCCTTGGCGTGCCGGCCGTCGGCGGCTTCGGTGACAATGTAGCCCTCGCTGCGAAGCACCTCCGCCAACGCGGCACGCGTGTTCGCATCGTCTTCGGCGATCAAGATGTGGTGTGCCATTTACTCACCGATCGGGACGGTCAACTCGAACGCCGCGCCGCCGAGTTGTGAGTCGGACTTCAGCACCAGGTTCCCGCCATGGCGTGCCGCGGCGCGGCGGGCGATCGTCAACCCAATTCCCGTTCCGCTGGGCGCATGAATCGAGTCGTCGATCCGCACGAAGGGGCGGAAGATTCTGGATTGATGGGGCACCGCGATGCCCGGTCCGTCATCACTGACGGTGACACGCAGCCTATTCGGCGTTGTCGTTTCATCGGGCAGAAGATCACAGCGAATCACACACCGGCCGCCGCGGGGAACGTATTTTTCGACGTTGCTGAGCAAGTTCACCAGGACCATTTCGATGATGTCGGGATCGACGGAGACCGATTCGTGGCATCGGCAATCTGTCTCCAGCGACAGCCCCGCGGCTTTGAAGCTGGGCGTGAATTGTTCCGCGATGCCCGCGATCAACTCGCCCACGTCGGTGCTCTGGAGTCGAACTCCGAGCGGTTTTCCGTTGGGGCGGATCATCTCCAAGACGCCGGTCACCAGGCGTTGCAGACGCCGGCTTTCGTGGTCGATCACACTGAGACGCTGGGCCAATGAATCAGCCGCGTCGCTGTTGCCGATCCGCTGCAAATCTGATTCTGCCAGTTCGGTGTACAGCCGGATGTTGGTCAGCGGGGTGCGCAGTTCGTGCGAGACCTGACCGGCGAAACTGACCCGGCCTTTGGCTTCGTTGATCTGACGCTGGACCGATGTCAGCACATAGAATCCCACCGCCAGCAGAAGGATCGCAATGCCAGCCAAGGACAGGTACATCGGGACCGAGCTGGTTGATGGGACGAGCGCTGGATCGACGTGTAACCGCAATTGCCAGCTGGCCAAGGGGGCCGAAAGGGGCGCCGCGGCCAGCGGGGACAGCTGAAACTCGTCGCGGTTTCCCCAGCGATAGACCAGCCGTTTGGCTTCATCAACCAAAGTCAGGCTGCCGATCGGGGTCGGCGCCAAATCAGGCAAGGCACGCTTGGTCGGAGTGACGTTGGTACCCGATGTGGCCACGCGAAGCGAGGACGTCGACTCGGGGCTGCGGTGATCGGGAAGCACGGCGATCAAATCCGCGATCCAGCGACTGCGTTCCAGCAGCATGCCCACGGTCGATCCGTCGCGGCGGGCGCGCCAATAAACCACCTGGGTTCCATCGGCCATGTACCACTGTTGCCATGCCGATTCGGTCAGCGTGGATTGCGGCGACACTTTCAGACGGGGTGACTGGGAATCGGCTGCGTTGGCAATGTTCGTTTTGGAAACCGCTGTCTTTGTTTTGAAAGCGGGCACTTTCGTCCCCGGCGACTGGGACTCTCCCGTCGCACTGGGCAGCGGCCTTGCGTCGACCAAGCCCGGCAGCGCCGCGGCCACTTCGGTGGCATCGACGCCGATCGAATCACCGGGCCGCGGAAAGACGATCGTGCCGGCCGGGTCGACGACAATCCCTTGCCGCAATATGGGTACTTGGCGACGCATCCGCCGCAGGGTTTCAAAAACCGAATCCGAGCCGTCCAGCTCGTCGTCCAACCGGATCGCATAGTTGTCAAATAGCTGTACGATCCGCCTGTCGGCGTCATAAAGCTGCGACGAGAGCAACGTCGCAAGGTTTTCCTTTGCCGCCGCCTGGCTGGCCTTGACTGCCGTTGCACTCATCCAGCCCAGCAGCACCATCGGTGCCGCGACGAGCAAGAGGAGTGCAAGGAACAATCGACGAGGCATTCAGCAGGACCTACTTATCCGAGGGCGGAGCCACTTTAACACGCATTTGTTGCTGCGCCGCGTTCTTGCTCTGCTCATACCGCATCGATTTTCGCGAATAGTTCCATGCCGACGGGCTTTCGATGATCGCGGATTGATCTTGGTTCAGCTTGGCGTTGCGTTTCAGCTCGCTGGAAAGCTCGTCTGCAAGCATACCGCCATACATGGCGTCCAATTTTTGCAATTCGGCAGAGTTGCCCAACAGCAATTGCTTGGCCTCTTGAATCCGGCCGGCATCGCGAAGCGCCGTCGCTTGCACATTCTTTTCGTTGGCCAACTGAATCGCGCAGTAGGCCGCCGTTTCGTGATCGCATTCCTTGGCGACCGCTGCCTTGTCATCGGTGAAACGGATTTCGATGCTGCTGGTCAACGTGTCGGTCGTCTTGCTGAGCATGTTTTGGTACTGGACGGTGACCGAAGCGAGCGGGCGTTTGCTGCCGGCTTCCCCTGCGGGGACCTCCACTTCGATGACGAAGTAACGTTGTTGACGGGCGTACAACTGGGCCAACGGAATGTAGATGTCTTGGCCGCTGATGTCCGCCTTGTTGTTCAACACGCGGACCGGGCGAATGCCCTCACCGATTTTCGCGTGGATTTCAAAATCGCTGGCCACGACGCTCATCAAGTCATTGAATTCCTTTTGAAAGACCGCGACCAGATCATCGGCTTGTTCGACAAACATGTGGTTGCCGCTACCGGCCGACGCCAAACGGCTCATCAGGTCTTCGTTGTACCCGAGCCCCAAACCGAGCGTGCTGACGCTGATCCCCTCTTTGACCAGGGAGGCCCCCAGGCGTTCCAATTCACGGGGACTCTTCGGCCCCACGTTGGCTTGACCATCGCTCAGCAGGATCACCCGGTTGACGGAATCCTTGTCAAGAAACTTGCGAACCTCCGCGGCGCCTTTGCTGACCCCGGCAAACAAAGCGGTGCTCCCCCCGGCGGTGACCGAGCGGATTTTTTGAATGATCGATTTTCGATCGGTTGCTTTGGTGGCCGGTACCAGAACGGTGGCCGAGTCGGCGTACAGCACAATAGAAACGATGTCGTCGTCACGTAGTCGCCGGACCGCTGCGATCGCAGCCTCGCGAGCTTGCACGATTTTTTGTCCGCCCATCGATCCACTTTGGTCGATCACGATCGCCGTGTTGACCGGCGGACGCGATTCGTTTTGCGGGACATCAAATCCCGTCAACGAAATGCGGATGTGGTTGAGTTGCTTTTCCCCGGCCAACATCGTCGGATTGGACACGCCGACATCCAACGACAACTGTTCGGCACGCAAGGTCGTTCCCCCTCCGCCGAGCATCACCGAGAGAAATAGGCCGGCGGCCAGCAAGACAGGTGCATTTTTCCAATGGTTTGCAGACATCGTTTTGATTCCCTCGCATCAGTGGGGCACTGGTTCTGTGGAGCACTCGTGCAGCCGCGTACTCGGGGGCGATCACCTAAACCGCCGACACGCCGATCCAACCCTCGTCCGATGGGGCGAGTGGAAGCCGCAGCTCATCTAGTAAACGACGAACTGGCGATTTAATGGTCTCGGACGCCTCAAAACAATGTAAAAGAAATGTCACTTCATTTTCGTTTGCGACCGAATAGGCCACCGGATTTCTTCGGCTTGGGAGCGGGTTTGATCTCAGCGGCCTTGTTTGCCCCATCGTTGCCACTTGGATGATCGGTCACGATCAACGGCACGTCGCCTTTTTTGGGCGCGGGGGCCTTTCCGCTCAAGGCGGCCAGCATCGCAAGATCGTTGGCGTCGGCCTTGACCGCCGGGACGGCGTCTTTGGGGTCGAGTGCCAGTTGCGGTTTTTCGGAGATCGTTGGCTTTGCCGATCCGGTCGCGGCGGCCAAGCTCTGGGCATCGCCGCTGGACAACTTCGCCGCCGGCGCGGACGCTTGATCGGTTTCAATCTTGATCGCATCACCCACACCGACCGAAAACTTCGGCGTCGGTTCACGCACCGCGTCGGCTGTTCGTGCAGGATCGGTGGGAGCAGGGCCGCCAGATGCAGGGGAGCCGGACGCTTGGATGTTGGGGGACTGGGGGTTGGGGGCTGACGGAGTCGGCGAGTGGGGTGTCTTGGAGGCCGAGACGCCCAAAACTGCCGCCGCGCCGGCCGCCGCGCCGGCCGATGCGACCGGCGTGGCGGGGGCCGATGCGACCGGCGTGGCGGGGGCCGCCGGTTCGAATTCGACGTGTTGGAGTGCGGCAAACCCTTGGACGCTCCCCTGGACCTCGGCCGCGGCGTCTTCCGCGGCGGGACCATCGTCAGGTAGGACGTCGCCGGAGTCGGAAACCGAATCGTCCGCCGGGCCGTCGTCGCCTTCGACCATGCCGGCCAGCATGGCATCGCTCAGCCCTTCGTCCAATCGCTTGGTCCAGGTTCCGATTTCGTCATCGGACAACCCGGCCGCGCGATTGAGTGTCATGGTGATCTTGCGATCGATTTCGGGCAGCGAGGCGTGGACCGTCAGACGCCCGTCGGCACGGTAATCGAAACGCACGTCGACATTGGTTCCCTTGGGGGTGCCTTTGGGCAAATCGGCGACGACGCACTTGCCGATCGGAGTGGCATTGATGCCGCGTTTGTCGCCGCCTTCGACGATTTGGATTTTGACGTTGGCTTGATTGTTGACGTGCGTCCGAAACCGTACGGTCTTGCGGGCCGGCAGTTTGCTGTTCCGCGGGATCATGATTTTGCGGCGTGGCTTGTTCGATTTCGGGTCGACGGCCAAGACGCCCAGATCGTGCGAATTGACGTTCGTCACCGAGATGCCGGTTTTGTCCTTGGCGCCGGCGGACAACATGCCGGCGTAGAGTGCCGCACCGTGGCTGACCGCCTCGTCCGGCGACAGCGAGCGATCGAGTTCCATGCCGCTTAACTGTTGCAGTTCGTCGCGGATCATCGGCATTCGGGTCGAGCCGCCGACCAGGATCAATCGCGTCAGATCGGGCCAATCGATCCCGGCATCGTCCAGAACCAAATGCACCGTCATGATCGTTCGCTCGACCAGGTCCACGCAGCGCTCCGAAAACGCCTGTTGGGAAATCTCGGTCCGCAACCGTCGGCCGTCGCTGGCAAAGGCGACGGTGACCGATTCACGCTGGGTGAGCGCGTGTTTGGTTTGATTGGCCTTGCGGAGCAGTTCCTGTTCGGCCTGCGGGTCTTCGCGGGGGTCGTGTCCGTGCTGGGCAAGGAAGGCTTCGGCGATCAGGTCGACCATCCGGTTGTCCCAATCGATGCCTCCCAGATAAACATCCCCGGCAGTCGCGATCGTGTTGAAATTCCCTTTTTCGATTTCCATCACCGTGACGTCAAAGGTGCCGCCGCCGAGGTCGTAGACCAACACCAATTCGCGCCCACGACTGGTCAGCGGTTCACCGTCTCGGGCGGTCCCCAAGAAACCTTGTTGGACGCCATAGGTGATCGCCGCGGCAGTCGGCTCGTTGATGATGTCCAGCACGTCGAGTCCCGCCAGCCGTCCCGCGTCCTGGGTCGCCTTGCGACAGGGTTCGTTAAAGAATGCCGGGACCGTGATCACCGCTTCGGTGATTCGGCCGAGTTTCAATTCGGCGTCGGTCTTTAGTTTTCGCAGCACCAGCGCCTGGATGACTTCGGCCGGCAAGTGTTTGCCGCGAATCGATTTTTCATAGTGTTGCTCGCCGACGTTGCGTTTGGCGAACTGGGCCAAGCGGTCCGGTTCCAGCAATCCCGCTTCGACCGCTTCCATGCCCACGATCGGTCGTTTCTGGTCAAAAAAGACGGCGCTTGGCGTGGTCAGGTCGCCTTCGGAGTTGCGAATCGTTTCCGGGCGACCGTCGGCATCCAGGTAAGCGACCGCGGAAAAGGTGGTGCCGAGGTCGATTCCGACCGGTGGTTGCGTCTTGTGATCAGGCATAGAAAACGATGAGTCGGTCGAACGGTGCGAAGTCGGGAACAGATTGTCGAAAGAACGACAGGAGCCGCCGATTGTACACGCCGAAGGTGAGATACAAGATGCACTTCGATCGAGCGCCGCATGGCGTCAATCCGCCGACGGGTCGGGTTGAAAAAAACGAGCGGATTGATTCGGTTACACTGTTCGCTCCGGTTCCTACAGCACAACCGACCTTCGACATAAGAAGTATTGGCGCGTTTCCCGATTTTCCGTCTCGTGAATTGGTGTTTGCCCATGCAATGGCCACAACTGCCCGATTACGGATGTTTTCTGCGCTGGCCCGAGAACGGTCACGGGTTCATCCATCCCGACGACACACCGGTTGCGACGCAAGTGATTCCCAGCCCTCGGGTGCTCAAGCGGATCTCGTTCGACGGCGTTTATTACCATTACATTTACGGCCGGTTGCGGTTTCGGTTGCGGCCGACCATGTGGCTGGCCGTTCGCAGCGAAGGTGTCGAAATCGGCGATCAAGTCGAGACGAAAGGCGTGGGACTGGAGCGTGAGCGGTTCGTCGCAAAGGTCTGGGGCATGTACTACGTCCAACGCAAAGGCTGTATCTTGTACCGCTTGCGGCGCGGCGATCAGTTGGTGCCCAAACTTTATTCGGGCGATCAGTTGCGATTGCTGACCAACAAGCCGACCGTCCGCCGGCCGACGACCCGGTATCGCGCCCCCAACTGGGATGGCACGGGCGAAACCGTCCCCGACACCAAACTCGAAGAATAGATCTGTTATGCAACTCGGTTACGTCACCGCGATTCTTCCCGACGCGGATTTGAAGCAAGTTTTTCAAACGGCCGCCCAGATCGGCTACGACTGTGTCGAGGTGATGTGTTGGCCGAAGGGGAAGGCGACGCGTCGCTATGCCGGCATCACCCACATCGATGTTCACGTTCTGGATGACGCGACCGTCCAGTCGATTCACTCCCTGCAGCAAGAAAGCGGCGTCACGATCAGCGGATTGGGCTACTATCCCAACGCACTGTCTCCCGATCGCGAGGAGGCGGCACTGGCGGTCGAGCACATTCGGGCCGTTATCCTTGCCGCCGCCCACTTGGGCATCGGCACGATGAACACCTTCATCGGCCGCGATTGGACCAAGAACGTCGATGACAATTGGCCGCGTTTCTTGGAGACCTGGAAACCGATCATCGAGCTGGCCGAAAAGCACGATGTGCGAGTCGGGATCGAAAACTGCCCGATGTTTTTCACCAACGACGAATGGCCGGCGGGAAAGAACCTGGCCCATTCACCGGCCATCTG
Source organism: Stieleria maiorica (assembly GCF_008035925.1). Taxonomy (NCBI): domain Bacteria; kingdom Pseudomonadati; phylum Planctomycetota; class Planctomycetia; order Pirellulales; family Pirellulaceae; genus Stieleria; species Stieleria maiorica. The sequence continues at coordinate 2,931,129 of NZ_CP036264.1, forward strand.
GCAACGAATGTTTGACGACATCGACAGCGACCATTTCGGGCTGAACTTTGACCCTTCGCACCTGATCTTCCAGCACATCGACTACCTTGCACCGCTGGCCGAATTTGCCGATAAATTGTTTCACGTCCATGCCAAGGATGTGCGTGTCGACCGGGCGAAACTCGACCGCGTCGGCGTTCTGGCCAACCCCAACGAGTGGCATTCTCCAAAATTGCCGGGCATGGGCGACGTCGATTGGGGGCAGTTTTTCGGGGCGCTGACGGACACGGGGTACAACGGCCCGGTTTGCGTGGAAGTCGAAGATCGTGCCTATGAGGGTTCCGACGAAGACTGTTTGCGTGCGTTGAAACAGTCGTATACCTTCCTCCGCAATTACGTTGTTTAAGCGATCGATTTAGACGCTCTCCACGGCGCCCACCCCCAAAAAATCGCCCCCCAAAAATCATTCACTCCAACACTTCTACGGATATCTGAAATGGAATCTTGGCCCATCGGTGTGTTCGCTTCGGTCGACGCCGGACTCGGCGTCAAATGGGACGTCATCAAAGAACTGGGACTGCCCACCATCCAGCTGCACGCACCGCACCCGTCCAAACGTGACCGGGTGACCGCCGAGGAGCTCAAGAAACAATTAGATGCGATGAACGTGCGTTGCACGGCCGTGTTCGGCGGGTTCGATGGCGAAAGCTACGCCGACATCCCGACCGTCGTGAAAACCATCGGGTTGGTTCCCGTGGAAACACGTCAAAGCCGTTTGGCCGAGATGCGTGACATCGCGGATTTCGCCAACTGGCTCGGTTGTGACGCCGTCGCGCTGCACCTGGGGTTCATCCCGCATGACAGCTCGGACCCGCAGTACGCCGACATCGTCGCGGTGACCGCCGAGCTGTGTGATCACTGCGCCGGCAACGGTCAATTCCTGCATCTGGAAACCGGCCAGGAGACGGCCGAGGGGTTGTTGGAATTTATCGCCGCGGTCGGACGCGACAATCTGAAGATCAATTTCGATCCGGCCAATATGATTCTTTACGGCACCGGTGAACCGATCGACGCCCTCAAGATGCTCGCCAAGCATGTCCGCAGCATCCACTGCAAGGACGGAACCTGGAGCGACAAGCCGGGTGAGACCTGGGGATGTGAAGTGCCCCTGGGCGAAGGCGACGTCGACATGCGCAAGTACTTGGAAACCTTGCACGAAATCGGTTACCAGGGACCGCTGACGATCGAACGTGAAATCCCCGAAGATCCGGTTCGGCAAAAGCAAGAAATCGGCGGTGCGATCGAGTTGCTCACCCGGCTGCGCAGCGAAATCCTGGGCTGATTCGATCAACAGGCGGTCGGCGGCTTCGTTTTCCTGGCGTCAAAGCGGGGCCCGGGGGAGCGAAAGCCTCCGCGGCTTCCGCTACGGGGGCCGAGCGTTATCACGTCCGCATTTGGATCCGCAGCGGCGCGATGATTTCGCGGGGGACAAACTTTGCCAACTGCTCGTCGTCGTCGCTGACGCTGGCGATCTGTTTCAACAGCGAACTGCTGACGTGCGAAAACCGTTCGTCAGCCATCAGGAAGACCGTTTCGACGTCTTCGTCCAATTGGCGGTTGGCCATCATCATCGTGAATTCGCCCGCGATATCGGTCATCGGACGAATCCCGCGGACCATCAACCGCGAACCGAGCGAGCGGACGAAGTCGACCGCCAGCCCTTCGAAGAATTCGACGCGGACGTTTTCGATATCCTTCGTCACCGTCCGGACCAGTTCGCGACGTTGCTGTGGCGAGAACAGCGATCCCTTTTCAGCGTTGATGCCGATCCCGATCACCAGCGACTCGAATAACCGACTGGCGCGGTGGATGATGTGCAGGTGCCCCAGCGTGATCGGGTCAAAAGATCCGGTGTAGACAGCGACCCGCCGCTCGTTCGATTCATTCATGGGTGATGTTGGGGAAGATGCTATGACGCAACCGCGCTGACCAGACGCTCCAGGTCCGAACTGTCATTGTAGGCATGAATGCCGGCCCGGATGCCACCTCCGCGGCAGCTCACGACACAACCTTGTTCCAATGCCCGATTCCGGACCGCCGCAGGATCTTGCCCGGGCACCGAAAACGTGACGATCCCGGACCGGTGCTGAGGTTGCTTGGGGATCTGGGATTCGATTCCGATCGCGCGTAACCGGTCGTCCAATTCGGTCGCCAAGCTGACCACGCGGTCGCCGATCGCATCGGGGCCGTGCACCCTGCCGACCGCGCGAAACAGATCGACACTGGCGCCCAAGGCGGCCGCGGCGGACATGTTGGCCGATCCCGGCTCGAAACGCGCCGCGCTGTGGCGAAGCTCCAATTTCGGCTGGGCGTAATTAAACGGATTGCGAACGCTGTTCCAACCGACGCTACGGCAACGCAACCGGTCCAGGTGTCGCCGGCGGATGACCGCGACTCCGAATCCTTCCGGTCCCAGCAGCCACTTGTGACCGTCGGCGGCCAGGAAATCGATGTCGACCGTTCGCAGATCCAGGTCAAAAATACCCAGCCCTTGGATCGCGTCGACGAAGACCAAAAGTCCCGCTTCGTGGGCCCGCCGGACGATCGTTTCCAGATCGGCCCGAAACCCGCTGGCATAGCCCACCCAGGAAAGCGCGATCAGGCGGGTCGAATCATCGACGTGGGCGAACAAGTCGTCGACCTCCACCCGACCGTCGCGTCGCGGCACGACACGGACCGTCACACCGCGGTCGGCCTGGTTCTGCCAGGGGTACAGATTGCTGGGAAATTCGCCTTCGGGAATCACCACCGTGTCACCGCTGCGCCACGGGAACCCTTCGGCGACCAGATTGATTCCAGCCGAGGTGTTGGGGACGAAGCAGACTTCGTCGGGTTCGGCATGCAGCAGTTCGGCGAAACCGTGACGTAGCGATTCCACCTGCCCCGCCCAACTGGGCCAAACCGTGTCGCCCTCGCGTTCTGCCTGGTCGGCGTAGTTTCGCAGTGCCGCGGCGGCTGGCATCGACAGAGGCCCGACGGCGGCGTGGTCCAGATACGCCCATTTTTCGGTAATGGGCATTTTTTTTCGCCACCAACCCCACGGATCAGAGCGCAATTGCGGGTCGGAAGGTGGTTGAAACGGCGTGATCGGCATTTTTTGGGATCGTCAAATCGCCCCTGCAATCGGAATTTACCGAATAATTGCCCGGATGAACGGCTCCAGTGGCTCTCGGTAAACTAGCGATGTAGCGTAGGCTTGGGAAACATGTGCTCGGGCAACTATACTGCGGCCCTTTCCCGGCCGCGATACGAGCGTTACGTCTGGCCCTTCCCACATTTCACATTCGTTCCGAGGTTCAATTGATGCCCAAGGCACTCTGTCTTTTTAGCCTTGTCGCGTCGATCTTGGTCGTCAGCCTGTTCATCGAAGACGCCGCGGCCAGTCTTGCTGGGCAAACCAGTCTGGCCGTATTGGGGGGGGCAAGTCTGATGATGGACCTCACCTTTGCGATCTTGGGCTGCGTGCTGGCCTATTTGAGTTGGTCGACGTATCGCGAGCAGCGATAGCTTCCCTGATTCGATCTTGCGTCGGCCGCCGAACCGGTGGGATGCTTGCGCGGTCGCTGAACGCTGCCCCGTGGATCGGCCTGGACGGTCAGGAAGGTCAAAGCGGAGGCAAAACCGAAACTTCAGCGCATCGGTCAAATGTTCCCACCCGAGTGAGTCCGATCCGCCGTGACGCAAATCGATCGTTACATTCTGGGGCTATTCTTCCGGACCTTTGCAGTCTGTTTCGCCTCGCTGTCGGGGATCTTTGTCGTTTTCCACGCGTTCCAGAACATGAACGACCTGGTGGATTTGGCACAATCACGCGGCGTCAGTGTTTCTCGGGTCATGTGGTACTACTACGGCCCGTACATGTTGCTGCTGTTTGATTGGACCGGGGCGATCATTGCATTGATGACGCTGTTGTTTGTTGTCGGTTGGCTGCGGCGCACCGGTGAATTGACCGCAACCCTGGCCGCGGGAGTATCACACGGACGGATCTTCCGCTGGATGGTTGTTGCCGCAATGGGCATCGTGCTGGTGCAATTTGCCAGCCGCGAACTGCTGTTACCGACGATGCGCGATGCGTTGTCGATGAAAAGCAAGGATTTGTCAGGGGACGCACCGCAGCCGATTCTGCCCAGTTACGACAAAATCAGCGGGATTCTGCTCGAGGGCCAGTCGATTCGGCCTCGCAGCAAAGAGATCCAGCATCCCAGTTTCCGGCTTGACGTGGATTATGCGGGATTCGGTGAAGCGCTGGTCTCGGTTTCGGCACGTTGGTTGCCTGCCGACGAGAACCACGGCGAAGGTTATTTGATGCAGCAGGTGTTCACGCCGCCCGCGATCGACCAGATCCCTTCGGCGAACAGGGACGGCCGACCGGTTTTGTTGACCGCCCATGATCAAGCGTGGCTGGCTCCGGGGGAATGTTTCGTCGTCACTCCGGTCAACGCCGAAATCCTGCAAACCGACCAGTCTTCGACGCGACTGTGCAGCAGTCTGCAATTGTTTCAACGGCTGCGCAATCCCGCCGTCCACAACTCGATGGCCACGCGGGTGCTGTTGCACGAGCGTCTGATCAGGGTGCCGTTGGATTTTTCCTTGTTCTTGCTGGGGTTGCCGTTGGTCGTCAATCGTCGTGGTCGCAACCTGTTCATGATGATTGGGGCGGCCATCGGCACCGTGATTTTATTTTTCGCGCTCAAAACGGCCGGCAGCGCGATGGGGGGTGGGGGCTACCTGCTCTCGCCCGCGATCGCCGCGTGGATGCCTTTTTTGGTCCTCGGCCCGATCGCTTATGTCCGGTTGCGTGAAGTCGAGACGGTATGACGCCCCGGGACGTTTCGGTCATCATTGCGGCGCTCAATGAAGCCGAGCGTATCGAAGCGGCGATCGGATCGGCGTGGAAAAACGGTGCGGGAGAGGTCGTCGTTTGCGACGGCGGCAGCGAGGACCGAACCGCCCAATTGGCTCGGCAGTCGGCAGCCACGGTCGTGCAGTCGCAGCGCGGCCGCGGAAAGCAGATGGCGGCCGGGGCATCAGCCTCGACGCGAGACATGTTGTTATTCCTGCACGCGGACAATCGATTGGGTGACGGTTGTTTGGACGCGCTGTGCCGGTGTGTCGATCGTGCGGGCGACCCACGGGCCTGTTGGGGGGGATTTCGCCAGCGAATTGACGCCGAGGATGCGATCTACCGCTGGCTGGAATGGGGCAATGCACTCCGCGTGCGATGGCGCGGCGTGCCGTTCGGCGATCAAGCGATGTTCGCCTCTCGGCAACTGTACGAGGGTGTGGGAGGGTTCCAGGCGGTGCCGTTGATGGAAGATGTGTTGCTCGCCCAGGCCTTGCGGCGGCGGCGTTGGCCACTGTTGGTCGATGGCATAGTGCACATTGATGCACGACGTTGGAAATCACGCGGCGTGATCCGCCAGACCGCTCGAAACTGGGGCATCCAAATCGCTCATCGTTTGGGCGTGTCGGAACATCGTCTGGAAAGATGGTATCGATAACCCCCTGGAGTTGGTGGATTCCCTGGTGAATTCCAAATTCAATTGCACGCGGCACCTTGCGGCCCGCGCCAGTGAATTTAGAATCGCCTGTCCATCTGGGGAGAACGCGATTGATGCAGTGAGTGTTTGATCGGGACAAACACACAATCACGTTCTGCCGCTCAGATGACCCCTCGAGGTTATCGTTTTGCTTACTGAAGCCACCGTTGAAGAGATGTTCCGCAAGTTGATCACCGACCCCAATCGTGGGGAGAATGTCTTCGATGAAGCAGAAGATCTTTTGGACGAAGAACTCCGGCCGGAGAGCCCGCTGCGGCACCGATTGAGCCAGGAGTTAGAGGAATTGCGAGAGTTGGCCGAGAAAGCTTGATCACCTCTCCCGCAGAAATCGCGGCCGCCGATGCCGCAGAAACGCAAGAAAGCCGCGACGGAAAGATTCCGCCGCGGCTTTTCTGTTTCGCTGCTCGGGGTGATTGAACCGTTAGCGGTTCAGCGTGATCCCGAAGGTTCCGCCGACCATCAAGAAATCCTGGTCGTTGTCACCACCTCGCAAGACCGAGTTGCTATTGTCGCCGCCTCGCCACAGACCGCGAGCGACATCGATCAGTTGGAAACCGGCTCGGACCGTGACCGCACGGCTGAGTTGGTAACCGAGTTCTCCGCGGACATCGAACCCGAGGAAGAACTCTTCGTTGCGGGTGTAGACGCGGTCGGTTTCGTCGTACAAGATCCGAGTCACCTCGTCGCCCTGGGTGATCAGGTCGGTTCCATCGTACACGACGGCTTCGGTGTGGCGGTTGTTGAAGCTGCTCTGGAAGTTCGCCCCCGAGAACACTTTGAAATCGGTCGCGAACGTGAATCGATCGATGAACTTGAAGTATCGGAAACCGATCTGACCGGTGATCGCTTCGTTCTCGGTGAAGGCCTGGTCGGTCGTCATCAATTCGGCCGCTGCACCGTAGGTGGTGATCAAGTTGGGACGTCCGGCCGCTGCATCGGCGATCTGGTCGGGGTCGTTGGAACTGATAAAGTTCTGGAAGACATTCGTATCTTCGATTCGGAACCAGCGGAATCCGACCATCGGTTCAAGAATCCCACCGTAATGGTAGGGCTCCAACCGCCACGTCTTGCTCAACTCGTAGCTATCAAAATCGATCACGTTCTCGCTTTTCTTTTCATCGACAAAGCGATAGTTGAAACCGCGGTTGTTGGAGACTCCCGGGATGGCTTCGAATCCGAACGGTGGTGCCGCATTGGTGGCGTCACCGTCGAGTTCATCTTCGTTGATGCGATTGCCACGTTCCTTACGGACGCTGAAAAACTGGCCGATGTCATTGTCGACCCAGCTGAACAGCCAGCCTTTGTCCGTGTCGGGCATCATGAACCCGATCTCGTAGCGGTGGCCCCAGCCGCTATCCATACCCGACTCAAGCCCCTGGCTGTTGTTCTCCAGTTCGGGCCGCGAACCGTACAGGTTCAATCGGTCGTAGGTGGCGAACCAGCCCGTGTTGGCCCGCTTCTTTGGCTTCATATCCGCCAAGTCCATGTCGTAGATCGGCTCGAACCAACGGAAGTCGGGATCGAACTGAAACGGATCCGCCACGGGGACGTGCTCCTGAGCCTGGGCTGAGGCCATACCACAGAGCAGTACTAGGGATCCAAAAATTCTAGCCGTCAGCTTCCGTACCGACATCGCTGTTCCACCGTCTAATAGTAGTCGTCCGTAGTAGCCGCGGAAAACTGCCTGCAATTTTCTCTCGCGGCCCGCGTTGGGGTGCATTGACCGAATTTTTTGTCTCTTGACACAAAAATTCGGTCGTGACGGTCTTATCGGACAGGCTGACGCCCAGGGCTTAGTCTGATTGCCGCGAGAAGTGGCAAAAGTCCGAGAATCTTGAATACCGGTACAGTTTCACCCACCTACTTCTTCCCCAGCGCGCGTTTGCTAGCGAAAAAGTCCGTCAACACTCGTCCGCAAGGTTCGGCCTTGATTCCCGCGACCACCTCGGACTGATGGTTCAGCCGGTCATCCTCGAGCAATTGGAACAGGCTGGTCACCGCGCCGGCTTTCGGGTCGCTGGCGCCAAAGACCACCCGTGGGACCCGGGATTGCAGAATCGCCCCGGCACACATCGGGCACGGCTCCAACGTCACGTACAGCGTCGTCTTTTCCAGCCTCCAGTCGCCGATCGCGGCCGCCGCTTGCGTGATCGCGATCATCTCCGCATGGGCGGTGGGATCCTTCAGCATTTGCCGCTGGTTGGAGGCGGCAGCGATGATCTGATGATCGCGGACAATCAACGCCCCGACGGGAACCTCATCCAATTCCATCGCTTGGTAGGCCAGCTCGAGTGCCCGGCCCATGAAGTGTTCGTCGATTTGCTGTTGATCCATCGAAAACCCGCTTACTGTGCCGCTGCGGTTTACTGTGCCGCTGCGATTTCCGATCGATGCAGACGTCGCAGTTGGATGTTGCGGATTTGCGAGTCGCATTCGAAATTCGCAATCCCCATCGGCGTGCAAGGATCCATTTCGAATCGGATGTCGAACTCGTGGTCCTTGCGGGGCTGGCTGAACAGTTCAGTGCCATCGACCCAGACCGTGATCTTCGTGGTCTCCACCCGAACACGGGCGCTGTACCACTTTTTATCCTCATAATTCTTGAACATCGTGGTTTCGTTGTCGCTGGCGTCACGTCCATCGATGCTGCTGATCCCGGTGATTCCGCCGCCCCATCCGCCCATCACCAAGCTGACGTATTGGTCGGCGACGGGAAAGGTAAACGCGCACAGAAAGTCGTAGCCGGAATCGCGCCGACATTCCCAGCGGAGTTCATAGTTGTCCCGAGGCAGCGGTTTGGCGTTTTTCGAATCCTGGCCGTCGCCGTTGGCCGAATCGCCATCAAAGGGTCCCGTCCAGACCACACCGGTCAGCGGGTCGCCGTGTTCCATCTTGATCACACCGTCCTTGATCACCACGTCGCCTTCCCCTCCGAATTGGCAGGCTTTCCAGTGCCCGGCCAGGGTGATCCAAGGCGTCTTGGTGGATTTGTCGGCAGCGTCGTTTTCGGGGGCGTTTTTGTCCGTGGTCGTGTTTTGTGTGGCAGGTTTCTTGACTTCCGCGTCGGCTTGCACTGCCGTGGCTTGCTGCGCTGTCGCCGCGGTTGCTACAACCGCCGCAGCGACCAGTGCGACAAACCTTGTTCGGGCAAGGGGGTTCGTGCGGCCGCGGGTGAGGGTTCGATGGAGACGCTGCACGGTGGTGTCCTCTTGCCTAGAGATCAATAGATTCACGATTCAGTTTCTGTGCGAACAGTTCTGTACGACCAGACGTCATCCGGCCCACCGCCGGTGGACCTAACCTTGTTGCTTGTTTTATGCGTCCAATCACCGGCATCACCATACTCGGCTTTCGCCTTGGCGTCATCGCTCTGGCCGTCTATTGGAGCGCACTTTTTCTGGGAACGCACCTGCCTGCGGGAATCGATGTCGGGCCCCAGGTCAGCGACAAACTGAAGCATTTTGGCGGCTATTTCGGACTGGCCGTCCTGTGTTGCTACGTGACGCAATCGCCGGCGAACGATCCACGCCGGTCGGCTTGGCGATTCCTCGGCGTGATCGTTGTCTTGGCGGCCTACGCCTGCATCGACGAACTGACCCAGGCGTTCTCGCCGGGACGCCATCCGGACGTCCTCGATGCGCTGGCGGATCTGGCGGGGATCATGACGGCGGTGGGTCTGTACGTCGTGTCGCGTCAGATCGCGCGGAGGTTCTCATCACTGCCGGCGTCCAAGGAAGCCGTCTCCAACGAGGCGGCTGACGCTTGAACCGTCTGACCGCGCCGGTCTGTGAATGTGCAGGCGTCATCCTCCTCCTCGGCGGTCTTCAGTTTCAACTTGGCGATGCGTTGCCTCAGCAACCGCGAGTGTTTCTCCATCTCTGCCAGTTCCTTCTCCAGTTTTTCGATCCGCCGCTGATCGCTGACACGCAAGATCCGCTCGGTCAGGTCAAACAGGATCAAAACTCGCAACGCCTTGATCGCCGTGCCCCGTAATCGATAGGCGCGCGCCAAGTTGGAGATCTGCTGGATCCGCATCAAATCGGCCAACCGAGTCGCCTTGGCCAAACTCAACGTCCGCAAGAACGACACCAACGGCAGCAGGATGATCGCCAGATCGATCCAGTGTTCTTTGCAGTACTCCAGTTTCTTCTCCGCGATCGACACCATCAAAATGAATTCGGCGGCGAACGCAAACCAAATCACCCCCGTGCCACCATGCAACAGGATGCGGAGCCAGCGGTAAGCGGCGACTTGATCTTTCAAGAAGAACTCGATGATCAGGATCGGCATGATCAACAGTGCGATCACCATCATCGGAACACTAAAATGGCGTTCCAATTGTCGCTGCAACCGTCGACCTCCCCGGCGCCATCCCAGCCCGGGCAACCAAATCCGACCGTGCATCTCGGGACTGCGGGCACACATGCGAAGCGCCGGGCAGAGGCAGAACAACACGCTGTGCAGGTGATGCCGCAGACTTTCGCGATTCCATGGTCGCGTCACCCAGTGCACGATCGCTTCACCGATCACGACACACCAGATCACCAACATGGTCACCAACACGCCGCCCTCAAGCCCATACGGCGCCACCAATGCCGTCTCGGCCGCCTCCAAACTCTCCGCATCGACCACCTGCTTGGCACGTTCTTGCAACCCCGGAACGTCGACCCAGATCACCACCAGAACAGCCAGACAGACCAAAAAGATCATCGCCAGCGAGAACATCAACACTTCGTTGCGGCCGGCGAACCACCGCAACCACAACCGGGTGTCGAAACGCTTTTTCATCTCGAAACTCCTGGAATGTGGTCCAAAAGGTCGGGGGAGCCGATCCGAACGGGATCGCTCGGGTGTGCTGCCGAAGGATTATAGGGAAAACACCCCGGGGCAGTGACGGGCTCCCCCGGCAGCCCTGTGATAGACTAGGCTACGCACGCGACCCCAAAGGGCGCAAATGCCATCGCGACTCACTGATTTATTCGTTCCGAAAATCAATCGCAACCAGGCGAAGCGGTTCCGTCATTGTTCCCCAGGGAGAATCCTGCAGATCGAGGTCGGGGGTTTTCCTGCCTTCTGCCTCGTTCCAAGGCTCCCCCTTGGAACGCCCTGCAGGCCTGGCTCCCACCACACGCCCCGCGTACAACCAGAGGCGGAACCTGGGCAGATTTCCGTTCCCAGGCCGAATCCCGGGAACGGGGCAATACACGGGGGATCCACCTTCTGGCGAAGGTAGCTACGTTCGCAACGGTCCAAACGCGTCATGCAATCGCAACACCATCCGCCTGATCCCCCCGAGACGGTGAGTTCTCAATCGCCTTGCGTCGACCACTGCGCACTCGACGCGGCGCAGACCTGCCTGGGCTGCTTTCGGACGCTGGACGAAATCGCCCGCTGGTCCGTGATGAGCGAAGAAGAAAGGCGAGAAACCAATCGGCGATGCCGACAACGGCGTCAACAAGCCTGAATTGCGGTCGGTGGCCCCCCCGAACATCATCGCCGCCGGATCGCTCATTGACAATTCAAGGCTTTCCGCCGACAGTTAGGGGCTCCGCTTTTAGTATTCCTCCGTTTCCCCCACCCCGCTAATGACCGATGCCGACTCGTCCGCCCCGCGGACTTTGCTAGACAAAATCTGGGACCAACACGTCGTCCACCAACCGGAATCCGGCCCCGCGATTTTGTACATCGATCTGCACCTGGTTCACGAAGTCACCAGCCCTCAGGCCTTTGAAGGGCTGCGGATCAACGGTCGCAACGTGCGTCGGCCGGAGCGAACGTTGGCCACCCCGGACCACAATGTCCCGACCAGCGACCGATCGCTGCCGATCGCCGACCCGATCAGCCGCAAACAGATCGAAACCCTGCGCAGCAACTGTGCCGAATTCGGCGTCCAGCTGTTCGACATCGGCGACGTCCGCCAAGGCATCGTGCACGTGATCGGCCCCGAAAACGGTTACACCCAACCGGGCATGACGATCGTCTGTGGCGACAGCCACACCGCCACCCACGGGGCGTTTGGCGCCTTGGCCTTTGGGATCGGAACCAGCGAAGTCGAACACGTCTTGGCGACACAAACCCTGCTGCAGTTCAAACCCAAGACGTTTGAGTTGCGCGTCGACGGCCAGTTGCCCAAAGGCGTCACTGCCAAAGACATGATCCTGTATCTGATCGGCAAGATCGGTACCGCCGGCGGCACCGGCTACGTGCTCGAATACACCGGCGACTGCGTGACCAACCTGACGATGGAAGAACGCATGACGGTCTGTAACATGTCGATCGAAGCGGGCGCGCGTGCCGGGATGATCGCCCCCGATCAATCCACCTTTGAATACTTGAAGGGATTGCCGGAAGCGCCCGCCGATTTCGATGCCGCCGTCGCACGCTGGGCAGGACTCTCCACGGATCCGGGAGCGACGTACGACAAGTCGCTGCATTTCAACGGTGCCGACATCCAACCCCAGGTGACCTGGGGGACCAACCCCGGTCAAGTGATCAGCGTCAAAGACAAGACGCCCGATCCGGCCGACTTTAGCGATCCGACCGACCAAAAAACGACCCGTGACGCGCTGGCCTACATGGGACTCGACGCCAGCACCGCGATGGAAGACGTCGCGATCGACCGCGTCTTCATCGGCTCCTGCACCAACGCCCGCATCGAAGACCTGCGGGCGGCCGCCGAAGTCATCAAGGGCTACCACGTCAGCGACAAAGTCAACGCGATGGTTGTGCCGGGAAGCGGCAAGGTCAAAGCCCACGCCGAACGCGAAGGGCTGGACAAGGTCTTCCGCGAAGCCGGATTCGATTGGCGCGAGGCCGGCTGCAGCATGTGCCTGGCCATGAACCCCGACAAACTGGCGCCGGGTGAACGCTGTGCCAGCACCAGCAACCGCAACTTCGAAGGCCGCCAAGGCAAGGGCGGACGGACGCACCTGGTCAGCCCCGCGATGGCCGCCGCCGCCGCCATCCAAGGCCACTTCGTCGACATCCGCGACTGGGACTACAAGCACTAGAGGGATAGGCTTCCAGCCTGGCCGCGGAAAAGAGGCCTGACCCCTTTTCCGCTCAAACGACTTTCGATCGCAAACTGAGCCGCAGGCGCTAGCCTCGGGCCTTACAAGTCTCGAAGGGCAATCCAAGGCCCGCGGTTAGCGCCGCCGGCTCATCGAGTAGGTGGCATCGAGTGCGACCTACGGACCTTTGCTTCCACGCGACCACCACCCAAGCCACTTCACCAACCACCCATGCAGAGCTTTACCAAACACACCGGCATCGTCGCGACGATGGATCGTGCCAACGTCGACACCGACCAAATCATCCCAAAGCAGTTCCTGAAACGGATCGAGCGCACCGGATTCGGACAATTTCTGTTTTACGACTGGCGTTTCCAGGAAGACGGTGAAACGCCGAACCCCGAATTCGAGCTGAACCAACCGGCCGTCAAAGGCGCCTCGATCCTGGTCGCGCGCCGCAATTTCGGCAGCGGATCGAGCCGCGAACATGCGGTCTGGGCACTGGACGATTACGGTTTTCGCAGCGTGATCGCGCCGTCGTTTGCCGACATCTTCTTCAACAACTGCTTCAAGAACGGCGTGCTGCCGATCACCTTGCCCGAAAGCGACATCGATCATCTTTTCGAAACCGCCCAAGCCAAGGGGACCTACGAGTTGACGGTCGATCTGGAAAACCAGGTCATCAAAGACGCCGACGGTTGGGAGCGATCGTTCGAGGTCGATGCCAGCCGCCGCGACAAGATGCTGCAAGGCTTGGACGACATCGGCCAAACGCTGAAGTTCGAAGACAAGATCGCGGACTACGAAGCCGCCCGAACCTGGTAGACGCCCGACATCGTGCGACAGACTGGGGCTTCGGGTAGCCGATGCGTTTTGAGAGTCGCCGTGTTCTTCGAACTCGGCGGACCGAAAAAGCGAATCTTTGCCCCGCGCCGACCTCGGAGAGGCCGGCGACGGTCCAGCCCGATCGAAAATTGAGCTGCGGCGGAATACGAGTACCGAAGCGCAAATGAGTGGATGGGCTGCCCCGCCTTCACCGCCGCTTGATCAAGAACACCGCCACCCCGCTCCAAACGAACGCGAACCCGATCAACGTGTTGGTCGACATCGGTTCGCCGAAGTAAAACGCGCCGACCAAAAACTGCAGCGTCGGGCCGATGAATTGCAGGACGCCGATCAGGGTCAGCGGAATCCGCTGAGCGGCGGCGGAGAAAAACGCCAGCGGAACGAGCGTTAAAAAACCGCCGATGATCAGCATCGCGTCCAGCATCGCGTTGCCGCGACCAAAATCCCCCGCGCCGCCTTGGTACAACAGCGTCAAATAAACCAGCGTCGGGGACAGCAGCACCAGCGTCTCGAGAAACAACCCGTTCATCGGGTCCAGTTGCGCCTTCTTCTTGACCAACGCGTATCCGGCAAATGAGCTGGCCATCGCCAGTGAAACCCAGGGGAACTGGCCGGCGGCGAAGGTCATCACCGTGACCCCGATCGCGGCCAATCCGATCGCGCCCCACCGCGCCGCCGGTAGCCGCTCCCCGAGCACGACGACCCCCAGCAAAACGTTGAACAAGGGGCTGATGTAGTACCCCAACGACGACAGCAACACCTGCTCGTTCGTGACCGCGTACAAGAACGCTCCCCAGTTGATCGCGATCAAGAAGGCTGCCGCGGCATAGATGCCCCATGTCCGGGGCCGACGGAGCGCCTCCAGCAACGCCACCCGAACGACACGGTTGCTGAGCCGGAATCGGACCCCCGCGATCAGCATCGAAAACACAAACGCCCAAACAACCCGGTGGCTGACCAACTCCAGCGCCGACGTTCCGCGCAGCAGATTCCAGAAGATCGGAAACAGCCCCCAAATCACGTTGGCGGCCAATGCGCAGAAGAATCCCAGGCGGGTGGAGGCTGACATGCAGTGATTTCGAGAACCTTGGCAAACGCCGAAAACTGGCCAGCCGCACATGCGGCCGACCATCATCAAAGCCGAGACCAGTGAATACCGGCCGGCACAGCCGAGCTTACAGCCCCACACTTAACAACGGAATCGGGACCCAAATTGTAGAACCGTTGTCCCAACTGTTCCCCCTGGCCGCGCAGCGGACACCCTCAGCCGCGTCCCGTGGAAACCATTCCGTCCGTTGCCGCATGATTTTGCCCCGCATCATTCTGCCAGCCCTCTCCCCATCGTTTTGCCCCACCCAAATCTACAGAGAACGCGATCGTCCCTTTATGGTTCGCAAGCCTTTCAAGAATCGGGAGGATTCGTCTGCCGTCCATTCACCTGCCACAAGGATCAATCCCTGTTCCTCCGCAGGTGGCCTGTTGGTTTACTAATGCCGCGGCGCGAGCAAGGGCGGCTTCCGGCAAGCTTGGCTGGGGACGACGCCGTTCAGGAACTTCGCCGATCTCGCGGAATCGACGCGGCACGACAGGGTATAATCGTGACCCGTAACCGTTGATTCTAGTGGCGTCCCCCCCACGATCGCCTCCAGCCAGTCGCCTCCAGCCAGTCGCCTCCAGCCCAACCGCCCGAGCCCCCCATGCGGATTTTGGATTTCGTCAAACCGAAGGAATTGTCGCGCGTCGCGCGGCTGCAAATCCTGGCGCGGGAAATCGTCGAAGGCTACTGCAGCGGACGCCACCGATCGCCCCACAAAGGGTTCAGTGTCGAATTCAAGGAGCACCGCCAATATGTCCAGGGCGACGAGCTGAAGAATATTGACTGGAAGGTGTTCGGCAAAAGCGATCGCCTGTACATCCGCCAATACGAAGAAGAAACAAATCTTCGCTGCCATCTGTTGGTCGACCAGAGCGGTTCGATGGCTTACAAGGGCACCCGCAGCTTCGAGGGATTGTCCAAGCACGAATACGCCACTCGGCTGGCCGCCGCGTTCGCCTACTTCATGCTCGGCCAGCAAGATCCGGTCGGCTTGGTGACCTTTGACAACGACCTCCGCCAACAGGTCCCGCTGCGAAGCCGCCCGTCGCACCTGCAACCGATCTTGTCGGCGCTGGTCGCCGAGCAATCGCGGCGCGAGACGGACTTGGGGGGCGTGTTCCGAAAGATCGTTCCCAAAGTCGGGCGTCGCGGACTGATCGTAATCCTCTCCGACTCGATGGGCGACGCCGAATCAATTTCCCGATCATTGGCACAGTTCCGAGCGAACAAGCACGAGATCATCTTTTTCCAGATCCTGGATCCCGACGAAGTCGATTTTCCGTTTTCTGGCCGCATCCAATTCCGCGATCTGGAATCCGCGATCGACCAGCAGACCGTCGATGCCGCATCGATCCGCGATGCGTACCAGCAGCGCTTGACCGAGCACAACGAAGCCTTACGTGAGGCCAGTCGACGCAGCCGTGTGGATTTGATTCCGATCACCACCGACCAGCCCTTCGTCGATGTCTTGCACGAGTATGTGGCGGCCAGGAGACGGACGATTCGATGAGCCTTCTTAATGCCGCGTTGGCCTTCGGTGCGTTCGCGTTCACGATCCCGCTGGTCATCCATCTGTTCTTTCGCAGCCGATTCAAAACGGTTGACTGGGGAGCGATGTACTTGCTCGAAAGTGTCGTGCGGGTCAATCGGCGGCGGATGCAGGTGACCAATTTGTTGCTGTTGTTGCTGCGGTGTGCGATCCCGGTGCTGCTGGCGTTCTGTTTGGCCCGGCCGATGTGGACGGGGCTTCGCGCGCTGGCCGGTGACGCACCGAAAACGTTGGTCATCGCGATCGATGATTCACGCAGCATGTCGGTCACGCCGCCGGGCGAACCGTCACGGATCGAGGTCGCCAAGGAAGAGATCCGCACCGTGCTGGCCGATCTGACGCGGCGTGACGAAGTGATGCTGGTTCGCAGTTCACGCTTGGGTGCCGTCGCTGCCAAGATGGGAGTTTCGGATGCGTTGGCCAAGCTTCGAAGAATCGATGCCCGGGGCAACGCCGTCTCGATCGGCCAACTGATCGACGCGGCCATCGTCGCGTCTGAAGAGGGATCGTATCCCCGACGTCAGATTCTGGTCGTGTCGGACTTCCAGTCCGGCGCCGTCGATGCGGCGACGTTGGAAGCGGCGCGACGGATCGCCGAGACCAACCGGATTGCAGCGGAAACCGATGGCGGAACGCGGCTGGTCGTCGACATGCTGGACGTGGGTTCCAGTTGGGATGATCTGGCCAACGTCTCGGTCGATGCGGTCTCGATCGAATCGCCGGTCGTCGTCAGCGAACGATCGGGCGTGTACACGGCGACGCTGCGGAATGCATCCGACCTTCCGGCCAACGACTTGCGGCTGATCTGGTCGGTCGACGGAAAACCGTTGGAACCTCGCGTGGTGTCGATCGATGCGAAATCAACGTCGACCAATCGGCTGACACACTCCATCGACCGAGCCGGGATTCATGAAGTCGCCGCGACGATCGATCGCGGTGACGTCCTGGTCGACGACAACACACGCCGTGTCGCGGTGGAGGTGATCGATGAAGTCAACGTGTTGCTGGTCGAAGGTGGTTCCAGCAAGGAGCCGCTGGGTGGCCAGGCCGACTTTCTAGCGATCGCGCTCAGCCCGTTTGCCTTCGGCGGCGATGATCGCCCCGATCCGGTCCGTGCCGCTGTCGTGTCCCCGCAAAAGCTGGAATCTGCACTCCAGGAAAACCGGACGCGCGTCGTGATTCTCTGCGGTGTCGGACAGCTTCCCGATTCGGCCAAACAGCGACTCGCCATCTTTGTTGACCAGGGTGGCGCTTTGGTCGTGTTCGACGGACGAACCCTGCGCGCGGACCTCTACAACCAGGTCTGGCGCGGCGACGATGCCGAGCTGACCTTTCCGGCGACGCTGGGCGAGATCGTCGGCAATCCCGACGTCGACTCCGCTGGCCCCGAGGAATCGTTTGCGATCGACCAACCCACCACGCTGTACCAGCCCTGGAGGATCTTGGCGCGGGGCGACGCCAATCCGTTTTCCGGCGTCGACGTTTTCGCCTACCGCTCGCTGGCGGTCGACGAAGCGGATCAGCGCGACGCGACCGGTCGTGTCGTTTTGCTCCGCACGGCCGATGGTGCCCCGCTGGCGGTGATGGATGCCGTGGGCGAAGGGACGGTCGTGCAGTTCGCGGTTTCTGGCAACGCGGCCTGGACCAATCTGCCGCTGCGTCCCGTGTTTCTGCCATTGGTCCAACAGCTGGTACTGGACTTGGCGGGCAAACGGAGTGACGCGATGCTCCAGGTGGGACAACCGATCGTGATCGGCGAAGACGACTGGCCGGTCCCCGACGTGAAACTGGGGGCACAGACGCGAACCACCTACGCCGCCCGTACGCCGAGTGGGCAGTTCGAGATCCCGCCGCCCGCCGCCGACGATCCGGTCCGGCTGACCGCGACCTATGCCCCCGGTGTGTACACGATTCAAAAACGCGTGACCGACCTGCAAGATCCAGATAAAGTCGCCGTCGCGGAAATCATGCGAATCGCCACGGTGGACGCTTCGGAATCGCTGTTGGTCGACGTGGGTGAAGAACGCCAACAGGCATTGGCAACGATTTTGAACGCGGGTGTTTTCCAGACGGCTGCCGTGTTGCAAGACGCCGACCGTTCGCGTTCGTTCGGACGCGAGCTTTGGCGTGTGATCTTGGTCGTCCTGTTGGTGGCCTTGGTCGCCGAGCTGTGGTTGCAGCAGAACCTGGTGGCGCGACGAAGAATCACGGGAGGCACGCCGTAATGGTTGCACTGCTTGCCGCGCCACTGCTTTCATCGTCACTGCTTGCGTCGATCCGCTTTGCCGGTGATCTGCCCGCCCCGCTCGTTGCGGTATTGGCGCTGGTCGCCGTCGTCGCCGTGGTCGTGCTTTATGCGCGAGAAACGCGTTCGATCCGGCCGCCGTACCAGTACCTGTTGCCGGCCCTGCGGGGGACGGCCGTCGCGCTGGTGGTGTTGATTTTGGCGGGGCCGGTTTGGCATCGACGACAAGTCATCGGCACACTCGGGCGGGTCGTCTTCGCCGTCGACACCTCGCGCAGCATGTCGCTTTCGGACAGCCAGTCCGATTCCACCGCCGACAATCGTTTGCAGCGTGCTTCGGCAGCGTTGTTGGGGAACGCGACCGAACCGGGCTGGCTGGAACAAATCCACAAGACCCACGCGATCGACGTCATCGCATTCAGTGATTCGGATCCCGTTGCGATCTGGTCATCCGATGACCAATCCGAACTGCCCACGGCGTTGGACTGGTCGGCCGACGGGCCGGCGACCAATCTTTCGCGACCACTTCAATCGATCTTGTCGACGATTAATTTGGATTCGGCCGTCGACGACGTGAGCCTGTCGTCCTCCGGCGACGATATCGATTCGGTCCGCCGCGCCGCGATCGTGCTGATGACCGATGGCCGCGACACCGATTCCGCCAATCGCTTGGAACGGCCGGCACCCTCGGTCGCGGGGCAACTTGCCAGCGGCGGAACGACGGTCAATACACTCGGCTTTGGTTCGGTCGACGAACCGCCGGATATCGGCATCGTCGAAGTCATCCGTCCCGAAACGGTCGCCGCCGAAGGCAAACTGGCCGGCCAAGTCGTCGTGAAACATTTCGGGCGACAGGGCGAACCCGTGCTGGTCCGGATCGAATCCGACGGCGACACCGTGTGGCAAAAACAAGTCCGCATCACGGACACGCCTCGGCAATCGGTGCCCTTTGAGATCAATGTCGGTGAACTGGTCGATCGACTGCGCACACGATCCCCTCGCGGCATCAATCGAACCAACGAAGTGCTGCGTTTGGTCGCCAAGGTCGAATCCAGCGGCCCGGATTATTCGGCCGACAATAACCTGTCGCACTTTCGCGTGGCCGCCTCGACTCGAAATCGTCGGCTGTTGATCGTCGACGGATCCAGCCGCTGGGAAACCCGCTATCTGAAGAACCTGTTCGTACGTGACCCCGCCTGGCAGACCGATGTGGTCTTGTTCGGACCAGGAACGTCCACACCCAAATTACCGCGCGGCGATTCGCCGGGACAATTTCCCGAGACCGCCGAGGCGATGGCGCAGTACGACGCGATCTTGTTGGGCGAAGTTGATTCCCCCCAGTTCACCACCGCCGACCGCGGGCTTGTGTCACGATTCGTCGCCAGCGGCGGCGGATTGGTGATCATCGACGGGCGATTCGGGAAACTGCGTTCGCTGGCGGCAACCGAGTTTGGCGAATTGATGCCGGTGCGTTATCGAGGCAGCGGCCCGCCGCCGTTGCCCGACCGATTGCAAGCGACCCCCGAGGGGTTGGAACAGCCGGCGCTCGGATTGATCGACCAAAGCGACCAACTGGATGCGTTCTGGCGCTCGTTGCCATCGCCCACTTGGACCGCAAACGTTGAATTGAGCGAAGGCGCCGAGGCGTGGGGCGAAGCGGTCTTGGACAACGGCACCCGCACACCCTGGTTGGCGACGCGGATGTACGGCGCGGGGCGGGTGTTTTATTTCGCATCGGATCAGACCTGGCGATGGCGGTACAAGGTTGCCGACCGATTTCACGCACGGTTTTGGAATCAGTTGGTCGTTGCCGCGATGGAGCCGCCCTTTTCGGCCAGCGACCAGTACGTTTCGATCGGGACCGACAAGGTCGAGTATCGCGACGGCGAACCGGTGGCGGTCCGTGCCCGGTTGCGTGACGTCCGCGGCAATCCCGTCGTCGACGCCACCGTGGATGCGTTGGTCATCCGCGACGGCAATGTGGTCGCCACGATTCCGCTGAGTGTCGATAATCCCAGTCGCGGCACCTATGCCGGCGATGTCCCGCCGCTGCCCGGCGGCGAGTACTCGATCCGAATTCGCGCCAGCGGGTTCGACGAATCGGCGCTGTTGGCGTCGACGCCGATTTGGGTCATCGAAGGTGATCACGCCGAAATGCAACGGATGAGTTTGGACGAAGACTCGCTGCGCCAAATCGCATCGGCCGGTGAAGGCACCTATATCCATGAATCCGATGCCGGTCGCATGCTGGAACTGCTGAAACCGCTTTCCAGCGGAACCGTCATCGAAACCGACACGGTGCTGTGGCAGTCTTACCTTTGGTTTGGGTTGATCATCGCGCTGCTGACCATCGAATGGTGGTGTCGCAAGCGAGCCGGATTGGTCTAACGGACAGGAATCAAACAATGGCAACGGCACGTGAACACGCAATGAACCGAACCGGTCTGGATCCGATCACCCGACGCACGCTGGCCGCATTCCGGCGTCGGCGGGGGATGCTGTTGGTGGCCCGGGCGATCGGTGTCGCCCTGCTGACGTTCATTTCGCTGACGCTCCTGTTGGCGACCTTCGACTACCTGTTCTTCTTTCGTGACACGATCCGCTGGCTGCTTAGCATCGGGATCTATGCCGCCACGGCGGCGGTGATGTGGTTGTCGGGGTTGTCTTCGTTGGCCAAACGTGATGAACTTGAAATCGCCCGCCATGTCGAAAGCGTCGCGCCCCACCTGCGCGAAAACCTGGTCGCCGCGGTCGAACTGGCCGATCCGGCCGGCAGCAACGGTTCGCCCTATTTCCGTCGGCTGCTGCAAAGCCGCGTTGCCCGGCGGATCGCTAAAGTCGACGTCGGCGAAGTGCTGCCGCTCCGTCTGGTCCGCCGTTGGGTGCTCAGTGGAACCACGGTGGCGTTGTTGTGTATCGCGTTGATGTTCATCCCGTCGGCTCAATTCGGCCGCCGATTCGCTCGCGCCGCCCTGCCGGGGATCGCCATCGAGCGGGCGTCTCGCACCAAAGTCACGATCCTGGAGCCCTCGCCCCCGTCCCGCTATGTCGCCGAGCGTGATGCGGTGGGGGTGATCGTCCGTGTCCTTGGCGCCGAAGCGGACGACGTAATGTTGCATTGGCGGAGCGCCGATGGAACATCCGGCGAATCGATCATGACGCCGCGGATGGACGCCTCTGCATTTCGTCCCGGGGCGGATTCGCAAGTGACTGGTGGTTCAGATGACGCCGCCGGTGCCACCGTCCAGGACGCTCCCGGAACGCGATTCGCAGCGAATCTGTCGGTCGGTTCGGTCCCGATTCAATATCGCATCACCGCCGGCGATGCGATCACGTTGTGGCACGAACTGACACCGTTGCCACGCCCCCATGTCGTGCGTTACGAAAAACATTATCGGCTGCCGACGTACGCCAAACTGGATGACCGCAGTGCGGATGAAGAACACGGCGATCTGAAGGCATTGCAGGGAACAACTGCCGAAGTCATCGTGACGTTTGACCAGAGCGTCGAAAACCCGGTCGTCCGATTCGGCGTCCGTGGGGCGCGCAGCGATATGGAACCGGTCGACGAGTCGGGAACGAAGTTCTTGACCCGCATCTCCATCAAGACCTCCGGTCAATACCAAGTCGACGCGACCAGCGTCCGCAGCGGTTTGGACAACCCGTTCAGCCCGACCAACATGATCATGCCGGTCTTGGACACGCCGCCGATCGTCCGCTGGTCCGATGACACGCAACCCAGCCGATTGGTCTCGTCCCTGGACGTGATCGAACTGTCTGCTTCGGCCGCCGACGATTTGCCGCTCGAGCGTGTGCTGCAAGAAGTCCAAGTCAATGGCGGACGGTTCGAATCGTATCCGCTGCCCATCGATGTTCCCGATCGTAAACTGGATCTCAACTGGTCGTGGGACATGCTGCATCGTTTGGGCGAATCATCGCAAACGCCACAGTTGGCCGCCGGTGACCTGGTCAAAACCCGATTGGTCGCCATCGACCGCCGTGGCGCCCGAACCGAATCGCCGGTGATCGAGTTTCTGATCGCCGGCGACGGGTTCGATGCGGATCGTCATCAGTTCCTTGCTCCCTTTGCCGATCAGATCGAGCGGATCATGAAGTGGTCCCTGGAATCCGAAAAATTGGCCAACGAGCTGAATGCAATCGGCGATTCGGGCGACTTTCAGCCGATCAGCGATGTTGTCACGCGTTGGAAACCGCTGCAACAGGAATCCGTCGCGCTGATCAAAAGCTTGACCGAAACGCTCTCCGCCACACAGAACACCGCCAGCGCTTCGAATACCGAATTGGTCGGCCGAGCAATCTTGGACATCGAGACGCGATTGGACGGCCAGATCAAACAGCTGCAATGGCTGGGCGAACATCAAGAAAACCTCTGGAGCAAGGTGCACAAAAAACATCTCGCATCGATCGGTCGCGATGCGAAACAAACCGCCTATCAATCCGATCGGCTGAGAGGATTTGCCCAGGCACGGTTCGGACTCGCACTCTCCGCGTCACTTTATTCCGACGCCAGCATGTTGCGTGACGGCGTCATCCGTCTGGTCGACGATCTGCCGCGACAGCGTTTACCCCGCTACTTGACCCTGGTTGCGGGCCAACTGGCCGAAATCGACCGGTTGATCCAGCAGTACGAACCGTTGCTCTCGCCGCAACATGCACAACATCTCGCCGGTGACCATTGGTCGCGCTGGTCGCAACGTTGGGGCATCCAAATCGAAACGCTGCTGGAGGACCAGGCAAGCCGAGACCAAGTCTATGCGGTCTTGCAATCGCTCCGCAAAGAAGTCAACGACAAGCCACAATCGCTCGTTTATTCCGAGACACACGACGCGGCGTTGCGCTGGGGACGTGATCTCCGCAAAGAAATGCGGTACCTGGCCGATTTGACGCGTGAGTTGGCAGACGCCGGGCGGGCTTGGAAATCCGCCGAGTCCGCGGCCGAACGTGATCGTAATGCCGAGGACGCGATCAAAAGCGGTTTGGACGTCCAATGGAATCGACTCCGTTGGCAGACACAGCTGAACCGTTTGATCGTGCGAGCGGCCGGGCAAGAGAGACTCAATCGTGCCAAGTCAAAGGTCGATTTGCAGTATGCCGCCGATCAAAGCCTGTTCGTGCGAGCGATCAAGAACGTGACCGAAAATGGGTACCAGGATTACGATCAAGAGCCGGCCGACCGGGTGCTGAATGCCATCGCCGGCGCGATCGGCGTCTTGCAGGCGACCAGCGACATCGCCGCGGCCCGCGAAGACTGGTTGTCGATCCGCGAAGGCGAAGGGCAAAGCGATTCGTCACCGCTGCGCAAGATCTACCATCCCGTCTGGCTCAAACTCCAGGACGTTCGCGTCGAATTGGGCGTCCGCTATCTACGCCAGTCCAACGTCGATTCGAAAGCCGCACTCGGGCGCATCGACGCGACGCGGCACAACGACGATCACAACCAAGCCAATGCCCGCATCGATCCCCGGCGTTGGAGCATGGACAAATTCCTGTCCGCTGAAAAGTCCTTGCAATCGCTCGCCCGCGACCTGCAGATCGGCCTGGATGATTTGGAGGCAGACCGTGACCAGGCGCGCGACGTCCTGGGCCGCTACGTGTTGACGCTCGCCCAGCAGGCACGGCAGGCTGCTGAAGAAGCCGACCAGGCCAAACGGGCGACCGACGCCCGCGCAGACGCCAGTGAGGAATCAGCAGAAGACGTTCGACCGGAGCAAGACGAAGCGATCGAAAAGTCGACCGAAACCATCGGGGCGCTGATCGATCAAGCCAACACGACCGACATCGTCAACGACGAACAGCGAGAGGTGGCGCGCGATGCCGACGCCGCCGCCGAATTGATCGCCGAAGCCGTCCAGGAAACCAAAGAAGCCCTCAAACAGGCCGAATCGGCGACCTCCGAACAGCAGCGTGACGATGCCCTGGAATCGGTCGAAGAAAAACTGACCGAACTTTCCCAGCGGCTGCAGCAAACGGCCGAGCACTTCGAAAAAATCGAACAGGGCCAAGATGTCTCACAGTCCCGTCAACAGTTGCGCCAGGCGGAAGCGGAACTGGACGCCGCCGATGCGCTCAGCGAGCGATACGAAAACGCCGAACAAATGGCCGAGGCCGCGAAACAAGACCCGCGTGAATTGCTTCGACAGCTCGAAGAGGAGCTTCAACGTAACGAACCGATGCAAGAAGCACTTAGCGACATCGCCGCCGAAACCGTCGACGAGGTCGCTGACAACCTCAGGCAGGCCGCCAAAGAAGAAGACGCGCTGCAACGTCGCCTGGAATCCGAAGACAGTGCATTCGCCGAACAAAAGCGTCAAACACAATTGATGCTGGACGAATTCGTCCAGCGAGCCAAAACGCTCCGCGACCGGACTCTGGCCACCGCATCCAAAGCCGCCGGCTGGGCCAACGAACCCGAGACGCAGAAATCGATCGAAATGATCCGCGAACAATTGAACGATTCCATCAACCGGGTCGAACAAACGTCGCGGGGACAACCGACGTTAAGCGAATTGCAATCGGCCACACGCCAAATGCAGAACGAAGTGAATCAGGCCGCCCGGGCGACAGAACAATCCGCCGCACAATTGGCCCAAGCTGCCGACAAAGACCTTCACGGTGACAAACAGAGGCGAAACACCAGCGCCGAATCGATGCGGCGCAACGAAAACCAGCTGCGAAACAATGAACTTCGCGCCCTCGACCAACAACGCCAAATATGGTCGTCCACCGAAGAAGACGCCGGTCGACGTGTCCGCAATGAAGAACAAAAGAAACGCGCCGCCGAAAATGTGATCCGGCGCGAGCAGGATCAACTGAAAAAGAATCCCGACAACGATTGGCACCGACGCGAAATCGAAAAACAACAAGACCTGCTGGAACAGGCCGACCGGGCGATCCGGCAGACCCGCAACACGAGAGAATTGGCGACAGAGCGTGGCAAGCAGGCCGTAAAACGGGCCAACGCAATCAATCAGTCCAAAGCCGCGCCGTTGGACAAGCCCAACCCGGCGGCAGAGTTGGGCCAAAAAGTGGCGCAAGACGCATCGGATCGGTTGAAAAACCTGGCCGATGAATTGGCACAACTCGCCCAGGATTCCGACATCGAAACCGACCTTCGCGCCACATCCGATTCGGCGCGAAACATCGCCGATCAACAACAACGGGTCGAAAGTGACGTGCAAACCGCGGCCGATGATTTGGCACGCGCGTCGCGCCACGAAGCTCGTCTGGAAAACGATCCAGCCGCCCAACAACTTGCCCAGGCAGCGAAGCAAATCGAGCAGGTCGCCGGCCAAGCGGCGAAACAGGCCGGCGAAGATTTGGGGCGGTCGGTCGACGAAAGCCAACGATCTGCCGATGCCGCCCAATCGCTTCAGCAGGCGGCCGAAAAGATTGCCGACCAAGCCGAAGCGATTCAGTCGATGACCGGTCAGTCGCAATCGCCGGACGGACAGGCTGATTCGTCGCAAGGGGATCCCGGGCAACAAAGCAGTCCGTCAGAGAGCGCCCCCGCAAGTGCTTCGACAGCTAGCGCCGACGCGACGCAGTCACCGAGTCAATCGTCCGGGCAGTCGTCGGGCCAGTCCGCGGGACAGACGGCATCCGGCAATCAATCCGGGGAGCGCGGGCAACCGTCGGCCTCCCAACCCACGCCCCAGCAAATGGCGCAAACGCTCGACGACCTGGATCGCTCCTTGGCTGACGGCGCCTCGCCGCCGGGGCAACCGTCCGATTCACAACAAGCCTCAGCATCCCAACAGTCCTCGGCTCAACAGCCACCCGCTCAATCGTCCCAGGGCAATCAAGGGCAACCCTCTGACAGCCAGTCGGCCGTCGGCAAACCCGGTGGCGAACCCTCCGGTCAGGGCCGCCTCGGTTCGGGCCAGCCGCCGCAGAGCGCTGTCGAAGCGTCACCGACACTCGCTCAAATGTTGGAAGCCCAGATGCAGCAAGCTGCACGCGAGCGTTTGAGAAGTTTGCAGCAAGCACAAGCCGGCGAGCAACCCGGCCAACCGCCCAGCTCCGATCCCTCGTCTCCCAATCCGGTCTCGGAATCCGGCCAGGGCGAGATGCCAGACGGCCCCGACGATGTCGATTTGATCCAGGGTGCGATCGCCGATGGTGATTGGGGCGATCTTCGCCGCCGCGGCGTCGATGATGCGGCGCAGGGTCGATCGATCCAGATCCCGCCCGGTTACTCGCGCGAGATCAAAGCCTACTTTAAAGCGCTTTCCAAACGAGCGGCGGAGTCGAAGTGATGCCTCAAAGAAAACGTCTGGATGCCAGCCCGACGCGTGAGCGAGGGGCACCGCGCAGTACCTTCCCTACGCATGCGAGCTCGAATCAACAAGCCGGCCGGTGTCCGAACGCCGCCAAGTCGGATCGAGCCGTTGCGACGCCCGCCAGAGTGTGGACGGTCCGCCGCCGCGACCTGTTTGCACTCGCCGGCGCGGTCACGGGGCAATGGGCTCTGTCGGCCGCTGCCCAGGAACCGCCATCGATCGACAACCTGTACATCGACGACGAACTGGACCAGGCCTGTGACCGCGCGATCGATTTTTTGCTCCGCAATCAACGCTCCACCGGCGCGATCACCGACCGCGGACACGAACTGGCGCTGACCTCGCTGGCGATCATGGCGTTGGCGGCGGTCGGCACCGAACCGGCCGAGCCCACCCGCCGCGGACGCGCCATGCGCGCGGCGTTGGATTTTGTCCTCGGACCACACCACCAAAACGAAGCCGGCTACTTCGGTGCCCACGACGGTTCACGGATGTACGGCCACGGCATCGTCACGCTGATGTTGACCGAAATGCTGGGTATGGGCGCGAGCGCCCAGCAGAACGAGATCATTCACGACCGGCTGGAGCATGCGCTGCGATTAATCCTCTCGTCGCAAGCGGTCCGCAAAGAACGCAAGCTCGAAGGCGGATGGCGGTACTCGCCGCAGTCCCGTGACAGCGACCTGTCGGTTTCGATCTGGCAACTGATGGCACTCCGCTCGGCAAAGAATGACGGGATGAACGTGCCCGGCGAATCGATCGAACAAGCTTTGCAATACCTCCGCAATTCCTTTACCGGCCGACGCACCGCAACCGGTGTCGGCGAAGGCGGATTCAGTTACACGCCGGGACAGACGCGTCCTACGTTCACCATGACCGCGGCGGGATTGCTGGCGATGCAAGTCTGTGGACAATACGACGCGCCCGAAGTGGCCGCGGCGGCCGATTGGTTGCTCGGGTACGAACCCACGTCGGACGAACGCTACCTGTTTTACGGACTGTATTACTACGCCCAGGGCATGCATCAAGTCGGCGGCAAATTTGCCGAAAAGTCCGGCCGCGTCGTCTCCACACTGCTGTTGCCGCGGCAACGCCGCGACGGATCGTGGATGGCGCCCGGCGGTGAAGAACGGAACGTCGGCCTGGTCTACTCCACCTCCCTGGCACTGCTTTCGCTTTCCGTCCGCTACCATTACTTGCCGATTTATCAACGATGACTGAGATCCATACCGACGGCCCCGAGGCGATCGGTGACATCGCCCCACTTGATTTTCTGGTCGTCGCACCGCATCCCGATGATGCGGAGATCGGCATGGGTGGCACGATCGCCAAAATGATTCGGCAGGGTATGCGGGTCGGCATCTTGGACCTGACCACCGGCGAACCGACCCCGCATGGCAGCGAAGCCATCCGCCGCGCCGAAACGATCCGCGCGAGCGAAATCCTGAACGTGACCTGGCGTGGCAATGCCTCGTTGGTCAACCGCGAACTCCAACACACGCTCGAAGCGCGCAAGCGGATCGCCAGCTACTTTCGAATGTTGCGTCCACGCTGGGTCTTCGCGCCTTACTTTCACGACGCCCATCCGGACCACGTCGTCGCGACCGAATTGATCGAAGCGGCTCGGTTTTGGGCCAAGCTTAGCAAGACCGATATGCCGGGCGAACGGTTTCATCCCGAGCGAACGTTCTACTACTTCTGCGTGCACTTACGCTTGGCCATCCAGCCCAGCTGGATCGTCGACATCAGCGAGACGATCGAGCAAAAAATGGAATCGATCCGCGCCTACGAAAGTCAGTTCATCACCGGTCGCCCGGCCGAGCCGCCGACGATGCTGGACCGCATCGAAACCGACGCCGCCCATTTCGGCAACCTGATCGCCCGTCGCTACGGCGAACCCTTCGCCACCAAAGAACCCCTGGCCCTGACATCGCTGCGTGACATCTTCTAACCGCCCCCGGTTCAACCTCTCCCTCTCCTCATCATTCTGCCCCGCATCATTCTGCCTTCCATCGTCTTGCCCCCATCGTTTTGCCCCGATGGCCCTGATTTGGCAGAATGATGTCGCAATCGCAATTGAGACGCGCACATCGAGCTAGGACATAATCACGCAAAGGTAGCTACCTTCGCCAGAAGGTGGATCCCCCGCGAGCCTTCGCACGCGGAGACAAGGAGTCGATCGCTCTCGCTCGCCCGGCGGCCGGACAGGTTAAAAATAGACATGCAGATGTCAATCTCGGCTATGGGGATTTGATCGGCCTGTGTCACAATGCTAAGCCCTCCCCCACAGCCGCTGACCTGATTTCCCCATGAGAGTTGTGATGACCCTGAGAAGGCTTACGTGTGCCGCGATCGCGTCCACCGCGATCTTTGCCGGTTCCTGTTTCGCTGAGGAACCCCACCCGGCGACGCTTCCGCATCCCGCGGTCGCCCCTGCGGTGGAGAAGATTCGGGCGGTCAACGCAGGCGGAACATTTAAACCGGAGTGGGAATCGCTGGAGCAGTACCAGATTCCACAGTGGTACAAGGACGCCAAATTCGGGATCTTCATCCACTGGGGCGCCTACGCCGTTCCTGCGTTTGGCAGCGAGTGGTATCCACGCCAGATGTACATCAATCGGGATCGCCGCGGGGACAATTTTTTTGACCACCACGTCAACACCTACGGGCCGCACAGCAAGTTCGGCTACAAGGATTTCATTCCGCAGTTCAAGGCGGAAAAGTTCGACGCCGATCGCTGGGCAAAGTTGTTTCAGGAAACGGGGGCGCGATACGTCATCCCGGTGGCCGAACACCACGACGGGTTCCCGATGTATGACTGTGCCTTCACACGTTGGGACGCATCGGAGATGGGGCCGAAACGTGACGTGATCCGCGAACTGTCGGTCGCGGTTCGCAAGCACGGCATGAAGTTCGGTGTCAGCAGCCACCGCGCGTTCAATTGGATGTATTACGTGCGTGACGAGTCTTATGACAACGCGGATCCGCAATACGCCGACTTGTACGGGCGTCCGATGCCGTTCTTATTCGAAAAGGACGCCTGGGACTACCAGAACCGTTTTGTTCCCCAAGATCAACAATTCAAAGACGACTGGTTGGCTCGCTCGTGTGAGTTGGTCGACAAGTATCAGCCCGATGTCTTCTGGTTTGATTTTGGGATCACCCCCGGTGGTCGAACGGTCAACTACCAAGACAATCCGTTCGCGGACCATTTGAAGCAGTTTGCGGCCTATTACTACAACCAAACGTCCGAACAAACCGGTCAGCCCGGAGTGATCAATTACAAATGGGAAGCGTTCCCCGAGTCGGCCGCCGTGTTGGACAAAGAGCGTTCCAAGATGGCCGAGATTCGCAAGCCGTTCTGGCAAACCGACACCGCGGTCAGCGCCAGCTCCTGGGGCTACACCCAGAACCAACGCTACAAGACGCCGGAACGGTTGATCAATGATTTGGTCGACATCGTCAGCAAAAATGGGTGCTTGTTGTTAAACGTCGGCCCCCGCGCCGACGGCACGATCCCCGAGGAAGACCAGGCGATCCTGAAAGAGATCGGAAGCTGGCTGAAGATTAACGGAGAATCGATCTACGAAACGACCTACTGGAAGACGTTCGGCGAAGGTCCGACGTCGGTTTCGACCGGACACGTTTCCGAATCGAAAGATAAACCATTCACCGCGGCGGACCTTCGATTCACCACGCGCGCCGGCGACAGCACGCTGTACGTCACGGGATTGAAATGGCCGGAGAACAATCAAATCACCGTGAAAACACTGTCCAGTAACAGCCAGCACTACGAAGGCGACATCGCATCGATCACGATGCTCGGTTCGGACCAGGAACTGGAATGGTCGCGTGATGAAAACGGACTGACGGTGCAACTTCCGAAGACCAGACCGTCAAAGTACGCTTATGTCTTGAAAGTCACCCAATAGCGGAAGAAAGATTCATGGAACTGAGCACCCAAGGCACGGCGTCTGGCAGGGACGTTTTGCAGATTCCGAAGATCGTTTTCGGAACCAGCTCGTTCGGTAATCTTTACCGAGCGATCTCCGGAGATGCCAAGCGTGAAATCGTCTCTCAGTGGACCGAACACGCGCTGGGTATGGTGACCGTTGATTCGGCCGGCAAGTATGGCGCCGGTTTGGCGCTGGAGTCGATTTCAAAGGCCTTGTCTGAGCTTCACGTCGATCCGGCGGACGTTCTGATCAGCAACAAACTGGGGTGGCGACGCGTTCCGCTGGAAACCCCCGAACCGACCTTCGAACCCGGTGCTTGGGTGGGACTGGAACATGACGCGGTCCAAGACATCAGCTACGACGGTATCTTGCGTTGCTGGCGACAGGGGTGCCAGCTACTTGCCCCCTATCGAGCACAGCTCGTCTCCGTGCACGACCCCGACGAATACTTGGCCGCTGCCACGGACACGTCGGATCGCCAGTCACGCTGGGACGACATCCTGGGCGCCTACCAGGCGCTCGTCGAACTGCGTGACAGGGGTGAGGTCGCGGGGATCGGAGTCGGATCGAAAGATTGGCGGGTTTCTCAGCAACTTGCCGAGCAATGCGACTTGGACTGGGTCATGCTGGCGACCAGTTTGACCGTCTACACGCACCCGAGCGAATTGCTGGAGTTCATTGAATCGCTGCGAGTCAGGAACGTCGCGGTCATCAATTCCGCGGTCTTCCATGCCGGCTTCTTAACCGGGGGCGATTTCTTTGATTATCGAAAAGTCACCGGCGAAAGCGAATCGGATCAATCGCTGATCCGTTGGCGCGACCGGTTTCATCAGCTCTGCAACCAACACGAGGTAACTCCGGCCGAAGCCTGTGTCGCATTCGGCATGTCGCCGCCGGGCGTCGTGGCGACCGCGCTCAACAGCAGCCGTCCCGAGCGGATCCAGCAAAACGTCGCCCTTTGCGCCGCGTCGCCACCGGCGGAGTTTTGGTCGGCGATGAAAGAGGCCGGCCTGATCGATCCCAGCTATCCCTACATCGGTTGAACCTCGTTCCCAGGCCTCGCCTCTGGTCGCTGGTGGCGGGAGCCGTATCTAAAGCGTGTTCCAAGGCGGAGCCTTGGAACGAGTTTAGGCTTCACCTGAAACCTCGATGCCCTCGGGGAACCAACCGGCACCATCGAATCGCCCCTCCTTCACCCGCAAAATCATCCTGCCCCGAATCATTCTGCCTTCTATCGTTTTGCCCCCATCGTTTTGCCCCTCGTCCCCCCAGAACACTCCATGTCATCCTCTTCCTCCGACTCCTCCTCCGGCCAGGCTGTTAGCAAGGTGGTTCCCAGAGAATTCCTGATGGCGTTCATCTTGACCACTTGCTGTTTCGCATTGTGGGGATTTGCCAACGACATCACCAATCCGCTGGTCAAGGTGTTCAAGGAGGTCTTTCAAATCAGCAACACGCAGAGTTCGCTGGTCCAGTTCGCTTTTTACGGCGGCTACTTCACGATGGCGTTGCCGGCGGCGATGTTCATCCGCAAGTATTCGTACAAGGGTGCGATCATGGTGGGCTTTTCGCTTTACGCCGTGGGCGCCCTGATGAGCATTCCGGCCAGCTTGAACACCAACTTTTGGATCTTTATCGTCGGGTTCTACATTTTGACGTTCGGATTGGCGTTCCTGGAAACGAGTTGCAATCCCTACATCCTGGCGATGGGACCGCCGGAGACGGCGACGCAGCGGTTGAATTTGGCCCAGGCGTTCAACCCGATCGGATCGCTGACCGGGATGGTCGTCGCGTCAACGATCATCGCTCCCAATCTGCAAGTCGGTGAGTTTCGTGCCGCGATGGAATCGAAGTCGCCGTCGGCGATCCGATACGTCGAAGCCGACTATCCCGACGGACTACCCGATTTCAAACAAGAGTTCGGTGCACTCGACGGCGCCGTCAGCGCCGGATTGTCCAACATGCAGGCCAACGATCCGGAATCGTTTCTGGCGATCCAACAACACGATCTCGGCGTCGTCCGCACGCCCTATGTCGTGATCGCTGGCGTGGTGATCGGTTTTCTGATCCTGTTTGCGATCACCAAAATGCCGACCTTCGCCAAAGAAGAACCTGATGGGCCGATGGGCGAGGTCGCGGGCCGGTTGCTGGCGAAAGCCCACTACCGTGAAGGCGTCGTCGCACAAGCGTTTTATGTCGGTGCCCAAATCACGTGCTGGACGTTCATCATTCACTACGGGATGGAGCGGGTCGGTCTGACGTTGGCCCAAGCACAAACGTGGAACATCGCGGCGATGGTGATTTTTTTGGTCAGTCGATTTGTTTGCACGTTCATGTTGAAATATTTCAGCCCCGGAAAACTGCTCGCGGCACTCGCGATCGTCGCGATCGCATTCACCCTGGGGGCGATCTGGTTGCCGGGGAAGATCGGACTGACCTGCCTGGTGTTGATCTCGGCCTGCATGTCGTTGATGTTCCCCACGATCTATGGCATCGCGCTGAAGAACCTGCCCCATGAAGAAGCCAAACTCGGGTCGGCGGGGTTGATCATGGCGATCGTCGGCGGTGCCCTGCTGCCGCTGTTGCAAGGGAAATTCATCGACGAGCTCGGCGTTCGCAATTCGTTCTACTTGCCGATGGTTTGCTTCGTCGTCATCGCCATTTACGGAATCCGAACGTTCACCCGTTTCGAGAGCGAACCGGTCGCCGCGGAAGTTTGATTCCCGTGCGGGATCGATCGTCTGTGGTGGCGTCTCGGTGCGTCGGATTGGTCGCCTGCAATCGGAGGTTACCCAAGGATGGCAGAGCTTCTCCACGGATAGCAGGCTGCTCGACATCCGTGGGGACGCCCAGCGATCGGTGGGCTGATATACATCCGTCCCGGGCAGCGGCGAAGACTTTTGGCATGCCGGAGTGCCAATCCATTGTGTCATGACCGCGGATTTGCTTTTACAATGTGACCTCTTCGTTTCTTTCCCCGCCTTCCCTCACCGCGCACGCCATGCTCCGTCACTTCCTGATCGTTAGTTTCCTTGTCGGTTGCGCCGCAGTGCATGCCGATGATCGTCCCAACATCGTTTGGATCATTCCGGACGACATGTCGGCAAACTTTTCCTGCTACGGCGAGACCGCGATCGAAACGCCCCACGTCGATGCGCTGGCGGCGCGAGGCGCGAAATTCACGAATGCCTTCGTCACCGCGCCGGTCTGTTCGACCTGCCGATCGGCCTTCATCACCGGCATGTACCAGACCAGCATCGGCGCCCATCATCATCGCAGCGGTCGAGGGGAGTTGAAAATCCATCTGCCCGAGGGCATCGAATTGGTTCCCAAACTGTTTCAAGACGCCGGCTATCACACCTCGATCACCGGATGGCCGCCCAACGGACGATTGGGCAAGACGGATTACAACTTCCAGTGGGATGAATCGGTCTATGATTCCAACGATTGGGCGTCACGGCAGGAAGGCCAGCCGTTCTTCGCCCAGATCCAAACCCAAGGCGGCAAGCTGCGGGGCAAAGATGCTGAGGGATGGGAAAGGGTTTCCGCCGCGGCGGAAAAGACGCTCGGCAGCCGCACGCCGACCAGCGCCGTGACTCTGCCGCCCTACTACCCCGATCATCCGGATATCGTCCGCGACTGGGCGGCTTATTTGGATTCGGTGCGGATGACCGATGTGATGGTCGGCGAAGTGCTCAATCGGCTCGAAAAAGAAGGTGTCCTGGCGAACACGCTCGTGTTGTTCATGACCGATCATGGGATCAGCCATGCCCGTGGCAAGCAATTCCTCTATGACGAAGGGCTGCACGTTCCCCTGGTGATCGCCGGGCCTGGGATCGATTCGGGGACGGTTCGCGACGACGTGGTCGAGCACATCGACATCGCGGCGTTGTCCTTGGCCGCCGCTGGAATCGGAGTCCCGGACTGGATGCAGGCCCGCGACATCCTGGCCGAGGACTACACCCCGCGAGAAGCCGTCTTTGCCGCTCGAGATCGCTGCGACGAAACGGTCGACCATCTTCGCAGCGTCCGCACCAAGGACTTCAAGTACATCCGCAACTTCCTTCCCAAACGGCCGTACTTGCAACCCTGTGCCTACAAGGACGCCAAAGCGATCCTGATAGCCCTGCGCCAGGTCCACGCGGCCGGCACGCTGAACGTGACCCAGGAGTTATTGTTTCGCGACGTCCGCCCGACCGAAGAGCTGTACGATTTGAAGAACGATCCGTACGAGATTCACAATCTGGCGGACGACCCGGCCTATGCGACGACCCTGGCCGACCTGCGTCGCCGACTGGATGTCTGGATGGATCAGACCGGTGACCAAGGCCGCCAGAGAGAATCGGACGCGATGTACGACAGCGACATGAAGGTCTACACCGACCGCCTGAGTCTGCCAAGATTCGATCCCCAGCAACTCGAAACCGTCCAAAAGAACATCGCCCTGATGAAGCAATGGGCCGCCGAAGGGAAATAAGTCGAGTGCCTGAGCAGGCGGTCGCCCCGCGAGCAAACCACTCTACTCTTTTTCTTCCAGCGGTCTAAGGACCTCAGCCGGTGGAGAACCGGCGGGTCGATTGAATCAGCCGTATGGCGCGAGCCTACGGGCCCGGTACAAACCTCTTGCTGATTCAATGCCCGTACGCTCGCGCGAAGCGGCTGATCCCACGTAGGATCGAATTCAATCAACAGGCCGGAACGAAGCTTCACCCGACCGTGATTCGGACGACATTGAAAGCTCAGAGTGGCCGACCGCATCACCGCCCCCGCCCACGCCCCCTTAAATCGGGTGGAACCCATTATCGGCAGTCCGACTGCTGATAAGATGCCTAAATCACGGCAGTCGGACTGCCAAGAATTCATCGTTCGCGCTGCCAACCGACGCCTGACACGCCACCGCAAATCGATTCGTGTCATTCGAGTGATTCGTGGACGACTCTCTTCTCCGCTGTTCGCATCATGGTCCGACGCCTGATACCCGACTGCGATAGGTGCGCTCGAAGGACGCCCACCGGATTTCATCAGACCTCTGTTTCCTGGGATTCGCTCCTGACGTCACGGTTCGATAGGTGCGCGGTCGACTCGGCCAAAGAAGACAAACCAACGCCTGTCGATTCCAACGCTGACAACCAACGCCCGAAGTGCCGACCGCTGATTGCGACACTGGATTTCCCACGGCGATTCCAATCGAGTACATTGGCTATCCGCGGCGATGGCACGTGCTGTCGTCGTGGCCGATCCGCGTGAACCAAGTGGTGCACCGCAGTCGGCGAGTCGAGGTTGTTTTTGAGTTCAGGTCGATCGCACCGACGCGGTGACCACCGCCGTTCGTAGCGGTAGACGTGGCTGCGATGGTCCGGCGCCTGTCGTCCGTGCTGCTGACGGGGGCGCTCGAATTTGGCCCACTTGATGTCGTCCAACCTCTGTTGCCTAAGATTCGCTTTTGATGTCACGGTTTGACGGGTGCGCGGTCGATTCGGCTGACGAAGACTAACCAACGCCTGTCGACTTCGATGCTGACGACCGACGCCTGACGTGCCGACTGGAGATTGGGACACCGGAATTTCCCGCGGCAATTCACATCGAGTACACTGGCAAGCCGCGACGATGCTTCAACCCGGCGTGCCGACCGACGCCACGAACCCGGCGATGCACCCCAGCACACTCATTGTTGCGAGACGCAAACTTCCAACCCAATTCGATCATCACGCTCACGCAATCTCAATCGTGAAGGTCCGCGTGCGAGGTGATCGCTGATGTTCTGCCACAAAGGTAGTGCTGACATCTTGCCCGATGCAATGACTTGCGTTTACCGTATCTCACTACTTCTCGTTTTGATCCATACGGGTTGCGGACGCCGTGATGCCGAATCTAATCAGCTTCCCAATATATCTGAGACGCAAATGAACGACTCTCGAAGGGCGGGCGAAGAATGGCCGTTCGAAAGCCCTCAGAATCTTGCCGTAATTACGCTTGATCGAATCATGGATGGCAGCAATCCGGTCCTCTACGTAACTCACGATTTGGATGACGGTGGCTGGCAATTCCTTGATGGCGGAGACGTGACAGAGGAAAACGCAATGATTGTCGGCTTATCCCAGGTGGCAGAACATGATCCATCCATCCGTCAGCTGGCTGACCTGCCGGTTGGTTGGTACGCTGTTCGGGAGTCCCCAGAGCATCCGTGGCAGCGAAGCCAGCAGACGCAGTGACGCTGACGAAGAGGCAGAACCATGCGATGCACGGCGAGCCGCGGAGTCGTGGTTTTTGAAGTGGTTGATCATTCGCCGCGGCCGCGTGATCGCTGACGTTCCCCGACAGACATGTCCTCTCCGAATCGCGTGGTTGGCCTTGACTGAATTTCGCTATCAATCCGAACTACCTTCAGCATGCTACAAGACCGAATACGGTTTGCAGATCACGTCCGTTACGATCAACGCCTCCCCACCTCAGGTTCGTATCGATTACTTGCACTCAAATTTACCCGGCACGCTCTTACTCGACCGCCCAACTCCACTCGAGTCGCTTGCCTTTCTGTTTGACGATTGCTACTGGATCAGGATATACGACTTGAACGAGACCGGCGCATCGCTGAATTTTGGGCGCTACGAGGTACACCTGCTGGATGAGGATAGCCCACAATCCAAGATGGTCTGTGATCGGTATACTGCAGAATAGGAATTGCTTGCTCGTCTGGACATGGCTGTGTGGTGAAGCGGGGAACCAGGAAATGCACGGGAGGACGGGAGTCGCGTTTCTTGGTCTGCTTGCAAGTCTTTCGCCCGTCCCCCGTGATTTCGATCGTTATCGCATCGACACGAATTCCCATGAGCTTCAACCGAGAGCAGTTAATTGGCGTTTGGAAGTCTACCGGGATGGGAACGGACCTGGACGCTTTGCACCCTTTACCAGACTGGGTAACTACCTTGCGACCCGATGGAACTTATTCGTGTCTCGTCAATGGGCGTGATGATGCAGAAGGTAGTCCATTTCATCAAACGTGGGAGTTGCGAGACTCTGGAGACTCCCGCGAGTTCACAGACTTTTTCGGACTCAAACCGGGGCACACTCTAGTGGATTTGACAATGGCGATTGCTCCGATCCCGGAATTTCAGATCGACGAGTGGACTCGCGATCGCATGCTTTACCAGATCATCGAATTGACCGACACGAAGATGCTCCTCAGAATTCTGAACCACACCTACGAGCGCCCGGCCTATCAGCGGTTTGAGAGGATTTCTAATCAACTTGATATTTGACGCAAAGTAGCGATACACTGCGATAACAATGCCGTGCACCGAA
Source organism: Stieleria maiorica (assembly GCF_008035925.1). Lineage (NCBI taxonomy): Bacteria > Pseudomonadati > Planctomycetota > Planctomycetia > Pirellulales > Pirellulaceae > Stieleria > Stieleria maiorica. The sequence goes on from NZ_CP036264.1 coordinate 2,969,033, forward strand.
GGACGGGCTGCGCGGTTTTTGAAGTGGAAAATCAATCGTCCGTCCTCGGTGACGGCCACCGTTACCCGAATTGGTTCACACGTAGTACAAATCGCTGATGGAAACCGAGCGATTTCACGAGGCGACGTTGATTACTGTTTTTCGAGGCAAACGCTGGCGACGACATTCTGTTCAGCGATTGCCATTGATAGCAACTGCAGTTTTGTTTTGTGTTGCGGTACTGACTGTCTACCTGCTTTTACATCCAACGTCGGTGACGGATGACGCTTTGTCACTGGTTGCATTGACAGGACTCGCTTCGACGGCCACGTTTGTCTCATACAAGCTTCTTCCAAGGCTCGTAGTTCGCGCAAATGCTCAATTCTACTTGGAGGCTCCCGGTTGCTCTGCGACATGCATGAACCCAAACCACGAAACGGATGTCCGCATTCGGAGAATCAATGATCGGCTCGTGTACATATCGACGACGGATGGTAAATTCGAGCTGATTGCTCATCGGCAACGCTTGGCTGATACTGAATCGGGTAACAATCGCGTGCACCCGAGTACGCGAGTTGGGCGGTCTTGAAGTTGAATATTTTCCGCGCGTACCGGGTGACGCGTGACGTTCGCCGACGATATGAAACGTGAACATTGATACCGTGAACAGTCCGAACCCGACACCGAAAAGCTGGCTCGCTGCGCTGGTTGGCCTGATCAAGAAGACACCGTCAGTGGTTGCTTCATCTACCGACAATGTTCTTGCCGTCGTTCTCGATGACACATTTTTAGAATCCGTCCCAATCGCGTCGACTGCCTACAAATCGCTTAAGGCGATTCGCGCCGGTCGCGATGCACTACTGGAACACAAATTGGAGCGATTTCTGCACGGACTCTCTGATATCCCTGAAGACGCAATCAACGAGCATATTGAGCAACTTGAGGCTGATGGGCGTTACGCCTCCGATGTTGGGACGTCGCTATTGCTGCTAATCGACCAGTTGGACGACGTCGGTAAGGCGGAGATGCTTGCGAAGGTATGGGCTGCATACCTCCGTGACGAAATCAACGCCACTGAGCTTTTCAATTTGTGCGAAGCAATTAAGACGATTCGTTGGCTACACATTGATGCTATTCGTGATCTACTGGGCAACGAGACGGAGACACGTTTGCTCACGCGCGTAGCGAGTGAATGGCGCGAACCTAACACGGAGATTCGTTTCATTTGGAAAGAGCAAGAAAAGTTTTGCTCTAACCTCGACGACTACGAGATTCTAATGCAACTTTCCAACGCGGGCTTGCTGACACGAGTGGTTCGTGGTGGTGGTGGAATGGGACAGCGTGGTGGGCTCGTCATAAACCAAACTGCGCGTCTTTTCTATCGAATCCTACTTGCCGATGCGTGAGTCTGCGGCGAACCATCCGATGCACCGAAGGACCGGTGGTCAGTTTTCACGAATGGATGCTCAACTCCCGGTCCTCGGTGATCGGTGACGTTCACGCTCGCGACTGCTTGAAACGGGTTCCGAGATTTGCGTTCATTCGCGTGGATTAGCGGTTCGTGTATCCGGCGTTTGGGCACCGCTAATGAACACCGATGAACGCTAATGCCAGTACCCGAGCTTGCGGCCACCGGGATTCATCAGACCTCTGTTTCCTGTTATTCGCTCCTGCAGTCACGGTTCGACAGGTGCGCTGACATACTTGCTGGAAGGGCCTCACGCAAAGTCGCCAAGCCGCAAAGATTTGACCTCGCTTCTTTGCGGCTTGGCGTCTTTGCGTGATTCTTGTCTCACTTGGTGCACAGTCGACTCGGCCGAAGTCGACAAACCGGTGCCTGTCGAATGCAACGCTGACAGCCGACACCTGACGCGCCGACTGCTGTTTGGAGACTCGATTTTCCTCGGCGATTCCGGTCGAGTACACTGGCCACCAGCGACGATGGCTCAAGCTGTCGTCGTGGCCGATCCGCGTGAACCAAGTGGTGCACCGCAGTCGGCGAGTTGAGTTTGTATTTGAGTTCAGTTTCATCGCGCCGACGCGGTGACCACCGACGTTCGCGCTGCTAACCGACGCCCGGCAGCGACGGCCCACCTCTTCTCTGTGTCCCTCTGCGACCTCAGTGATTGTTGATTCATCCACGGTTTAATTGGTGCGCGCGAAGTGGAAGATGTGGCAGACGAATGATTGGCAGACGAATAGGAGAGAATCGATCAACGTCGGCAGAACGAGCTGCAATCATTCGTCTGCCATCCATTCGTTTGCCACATGGCTTGACATCGAAGGAAAGGCCCAGCCTTCTGTGCCTCAAGGTTTTCGATGCATCGGACGGTGTTCCATTGTGTTTGTCAGAAGAGACCAGCCAGCATCCAATGGGGCACGTTCCGAGGCAATCCGACGTCCAAAATGCCGGCCGCAAATTGGGTCACTGGATGCCCCACGGCGACTCCAATCGAGTACATTGGCCATCAGCGGCGCTGGTTTTCACGGTCGTCGTGGCCGATGCGCGTGAACTAAGTGGTGCACCGCAGTCGGCGAGTCGAGTTTGTTTTTGAGTTCCGGTCGATCGCGCCGACGCGGTGACCACTGACGTTACCCCAGCTAGGAGCACGCGACCTGACGTTCCATGCGACGTGTTTTGATTACTGTCGTTACGTTGACTGTTTGTTTGCTTGCCGTTTTCGGAATCGCAAAAGCGTTGTCGTTTGCCAAACAGGTGATCGGTATTCCGCGCGAAGCATATGCTTCGGACTGGACTGCCGTTTTCATCATTGATCACATTCGCACGTCGGGTGAATGGCCAACCGGATGGCACGATCTACGTGACGAGTATGATCGTCTCGCCGTTCCGCAACACTACGCTTGGACATTCGAGGAACTTCAATCTCTTATCACCGTCGACTGGGATGTAGATATTTCTGAACTCCGAGACTCAGACGTGCCTTTAGATCACGTGCGTCTGACCAGCGGTCGCCAAGTGAGTTACGGTGGCGATCCGGACAAATTGATTCATGATTACATCCAGACTGGTGAGGACCCAAACCAGATCCGCGAGAAGATTGGCATACACCGCGAAAAGCCGAAGGGGTAACCATCGCGTGCACGCGGAGGCCCGTTGGCGCGATTTCACGGATGGATACTCAACTCACGGGCCCCGGTGACGCGGGCCGTTCGCGGCGGTAGACTTGGCTGCGATGGTCCGGCGCCTGTCGTCCATGCTGCTGACGGGTGCGCTCGAATTTGGCCCACTTGATGTCGTCGAACCTCCGTTTCCTGGGATTCGCTCTTGATGTCACGGTATGACGGGTGCGCGGTCGACTCGGCTGACGAAGACAAGCCGACGCCTGACGACTTCAATGCTGAAAACCGACGCCTGAAATGCTGACTGGAGATTGGGAGGTTCGAATTTCCCGTGGCGATTCGAATCGAGTACATTGGCAAACCGCGACGATGTTTCAAGCCGGCGTGCCGACCGGCGCCACGAACCGGGCGATGCACCCCAGCACACTCATTGTTGCGAGACGCAAACTTTTACCCGATTCGGTCATCACGCTCACGCCATCTCAATCGTAAAGGTCCGTGTGCGAGGTGATCGCTGATGTTCGTCGACTGAGGTTCTGTGGATTACTTCCTTATCGAAACTGTGGTTTCTCGGAAACACCATCGCAACATGAACATGCGTGGTGGAGCGATACGATGATACGCTCGCTGGCAGCCTTAGCCCTAATGATCAGTAGCCAGCTCTCGGCTGAGGCCTGCCTCTGGGACCGGGACACTCCCGCCGAAGAGGCCAGCGGAATGCCCGAGGTTGTCGCCGCGTTGACCGGCCGGTTTACACGGAATCCGCCGCTTTACTACGAGATGCGACTAGCCCGAGTCTCACGTCACCTCCAAAGCCATCCTGACGACCTCGCCGCCTACGACGATGCCGGCGTCGCCTGCGACCGCCTTGGGCTGGGGGACGAGGCGATATCCTGGATGGACCGGAAGTGGGTGGAACTGGAGAAGCTCGACTCCTCTCGTCCCGAAGTCCGGGAGCACCGTTACCGGTATCATGCGAATCTCGGCACGTTTCTCATCCATCGCTGGGCGAGACAAGGTGCCGACCGATCGAGGCTCGACGAGCTCGAGTCCGCTTGCGACGAGATCGCTAAGGCTCTTGAGATCAACCCGGACGCACATTTCGGCCGTGAAAAGTACCAGTTGCAAGCGATGAAGTGGATCGTTAATCCGCCACAAATCGACAATTCTCAATACCTTCCCAATCTCCTTGATTGGAGCTTCCAAGATATCTACAGTGAACTAACCGAACCCGAGGAGGCCAATGAGGCCGTCCGGGGCCTCGCCGGTCTGATCGTGCTTGGGGATGCTTGGGAGAGCGTAGATGTCTTTCACGCCTTGAACGTTGCACTTCAACGCAATTCCACGGGTTACTCTCGGGGCCGTGATGGCGGACGGAATTCGCTCGCGTATTTTGCTTGGCTCCGTTGCATGGAGTTGGTGGACTCGGGCCAGCACTCATTCTTGCCTGACGCGCCGAAGGGAGAAAATCTGAAAGCGTTACTTCCTCCGCCCGATTTCGTGAAGGCGGAGCTACTGCTCGATCCCGCCTATCGGCAGCTTCGCACCGAGGCGGACGCTTGGCACGCGGAGCGAGTCGCATTCATGTCGCGGCGGCTGCAAACGGGCCGCCACCCTGACACGGATCCGAGCTTCTGGGACGGATATACCGCGCGACCCGCGCCAGAATTACCGTCTTCATCAGTCCCGGACGCCTACAACGAATGGATGGAGAGACGTAGAACGCTGGTATTGCTGGTTGTCGTCGGTGTACCATTGCTCCTAACAGGATTGGTGCTCGGAACGTGGATCGTCCGGAAGTCCAAAGCAAGATTGGCGTGACCAATGGGATTAGTTGCTTGGTCGCGCTGACAAGTTGGTGCGACCGACCGCGCAACATACCGTCGCCGATCGGACACTCGACGAACCAGGCGATGAACGGGAGTTGCGGGTGCCGTTGTTTTGTGAGTTCACGTCGCTTGGCCGCAACCCGTTATCGCTAGACGTTCGTCGACTAAAGTGCTCCATTTCGTTGGTTTTCACGTAGCTTCGAACGAATCTGGATCTCTTGGTCGCATCGCTGTAGAATGGATGCAACTGAAAAAAGGCAGGTGATCCATGACTGTAGAGCAAGCCATTTCTGAGATTTCGTCTCTCTCGATCGACGAGCAGCTGCGCGTTGTGCAGGCAATCTGGGATCGTATGCCGCAGGACGCGGGTACGGCACTGTCTGATCGGCAACGGGCCGAACTTGACCGACGTTTGGCAGATTACCGCGATAATCCCGATTCCGCGCTAACGGAGTCGCAATTGCGTAAACAGATCGGTGATGCTCGCACGTGATGGACGTCCGCTACGCCAAAGAAGTTCGCGACGATCTTCTGTCCTCTATGGCATGGCTCGATGAGCGTCGTGACGGACTTGGCGACGAGTTGGAAACGGAGTTCTTTACTTCGGTTTCAATCGTCCGAGATCGCCCATTGTCGTTTGCTGCCGACCACACGGGGTACCGCGCCTGCCGCCTTCGTCGTTTCACGGCCGTCCTATACTACCGCATTGAATCGGACGTCGTTGTCATAGTGGGATTGTTCGTTGGTGGTCGTGACGAATCTCGATTAAAAGACCGCGGCGAACCAGACGATGCACGTGAGTCGCCGAGTTGACCGTATTGAAGTGGTGCGTCGTTCGCGGCGACCACGTGATCGTTATCGTTCGCGGCGGTAGACTTGGCTGCGATGGTCCGGCGCCTGTCGTCTATGCTGCTGACGGGTGCGCTCGAATTTGGCCCACTTGATGTCGTCGAACCTCCGTTTCCTGGGATTCGCTCTTGATGTCACGGTATGACGGGTGCGCGGTCGACTCGGCTGAGACAAGCAAACCGATGCCTGTCGATCGATTACGAGCACGAGCACCGCGATGCTGAGCACGAGCACGAGAAGACCAGTGCTGACAACCGACGCCTGACATCCCGACTGGAGATTGGGACACTGGAATTCCCCCACGGCGATTCGAATCGAATACATTGGCAATTCGCGACGATGTTTCAAACCGGCGTGCCGACCGGCGCCACGAACCCGGCGATGCACCCCAGCACACTCATTGTTGCGAGACGCAAACTTCCACCGCCGTCTCGATCATCAAGCTGACGCGATCTCGATCGTAGAGGTCCGCATGCGAGGTAATCGCTGACGTTCGTGGCGGTAGACGTGACTGTGATGGTCCGGCGCCTGTCGTCCATGCTGCTGACGGGTGCGCTTGAATTTGGCCCACTTGGTGTCGTCGAACCTCCGTTTCCTGGGAATCGCTCTTGATGTCACGGTTTGACGGGTGCGCGGTCGACTCACCTGACGAAAGACAAACCGACACCTGTCGACTTCCATGCTGACGACCGACGCCTGACGTGCCGGCTGGAGATCGGGATGCTGGAATTTCCCCACGGCGATTCGAATCGAGTACATTGGCGATTCCCGACGATGTTTCAAGCCGGCGTGCCGACCGGCGCCACGAACCCGGCGATGCACCCCAGCACACTCATTGTTGCGATACACAAACTTTCACCCCGATTCGATCATCACGCTCACGCCATCTCAATCGTGAAGGCCCGTGTGCGAGGTGATCGCTGTTGTTCGCCCACCTAACGAATGAAACCATTCACACCAAAATCTACGGCTTACATGAGACCAGGGCAGTACTGGAGCCTTCCGCTAAAGGCTGGCCGTTTTGGTTGTGGCGTTGTGCTGTCACGCGTTGAACGCGAAGGAAAACCAGACACTCGAATGTTCTTAGCCGGACTGCTTGAATGGATCGGCGATTCGCAACCGACAGAAGAATTGATTGTGAATCGGCCAATTGCCAAGAAATGCTTTGCGCACATTAAGATGATTCAAATGACGGGTGGACAACTCATTGGCGAGTTTGCCCCTTGGTGGGAAGTCGATACCCTTGTTCCATTCAGCGACGACATGCCAACGGCGGGATACAATGTGTTTACTGTCCTCGCGCAAAAGCAAGCTGATGGGACGTCGTAATGCGTGGGGGCGAACCACGCGATGAACCGAAGTCGCGGAGTCGTCGTTTTTGACAATGGAAAATCAATCGCCGCGACTCGGTTATCGCGGCCGTTCGCCAGTAATAGAGAGATTCATCTTGATGCAACTACACAAAATGATCACGGTATTTATTGCCTCCGCATTACTTCCACTGTCGGCTTGCTTTGCTGACATTGTGATCGATTTCGACGACCAGCCTGTTGCCGGACCGGTTGCGACCACTAACGGAGATGTCTATTCCTCGCTGGGCATCTTATTCGCGTCGGGGGACATCCCCGACGTCGTCAACTTAGGGGATGTCATCACCTTGTCAAATCGCACCGAACAGTTCTCAATAATCTCGAACACTTCACCTCGCAGCGTTCCAAATTTCGCGGGTGCTGAAGGACTTGGGTTGCGCGACACATTGATGACGTTCAGCCAGCGCGCAACGTCGGTTTCACTCGACCTCGACGCCAACTTTGGCGAACCCGCCGATACGGTTCGTCTTCTCGGACTTCAGGCAACAGGGACGATGAATTCTTTTCGTGTCCTTGCGATCACGGAAGTGCTCGACAACGTTTTTTCCCGGGTTACGATCAATTCAACGAGTTCTACGTTTGATGCTGCGATATTTCAAGTAACGACGGAAACCGAAGGTTTCGACAACCTAGCCGTGACCTCTGTACCGGAACCATCGAGCGTCATGGGAATCGCAACTTGTGCTGCAATTGTCGCTATTGGACGGCGACGCAGATCGGCGCGACGTAAACATGGCGAACCAGGCGATGAACCTAAGTCGCGGTGCTGTACTTTTTGACAATGGAAAATCAATCGCCGCGACTCGGTTATCGCTGTCGTTCGTGGCGGAAGAAGTGGCTGCGATGGTCCGGCGCCTGTCGTCCATGCTGGTGACGGGAGCGATTGGATTGGGCCCACTTGATGTCATCGAACCTCCGTTTCCTGGGATTCGCTCTTGGTGTCACGGTTTGACGGGTGCGCGGTCGACTTTGCCGACGAAGACAAACCGGCGCCTGTCGACTTCAATGCTGACAACCGACGCCTGACATGCTGACTGGAGATTGAGACACTGGAATCTCCCACGGCGATTCAAATCGAGTACATTGGCAAGCCGCAACCATGATTCAAACCGGCGTGCCGACCAACGCCACGAACCCGGCGATGCACCCCAGCACACTCATTGTTGCGAGACGCAAACTTCCGCACCGATTCGATCATCACGCTCACGCCATCTCAATCAGAAAGGCCCGTGTGCGAGGTGATCGCTGATGTTCTGCCTTGGAGGCCAATGCTGCAGCATGAGTGATAGCGTCTTCAAATTTCACCCGCTGGATGCGCGTTGCGAACTCTCGCCCGACGATGCCGCAAGAATCAAGGCACTCGTTTCCGAACACAATCCGTCATCGATCGACCCAGATTCCTTCTCGCTTGAAAGTTTTGGGACTCCCCAATTCTTGGACTGTGGTACCAGGTTTGAACGTGTTTGCTGTCCGCAATGCGGCGAACCGCTTAATCGCACGGATTGGCAATCGGCGATGGATGCCGACTATTCCGTAGCGACTGGATTCCGGCTATCGGAGCCGATACGTTGCCCATGCGGCAACACGACAACATTGGACAAATTGACGTATCACGCAGCGTGTGCATTTGCGTCTGCATGTCTTTCCGTTCGCGTACATTCACACTTTTTCACTGGATGGCTACACGAACTGCCTGCGTTTGGATTCGTCGAAGCAACATACTGACTATCTTGCCTCAGCAGAGAATTGGCAGAACAATGGGTTGGACGCGGAGGCCTCGAAAGCGTCTTTTTAAATGGTTGATCTTTCGCTCGGCCCCGGTCAACCCTGCCGTTCTGCTTAATTGGAGTGCTGAATACTTGTGAGTTTCAACCTGCCAGACAATCGCATATTGAAGGTCACGGAGGGCGCCTGGCGTGACGTTGTCTATCCAGCCAAGGCGATCGTACAACTAAAGCTGGTTCCGTCTGATTACTTCGAACCTGTCAGCGAGGACGAGAGCAGGTCCTGCGTTCCGCAAGGCGGAACGGACTTCCGCTTTTTGCTAAACGGCAACAATGGCCGAATGACGCTGCATGGCAAGACAATGATGCCACCACTTTCAGTTACCTTTGATATCAACGACGGCGCGTGGGACGTGTCTTTCGTGGGGGCAACGATGCAGATCTCGAGCAACCTGGATTCTGAGGATAGGATCAACTCATTCTTGACAAATTGCGAAAAAATCATTCCCGCCCTGCTTTCGGTTTGTCTCGGGATAGCTATTCGTTCGGACGAAACGTTGATCCGTATCGGTGATTATGTTGAGGCGCGATCAGAGACGATTTTTGCGCCTCATACCGTTCGTGTCATTGATCCTGATTCTCGCATCCAGGAACTCGCTGACTCACTTCCGGTCATCGTGAAGTGTATGGACTCGGCGCGATATGTGTTGGCTGCCACGTATCTCCGAGAGGCCATTGAATTTAACAGTTCCTATGGACAACAAAATCCTTACGTAAGATCGCTTGAAACGATTTTAGGGTGTGCCAAGGTCATTGAAGTGCTATTCAGTGGGCAGAACGATACCATTCGCGACAAGTGCCGCGAATTAGGAATAGATGACGATGTGATCGAACACGAGATCGTTCGAATCAATATGGCGCGAAGCAAATTAGGTCCGGCTCACTCAAGTCGCTTTGTGCCAAATTCGACTGAGGCCGAAGTGCTACGCGTTTTTGCGTCGAGAGCAATTGTCACGGTTCGTGAGTTACTTCTCTTGATCAGCAAGAAGCGTTTTACTGACTTTCCCTATTTGTTAGAACCCGCGGGAAGAAGTCGTGACAAGGAGGCGTTCCTGGAAAAATTAAGGGAAACACTTGAGCGTCCGACTTGGAGACCGAGCGGAGACTCGGAGCCAAGGAACTTTGCTTTTCACGATCCACGTCTGTCAGGAGCAGAGCAAGAAAACGAAGCTCCAGCAGAACCTTCGGATGCACGACGAGTCGGCGAGTCGGATTAAATTGAAGTGTTGAATCTATTGCGCCGACCGCGTGATCCGTGACGTTCGCGGCGGTAGACTTGGCTGCGATGGTCCGGCGCCTGTCGTCCATGCTGCTGACGGGTGCGCTCGAATTTGGCCCACTTGATGTCGTCGAACCTCCGTTTCCTGGGATTCGCTCTTGATGTCACGGTATGACGGGTGCGCGGTCGACTCGGCTGACGAAGACAAGCCGACGCCTGACGACTTCAATGCTGAAAACCGACGCCTGAAATGCTGACTGGAGATTGGGAGGTTCGAATTTCCCGTGGCGATTCGAATCGAGTACATTGGCAAACCGCGACGATGTTTCAAGCCGGCGTGCCGACCGGCGCCACGAACCGGGCGATGCACCCCAGCACACTCATTGTTGCGAGACGCAAACTTTTACCCGATTCGGTCATCACGCTCACGCCATCTCAATCGTAAAGGTCCGTGTGCGAGGTGATCGCTGATGTTCGCGCTGCTAACCGACGCCCGGCAGCGACGGCCCACCTCTTCTCTGTGTCCCTCTGCGACCTCAGTGATTGTTGATTCATCCACGGTTCAATTGGTGCGCCCGAAGTGGAAGATGTGGCAGACGAATGATTGGCAGACGAATAGGAGAGAATCGATCAACGTCGGCAGAACGAGCTGCAATCATTCGTCTGCCATCCATTCGTTTGCCACATGGCTTGACATCGAAGGAAAGGCCCAGCCTTCTGTGCCTCAAGGTTTTCGATGCATCGGACGGTGTTCCATTGTGTTTGTCAGAAGAGACCAGCCAGCATCCAATGGGGCACGTTCCGAGGCAATCCGACGTCCAAAATGCCGGCCGCAAATTGGGTCACTGGATGCCCCACGGCGACTCCAATCGAGTACATTGGCCATCAGCGGCGCTGGTTTTCACGGTCGTCGTGGCCGATGCGCGTGAACTAAGTGGTGCACCGCAGTCGGCGAGTCGAGTTTGTTTTTGAGTTCCGGTCGATCGCGCCGACGCGGTGACCACTGACGTTCACGCTTCCAACCGACGCGTGACACGCCAGTCACTACGATTCGTGTCATTCGAGTGATTCGTGGACAAATCTCTTCTCCGCTATGCGCATTCTGGTCCAACGCCTGACATCCCGACTGCGATTGGTGCGCTCGAATTGCGCTCATCGGATTTCATCAGACCTCTATTTCTTGGGATTCGCTCCTGACGTCATCGTTCGAGCGGTGCGCGGTCGACTCGGCAGACGATGACAAACCGACGCCTGACGATTGCAACGCTGACAACCGACACCCGAAGTGCTGACCGCAGATTGGGACGCTCGATTTCCCTTGGCCATTCCGATCGAGTACATTGGCCATCAGCGACGATGGCTCAAGCTGTCGTCGTGGCCGATCCGCGTGAACCAAGTGGTGCACCGCAGTCGGCGAGTCGAGTTTGTTTTTGAGTTCCGGTCCATCGCGCCGACGCGGTGACCACAGGCCGTTATTCCATAGATTCTGAGTTTTTATGGCACGCGACGATTTTAGTGCACCAACGAAGCGAACGATTGCACAGCGATCGGGATACGTCTGCGCCTATCCGAATTGCTTGGCTCCGACATCCGGCCCAGCGCTGGACGGCGAATCGGCCGTCAATATTGGCGTTGCTGCACACATCTGCGCTGCATCTGAAAACGGTCCACGCTACGACCCAACAATGACAGAGCAAGAGCGTGCCGATGCCGAAAACGGCATCTGGATGTGTGCGAATCACTCTACGCTTATCGACAGAGATGACGATAAATACACCGTTGACGTTCTGCGCGACTGGAAATACGAAGCCGAGGACCGCGCAATGAAAATGTTGGGACAGCCACGTGGGTGCGCGAAAGGCTCGCTTGCGAGTGTGTCCCCCGCGTCACGGCTTGGTGCCGAACAAAGCGTGCTCGTTGATGGTCAGCCGATTCCCTATGTATCGACGTTCGACGCTGACGATGAAGAAGAGCAGATGACGTGGTACGTAAGCGCGTTCGTGATTCAGTTTTCGATTCAGAAACGTCCAAGCCTCAAGAATGCTGTGCTGGATCATCTTGTTGTTACCGTCCACGAGACGAAAACGATCCCAGAATACCAACCCTTGATGGGCGTTTACCCATCAGAGGTCAACCTCTTCTACGTTGAAATTGACAAGAACAACGGCACGATCCCCCGCGAATTCAGGCCTACGCGTTACTACACGAAACAAACTGATTCTGAGCCAGAGCAACAGCATTATCCACAGCCCATGGTGCTGGACGACGACATTCCAGCTCAGATTGCGGTTCGATTCAATTCAAAGTCTTCTGGCATGTTCCTGATGTCGATGGACGCTGTGGTGACTGCTGGGGATGAACATGAGACGTTACCAATCATGCCTCCTCAATGGACAATCTTTGAAGAGCCAGAACCGTACGAGGACATGGAATAACAATGCGATGCACGACGAGCCGCCGAGTCGTGCTTTTTTGAACTGGTTGATCACTCGCGGCGGCCGCGTGATCGCTGCCGTTCGTAGCGGTAGACGTGGCTGCGATGGTCCGGCGCCTGTCGTCCGTGCTGCTGACGGGGGCGCTCGAATTTGGCCCACTTGATGTCGTCCAACCTCTGTTGCCTAAGATTCGCTTTTGATGTCACGGTTTGACGGGTGCGCGGTCGATTCGGCTGACGAAGACTAACCAACGCCTGTCGACTTCGATGCTGACGACCGACGCCTGACGTGCCGACTGGAGATTGGGACACCGGAATTTCCCGCGGCAATTCACATCGAGTACACTGGCAAGCCGCGACGATGCTTCAACCCGGCGTGCCGACCGACGCCACGAACCCGGCGATGCACCCCAGCACACTCATTGTTGCGAGACGCAAACTTTTACCCGATTCGGTCATCACGCTCACGCCATCTCAATCGTAAAGGTCCGTGTGCGAGGTGATCGCTGATGTTCGCGAAATGAATCCCTACAAGCCCTCGCGAGATTTACACACAGAAGCTGCGTCAAGTTCGCACTTCGCCGTCTCCCATTGCATTCGTCCCATGCTCATCGGTGCGGCAGGAGTAGGAGCGGCAGTTGTTTCAACGCTGGTTTACGACTCCGGTTTCGGGTTCGCCGTGTTCGGTACGTTCTGCGGTGTTGCGTTTGGTGATCTATTCTCCACGACAGAACATGAGGCAAGCGATGACCTATGACAAAACGTATCGCGTCACAAACCACCGTTCGCTTATCTTGATAGCATGCTGTAGTGTTTCACGTTTGGCGAGAACTGCTACTCATCGCAACTTTCGTCGCAATGGTCGTCACTCCAGCCGATGTCACGGCTATGGTCTACGCAATCCCGGGATTCTTGATGGGGGTTACTATGTCCTACGGATTCGCCGTGTGGCGTTTGCCTGCTAGTTCAGAACACATGCCTAGTGAACAATACCCGAACGGGAGCGTGGAGCAATGACATACACCGAAGCACGCGAGTGGGGTTGTTTCGAAAGCGGATCATCAACCGCGCGTGCTCGGTGATGTCTGACGTTATTCGATTGAACTTTTATGGAACTGCAGACATTGGTACGCACAACTGCTATGGCCGCGTTACTCTTGGCACATTTGCTACCTGTGTTGGCAATTTCCCAAGAGCCAGAGCAAACGCAAAGTAGATCGGACGAGCTCGCGATGTCCGCAGTCGAAGCTCGGTTTTCTGAGCTCCAACTCGAATTTCGCAAGTCTTCCATGCGATACACAGAGCTTGTCAATCTTGCTAGAGAATCTAAGGCAGGCTTGGCTCGTCCCGGTGTTGAGATTCACCCCGGCAACTCGCTCGTATCAGCGTTCCTTGATCTTGAGTCAGACTCCCGAGGGACAAGCGTCGGGTTTAGCTGCCTCTATCACTTGATTGATCAAGCGCGTCGCGTACGCCCGGGACGTCTCGCCGAATCATCCGAGTGGGACGTACTGAAGGGGAGGCATGAGGCTATTTCCAGACTTGGGGAATACTATTTAGGCTATCGGGATATTGGAACAGTGATCCGAATCGTCGGAAGCGGCACAGACGATGAACGCTTCCTACGAACGCTCAGAGATCGCGCTTCGCATGACAATGTTAAAGCAAACGCGATGTTTGCCCTTGCGGGCATCCTGGCCAATAAGAGCAATCTTCCTGCGTACTTTGACTCGCAAATTTCACTGCTCGACGCAACGGAGCCACGACAGATGAAAATCATCGAGGCTTATAAAAACGCGAAAGCTAAATCGAGGAATGCGTTGGAGTGTCGTTCCGAAGCTCGTGAGATCATCGAAGCATTGCGGGGTAACTATGCCTCTGCGCAATTGGCGCCCAGGATTGCTGGAGAGGCACCAGTGCACATCCAGTTGGAACGATCAGAACCGGAGCGAAATCAACCCCTTGTTTTGTCTCTGATTCCAGCCGTTGAATTTGAGTTGCAGCATGGAATCGGCCGGAAGGCTCCGGAAATCGATCAGGTTGATGCATTCATGGAGCCTATGAAACTCACTTCCTACCGCGGAAGCACTGTCGTGCTGATGTTTTCTTACAAAGGGTGTGCTCCCTGCGAAGCAATGTACCCGGCAAATCGCAGCCTGATTGACGACCTGAGCGGTTTGCCGTTTGTTTTTGTAGGCGTCATGAGTGATGATGAACTAAGCACGATTCACAGCTCCGTCAGCGAAGGAGACATTACCTGGCGCGTTTGGTGGGACGGAAAAGACAAACAGCTTTCCACGAACTGGAATGTAAACAGCTATCCACAGATCTATGTGATCGATAAGACTGGAACGATACGCTATCGCGGCCTTCGCGGTGCAGCGCTGCGGAATGCCGTCATGCACTTGCTTAACGAATAGGCATCGACTCATCGAAATCGATTTCAACATCGCCCGACCGGAGCGGTGGAATTAATGTGCAGTCGCACAACATCTGATCGCACAGATCGACGAATAACAATCGGATGCACGACGAGTCGCCGAGTCGTGGTTATTGAAGTGGAGGATTGCTCGCGGCGACCGCGTGATCCGCAACGTTCACGCTGCCAAATCGTGCTCGTACTCAGGCGTCAGCCGGTACTCGTACTCGTACTCGAAACAGCCGCAAGCAAACCAACGCCCTTCGTCGATGCCGCTGATTGGTGCGCTCGAAGTGCGCCCAACTGAATTCATCAGACCTCCGTTCCCCGGGATTCGCTACTGATGTCATCGTTCGAATGGTGCGCGGTCGACTCGGCCGAAGAAGTCAAACCGACGCCTGTCGATTGAGTGCGAGCACGAGTACCGCGTTGCTGAGTACGAGTACGATCCAAGACAATCCGACGCCCGAATGTCGGCTGCTGATTGGGGCACTGGATTTCCCTTGGCGATTTCGATCAGTTACATTGGCTGTCAGCGGCGCTGGCACGTGCTGTCGTCGTGGCCGGACGCGCGAACCATCCGTTGCACACGCAGGCACGGAGTCGGCGTCAACCGAAAACACAATGTCGTTCGCCGTGCCGCGGTGAACGATGGCCGTTCGTCGACTGAAGACAGTTCATCCTCACTCACGGTCAAGAGCTGCATTGCAAACCGCGACATGCCCTGCTTGCCAAGCCGAAATTCCAGCGTCAGGCATGAAGTGTACCTGTGATTCTTGCGGCTGCGTGTTTCTACACGACCACAACTATCCCGACTCAAAAGCGGTCGCCGTAAGCTACTCTCAAGTTGCACCCGAATTCAAAGATCTGCCTGGACATGACAAGGCAAAAGCACACGAATGGCTTGCTGCCGTGGCTCGACGTCCGAACTACATTTCCTACTACCTTTCTGTCGAAACGGGCCATCATTCAACACTCACCTTCTTAACCCACCACGAATGGATCACTGGTAAGATCGAATACGCCAACGACACATATCGCTTGACTGACGCTGGCGCGGATGCACTAATTGCACTTAATTCCGAACGTGGTGACCCAGCACTGAAGCGTCGCGCGGACAAATAGAGCGGGGAATTATCCACTGCACCCGTGCGGCGAAGTCGGGCGTTTTGGTAATGGAGAAGCTCTCGTCGCCGCCGGGTGATTGGTGCCGTTCCCCGACTGGGATTGCTTCGACCCTAGAACCTCGAACCAATGCTGTAACTTTGTGAAACGTCCGGACGTAGTCGCTGAACTCGCACTCGCTGGAAACCAAAACGTTGTCAGCGTGAAGATCCAAGGAGACAACTACGAAATTAACGTTCTATTGTCTGCTGACGACATTGATCGTCTCAATCGCGAGGATTTGCCCGTTGTACCAGATGATCATGCCGTCACGGCTGGAATTTGTTTTAACGCGGCCGCGCACTGGTTCCTTTGCGACCGCAATATCATGGGCATAGTGGTGGGACACGACGATGTAACATGGGACGTTGGAGTTTGGATGCCAGTTGATACATTTACGGAAATCAAACGACTGATCCTCTGCCTGCGTTCATCCCTCTGACTCTACAGAAGAGGGGAACCATCGCGTGCACCCGTGCACGCGAGCACGCGAGTCAGGCGGTTTTGAAATTGAGAATCTTTCGCGCGTGCCGGGTGACGCGTGACGCTCGCGCTGCTAGCCGACGCCGGACCGCAACGCCACGTCATCTTTCGTGTCGTTCGTGGTTGCTCTCTTTTCCGCTGTTCCCATCGCGGTCCTAGGCCTGACATCCCGGTTTGATTGATGCGCTCGAAGAGCGCCCATCGGATTTTTCAGACCTCTGTTTCCTGGGATTCGCATTTGGTTTCGTCGTTTGACTGGTGCGCTGACAAACCGACGACTGATATGACGACCTTAAAGTCATTGCTGAATCCAACGGACCGGCTGCCCGGGCGATGTGTCTGAGGCCCGGAGGGCCGGTAGAGTGTCTGCCGGTGGCGTCAGCCCTCGTTGTTATACACAATTCATTCCCCTGATCTGGTTGCATTTGGACCAAAGCTTCGCCAACAACTACTGATGTCGTAGAGTCGTTCCATGCCGCGCATGACCGTATCGGTGCCAGGCTCGTCATGTCGTGGTCGGTCGATGTAGCCGCCAAGCCGAGCGATCATGCGGACGATCTCCTTCAACGTCGGTGGTTTCTTTGGCGGATCTTCCCCGGTGACGATCTTGTATACCGGCTGCCATTCGTCGGCTACGAATACTGCTTCACAGCTGACGTCTGGACATTCGCGACCGATCCGCACGCTGTAGAACGTTCGCCACGCCAAGATCATCGAAACAGCGAGACAACGCTCGAATCGTTCGATCTTTTCAAACCGCTTTGCTTCGATGCGAGTGCCTGATTTGAGAGTTCGGAAGAATACTTCGATCAACCAGCGAATGCAGTAGTAAGACAACACCAGCTCAATCTCTTCCTTGTTCGAAATCGGCATATTGGTCAGCAACAGCCAACTGATAGGCGTATCCCCTTCAGGCGGATCGATCTCGTGAGCCCAAATCGCGTTGACTTTCGTGGGCCGTAGGTGTCGATCGGGACGATAGGGGTTCTTCAGTGTCAGCGTCGTTGCACGCACCTCGAGTTCGCATTGGCGTGCCTCTCGCGGTTGATTGCGTGCTCGTTTGTCACAGGCTAACTTGGGTTTGTGCGGACGAATCGTTATCGCTTTGGTGTAGCGTACTTTGCTCGCGGCGAGTTTTTCATGCAGATTTCCTGATGGCCGACCGTGCTGATCAACGATCGAACGGTCATAGCAACTGCGAATAATCCACCAAAAGTTCTTTGGAGAATCGGAATTACACTCGATGACTTCAAAGATGTCCGCTTCGCTGTCAGCCACGCAGACAACTTGCGTTTCGGGGTGCTCGCTAGCGATTAACTGTGCTTCGCGGTGGTTTTCAAGCCATCGCAGAGACTCCTTCTCTTCAATCGGCACTTTCTTTCGATCATCGGCTTTTGACGGACCTTCCTCGCGAGTCCAAAGTTCCGCTGCAACGGTTCCTAAGGGCGTGCCGGTGGGAGTGAACGCCATCAGCGGGTGAAGCAACTCGCCGTAGCGTGAACTGCCATCTAGCGGACCGGCCCCTTCTACTTGCGTGTTAGGTTTCGTCAAATCCAGTTCCGTCGTATCGTGAGCCAAGATGACAACTTCTTGCTCAGCAAGACGCTTATAGCAGGCATCTATATGGGGCGCTAAAATGTCCTCAAAGCAGATCGCATCGTTATCAAAAAGTCGGTAGGCTGCCGTTGTTTCGTTGTGTCCTGCGCCGACTGCAGCAGGAATGCTCTTGCTCGGCAAACCAGCCATGGCGGAGAGCACTTCGGCAAGTCGTTCATTTCGTCTCTTGTCGCCAAGATCCACCGTTTCTAATTCGTCAATCACCCATTGGCTCACCATCGCAAACACTCCGTTGCTAGCTGTCGTGCACCTGAACTCCCTGTGAGCAACAGTTTGAGCGATTTCGCGAATCAATACATCATCAAAAATTTGTGTATAACAACGAGGGTTGACACCACCGGCAAGCACTGTGCCAGCCCTAGTATCTACCCCGTCGACGTTGTGGGCTTCATTGCGCATGTACAGAAAGACGGCAGCGTCATCGAAGTGGAATGTCCCAGGGTGTTTCCAATCGAGTACATTGGCCATCAGCGGCGATGGCTCAGGCTGTCGTCGTAGCTGAACGCGCGAACCAGGTAGTGCACGGCAGTCGGCGAGTCGATTTTGTTTTTGTGTTCCGGTCGATCGCGCCGACGCGGTGACTACCAGGACATTCGCGGGGCTTCTCGAACGGGCGTCACGCCCTGATGTTTCACTCGCCCGCGGCGCGAGCAAGAGGCGAAGCGGAATCACTCGCTTGCGGGACGAGTTTGTTTTCGCGATGATGTTTTGGCGTTCCCAACGAAGTGTTCTTGGGCACGCCCGAACTCCGCTGCCGTTGGGCACTGTGATCTTCGTAACGGTAGTAAATGATGATGTTTCAGCAGATTGCCGATTCAATTCCGATTGCGGGGATCTTTGTCGCGTTCGCGATCGTTGCCTCGGCTGCATCCGAGGCCGGCTATCGCATCGGGGTTTGGTGGCAGGAACGCACGCCGGATGAGAAGGAAGGGCCGACGGCGATGATCGTGGTGTTGGGCTCGGTCGTCACCCTGGTGTTCGATCTGGACCGACCGCGAGGTGGATTTCTTACCGTGAGCCAGCAACCCTTTGCTGATCTGCAACGCCAAATCGGAGCGGCCGTGCCGGAACAGGGCTGAGTGCAAAGCGGGCCGACAGGATTCTGGCGTCCGATTCATCGCGGTCGGTTTGCACACGCGGATGGAGCGGAATTCGTCGTCTCACCAAAGTCATTGGTTCTCCGCCACGATGACTTGTGTCGTTCCCCGCTTGAGATCTTCCAGCCAGCGGGCACAGGAGCGCGTCCACTGGGCAAACGGGCCTCCGATCTCACGCAGCCCCTTGCCGTGGCCGCCGCTGGCGTAGACGTGCAACTCGCCGGGCACGTTGGTCTGATGCAGGTGCAGCAGGTAGTGCAACGAATCGGGGGCGAAACGATCGTCTGCTGCCACGGCCAGGTAAACCGGCGGGTAGTCGTCACGCGATTTCAGTGGCTTGACCAGCGGGTCCAAGCCATTGCCTGTCCCGTCGGCGGTCAGGTAGGCCGGATAGATCAAGATCGCAAAGTTGGGGGCGACGTCGACCTGATCGATCGGATCGGCGGGCGGGTAACTTTCAAAGTCCGATTGATGGACGGTCAGGGTCGCCAGATTGCCGCCGGCGGAAAACCCCAAGACGCCGATCTGATCGGGATCGATGTCGAATTCGCCGGCGCGGCTTCGCACCAGCCGGATCGCCCGCTGAGCGTCCTGCAATGCGACGGCATGCTTGTCCAGGTCTTTGCGACGTGGCACGCGGTACTTGGTGACAAAGGCGGTGATGCCCAGACCGTTCAACCAGCGAGCGATGTCGGTGCCTTCGTGCTGTGCCGCCAAGGCGTTGTAGGCTCCACCGGGAAAAATGATGACCGCGCGACCATCGGGTTGTTCGGGCCGCCAAACGTGCATCGTCGGCCGTGAAACGTTGGTGATCCGGACCAAGCCGTCGGGCCGTTGCGGAAGCTCTTCCACCAGTTCGATCGCGGGGTCGTCCTTTCGTTTACCATCACCGGGCCACAACGCGATCACCTCCGGCGGCGGTGTCCGTAGCGCCGCCAGTTTTTCATCACCGGCCGTCCATTCGGAGTCGTTTGCCAGAGCCGGTCGTTTCGGCGGGTCGGATTTCGTCGACTGCGGCTTCCCAATGACGGTGGCCAAAAACGTCGATTCCAATCGGTCCAGCAGCGCGTTGCTTTCCTGTTCCATTGCTTCGGTGAACAGCGATTGGTCTTTCAGGAACCGGGCCGCGGGACGGATAAACTCCATCAACGGGTATTTGTCCAAGCAGCCGCCGTGCCCGCCTTCGGGGTAGACGTGAAGTTCGGCCGGCACCTCGGATTGCCTCAATTGCAACATCGTGTTGACGGCTCCCCAGGTGAACTTGTCCGGTCGGGTGACGGTCATGAAGATCGGTGGTGTGCGCTCCGGGCTCAATCGGTCAAGGTGCAAATGCGGGTCCGCGTTCAACGAAGCGGTCGGCTGAGTCAGGTAGGCCGGATACAACAACAGCGCCGCATCGGGGCGAGCGCTTTGCCGATCGGCCGCATCGAGTGGTTTGTAGGTCGGTTGGTCGTGATTGTTGGCCAGATTGAACGCGAGATGACCGCCGGCTGAAGATCCGACCATGATGATCTTGTCCGCATCGAGTCCGAATTCGTGTGCGTCGGATCGCAACAGTCGCACGGCGCGTTGGGCGTCGGCGAGAGGGATTTGATGGCCGGGATCGTCGGCCGCACGTGGGACGCGATACTTCAGCACCGCGCAGTGGGCACCGACCGCACCGGCCCAATTGCAAACGTCGACTGCGTTGGGTAGCGAGAGACGTCCGTAGCCACCACCGGGGGCGAACACGATCGTCGTTCCGGTCGCTTGGACACCCTCGGGCGGAGGCACCAGGATCACGCTGGGCGCCGCGACGTTGGCGATCGCCGGTTTGCCGTTCTTGGAGTTTTCAATGGATTCCGCAGTCGTCTTGTCAGACGGTTGGTTCGGTACCGCGCCCTCGGGCCAAAGTGGGATCACGACGACATCGCGTTGAAGCAATTCGTGTAGCTTCTGTTCGCCGGGAGATTCGGCAAACGACGCGGTGGTGAATGCAAAAAGGGTTAGCAGAGAGAGGCTGAAAAAGGTACGCAACATCGTGGTCGGGGATGGGTGGGGAGACGATCGATCGCAGATTGAGGAACGCAGTGGGGGACGTCGTTTTTCGAACCCGACCGCGTTTTTTGGGGCACCGGCATTGTAAACCAGATCCCCGCGGCGTGATCGCATCTGCCATGCGCGTCGGTCGGTTCTTGGTGGCTGATAAGAAGATGCCCACGGATGGCAGCGCGAACCCACGGATGTTTCGCGGTCAATCATCCGTGGTTTGAATGCTTCCCAAGTCCGGCGACAGATCCCCGACGCTGGGGCATTTTGCCCCGATGGGACTTTCTGGGACGGCGGCGGTCGATCGATGCGGCCGACACGACTCGCCGGCGAAAACGATTTGAGTCGGTGATTTGCGGGTCCAACACAGGAAACGACGTTGATCCAACCGCTCGGGCACAGCGTGTGCGTTCCCTTTGATCGACCACGCGGCGCCTTGCCGCAGCAACCGATACCAACGACTGATGAAGGACATCATTTATGAAGAAGCTCAAGTCCCGTCTTAGGACAGCACTCGTCGCGGCACCGCTTAGTCTGGCAGCAGCCGGTCTGCTGATGGCGGCCGCCCCCGCAACGAAACTCGATCAACAGCCGGCCACCGCATCCGCGCCGGCGACCGTGACCAAACCGGCGATCACGCCGGAACAACTGAACATCGCCAATTCGCTTTCCCAAGCGTTTCGCAACGTCGCCGACAGCGTGCTGCCGGCCGTCGTCGCGATCGAAAACCGTCCCGACACGTCCTGGCGTTCGGCCAAGCCGGCACCGGATGACAACTCGGCCGGCGGTCAGAACCCCTTCAAAGGCACTCCGTTTGAGGACATGTTCCGCGGCGGCCAGATCCCGATGAACCCCAACATGATTCCGCGTCAAGCACCACGTTCACAGGGCGGCATCGGTTCGGGCGTGATCATCGACAGTGCGGGGATCGTGCTGACGAACAACCACGTCGTCGACGGCGGCGGAACTGTGATCGTGAAAACACAAGATGGCCGCGAATTCGAAGCCGTCGAAGTCTTCACCGACCCCAAAACGGACATTGCCGTGGTGAAGATCAACGGCGATGGTTCGTTGACCGCCGCAAAACTTGGCAATAGCGATTCCACGTCGGTCGGCGATTGGGTAATCGCACTGGGTCAGCCGTTCGGACTGGAAAGCACCGTCACGGCAGGGATCGTCAGCGCCAAGAATCGCGGAATCGGAATCACCGCACGTGAAAACTTCATCCAAACCGATGCGGCGATCAATCCCGGCAACAGCGGCGGCCCGTTGGTGAACCTGCACGGCGAAGTGGTCGGGATCAACACGGCGATCTCCTCTCGCGGTGGCGGGAACAACGGCATCGGATTCGCCGTTCCCTCGAATCTGGCACGCTGGGTGAGTGACCAACTGGTCGCCAACGGCACCGTCCAGCGAGCTTACTTGGGCGTCGCGATTCAGCCGGTGTCTCATCAGTTGGCTGCCCAGCTGGGTGTCTCACCGCGTGGCGGCGTCGCAGTGACCAACGTGTTCCCGGACACGCCGGCGGCGAAGATGGGATTCCGGCCGGGGGACGTGATCGTCGACTTCGGCGGCACCAAAGTCGCCACGCCACAGCAATTGCAACTTGCCGTGGAACGCTCGGCGATCGGGAAAACGGTTTCGGTCGAAGTCGTCCGTGACGGCAAAACGATTTCGTTGAGTTACGATCCCGAGGCGGCACCGAACGACTTTGCCGCCAGCGATCGCGAGCAGAAACCCGATGGCGTCAAGATGCAGTCCTTGGGGATTGAGGTCACACCGTTGACCTCCGACGTCGCCAAGCAACTCGGGCTGGAGGATAAATCCGGTGTGGTCGTCACACGGGTCCAAGAAGGCAGTCGTGCCGAGCAGGCCGGCTTGAGCCCGGGGATGGTGATTGCCCAGGTGAACCGCAATGACGTCACGACGACGGCCGAGTTCGAAGACGCGGTCAAATCGGACGAGGACGGGACCCTGCTGTTGTTGGTTCGCAACGAGCGAGGCTCCCGCTTCGTGGTCATCGAAGGATAGGACTTCCCACCCGAGCATCGGATGCGCGAACCAAAATGCGGCCAACGCCCTTGTGGCGTTGGCCGCTCTTTTATGCGGCGATGTTTTGGCGATCGGCGTCAACGAGTATCCTGAAGCATTGCTTCGATCGACAAGGAAACATTGATGAAATTGGCCGCCAAACTGATTCTGCTGTTCATGCTGGGCGTGTTGGGTATTGTCGCCCTGTTCTCCTGGCAAACGATCCGTCGACAATTGAGGTGGGACGAGCAGCGCCGGGCCGACCATGCAAACGACGTCGTCGGAGCGCTGAAGCCGGCGATCGACGACGCCTATCGCAACGGCGGCGTCGTGACCATTCAACAGGCCATCGAGGTGACCGCGCGACATGTTCCCGGACAACAATTACGCTGGGTCGACGGCGTCCCGGCGGCCGAAGCGGAAACCAAAATCACATCGCGGAAGGTTTCACAGATCTCCGTCGCGAATCAAGACGGAGAAACGGTCTCGCGCACCTTCGTGCCGATCGAGATCGACGGATCCGAGGCCGGCGGCGTGGAAGTCTCCGAATCAATGGAGCACCACGATCAATTCATTCGTGAATCCTTAATCGCCTCACTGTTGTCGTTGGTCGGCGTCGCCGCACTCTCGGGAATGATGATCTACTTCGGCGGGGTGCAACTGGTCGGCAAACCGCTGGCCCTGCTGATCGATCAAGTCCATCAAATCGGCGCAGGGAAATTGCCACAACCACCCGCGTTTGAGCGCAACGACGAACTCGGATCACTGGCCCAGGCGATCAGTCAGATGAGCCGACAATTGGACCAGCAACAAAACACCATTCGGCACACCGACCGCCTGGGCACCGTCGGCACGCTGGCGGCCGGCATGGCCCACGAGATGGGGACGCCGCTGAATGTGGTGGCTGGGCGGGCCGGTCTGATCGCCGGCGGCAAGCTGTCACCGGAGGAGGTTCGGCAGAGCGCCCAGACGATCAAGTCCGAAGCCGAGCGCATGACCACGCTGATCCGCCAATTGTTGGATTTCGCGCGGCAGTCGCCATCCACACACACTCAAATCGACATCGGCCGGATCGCGCGATCCACGTGCGATTTGATCGAACCGATCGCAGAGAATTCATCGGTGCAAATCGATCTCAGGTGCGACGATCAACCGTATCCGATCCGCGGCGATGCGACACAGATCCAGCAGGTGCTGACCAACTTTCTGACCAATGGGATCCAGGCCATGCCCGAGGGCGGCTCCGTCACTTTGACCTTGCAACGACGAGAAACCTCGCAAGGAAAGCAGATCGGCATCCACGTGACCGATCAAGGCCGCGGCATCCCGGCGGAGCAACTCGACCACGTCTTCGAACCGTTTTACACGACCAAGGACGTCGGACAGGGCACGGGGCTGGGGCTGTCGATCGCCTACGGGATCATTCAGGAACACGGCGGCGACATCGATGTCCAGAGCGAGGAGAACGTGGGAACCACCTTCAGTGTCTACCTTCCAGTCGCCGATCAACCTTCCACTGCGATCAATTCATGAACGACACCCTACCGAACGCGAACGTCCTGATCGTCGACGACGAACGCAACATGTGCGAGTTGATTCAAACCGATCTACGGCTACGGGGGATCAACAGCCGCGGGTGTCTGTCGGCATCCGAAGCGATTGATGCCCTTCGCCACGAAAACTTTGACGTCGTGTTGACCGATGTCAAAATGCCGGGCACGACGGGATTGCAGTTGTGTCAACAGCTGACCGAAACCCGACCCGACGTGCCGGTGATCGTGATGACCGCCTTTGGGACGATGGAAACCGCCATCACCGCGATGCGTGCCGGTGCCTATGACTTCATCACCAAACCGATCGAGATGGATCTGTTGGCGATCACGTTGAGGCGTGCGATCGAGCACCGACAGCTCTCCGAACAGGTTCGATTGCTGCAGGCATCGTCCGAAAAGGTCAGCGCGTTCGGCCCGATGATCGGCAAAAGTCCGGCGATGGTCCAATTGTACGAACAACTAGAACGCGTCGCCCAGTCCGACGCCGCCGTCCTGATCACCGGCGAAAGTGGCACCGGCAAGGAACTGGTGGCCCGCTCGATCCACCAGAACAGCCGCCGCGCCGAAGGACCGTTTGTCGCCGTCAACTGCGGTGCCCTAAGCGAAACGCTGCTCGAAAGCGAACTCTTCGGTCACGTCAAAGGAGCCTTCACCGACGCCCGCAGCCAGCGTCGCGGGTTGTTCCTCGAGGCGGACGGCGGAACGCTGTTGTTGGACGAGATGGGAGAGATGCCCATGACGATGCAAGTCAAATTGTTGCGCGCCCTGGAAGAACGATCCGTGCGGCCGGTCGGCGGAGACAAAGACATCTCGTTTGACGTCCGCGTGTTGACTGCGACCAACCGCGATCTGGAAACCTCCGTCGCCGAGGGCCGCTTCCGTGATGACCTGTTCTACCGAATCAACGTGATCGGTATCCAATTGCCCCCGCTGCGCTCGCGCGGGACCGACGCATTGCGACTGGCCGAACATTTTTTAAAACAGTTCGCTCGCTCGGAAAGTAAATCCGTCGACGGGTTTGCCGAGGGCGTCCCGGAAAAGCTGCTGGCGTACTCCTGGCCGGGCAACATTCGTGAGTTGCGCAACGTGATCGAACGCGCGGTCGCATTGACGCGTTACGACAAGGTGACGATCGAAGACCTGCCGGAAAAGATCAGCCACTTTGCCGGCGGAACGGTGTTCATCGGCGGGCTGGATCCGAGTGAACTGGTGACGATGGAAGAAATCGAACGCCGCTACATCACCCACGTCTTGGAAGCGGTCGGAGGCAACCAGACCCAAGCCGCCCGCATCCTGGGACTGGATCGGAAAACGATCTACCGCAAGTTGAAACAGGAGTCCTAGCCGGGTGGATGGGTAGGAAGATTTTGGAGGTAAGAAAATTGCCTGAATCCAATAGTGGATGAGCCCAATCATTTTCTTACCTGCGAAATTTTCTTACCCGAGTTCCGCAGACGGATTTCTGTTTCGCAGCAAGCGCTTCAACCCAACGATCGCAGCGTCTAGCGATGGATCCCTGGCCGCATTCTATCCGTGGGTTCGCGCTGCCATCCGTGGGCCATTTTTGCAATCACTTCTTCGCCCCCGATTCACCCGAGGACGTAAACCATCCGATCAACCCGATGATCCCCACAAACACCGCCACCCCGTTCAAAAACAGGTTGGTGTCACTATGCGTCACGAACCCCGCCGCCGCAAACAGTATGCATGACGACAAGATGACGATGGACGAAGCAATACTGCGCATGTTGTCAGCCAATGATGTCGTGGATCACGTGGCCTTTGACGTCGGTCAATCGCATGTCACGGCCGCCGAAGCGGAACGTGGATCGGGTGTGGTCGACGCCCATCAGGTGCAACATCGTGGCGTGCAGGTCGTGGATTTCGACCCGGTTTTCGATCGCCTTGTAACCGAATTCGTCGGTCGCGCCGTAGGTGGTTCCGCGTTTGACGCCGCCGCCGGCCATCCAGATCGAGAAACCGAACTGGTTGTGATCGCGGCCGTCTTTGCCTTGGGCGAACGGCGTGCGTCCGAATTCACCCGCCCAGACCACCAGGGTTTCATCCAGCATGCCTCGCTGGCGAAGGTCTTTCAGCAGCGCGGCGATGGGTTGATCGACCGCCCGGGCGTTGTTCTCGTGCCCCTGTTTCAGATTGCCGTGTTGATCCCAGCGGTCTCCGCCGACTTGGGGGCAGGTCAGTTCGATAAACCGAACGCCGCTTTCGACCATGCGGCGAGCGATCAAACATTGGGCGGCATAAATCCGCGTCGGCTCGTATTCCGATTCCATCCCGTACATTTTCTGCACGTGCGCCGGTTCGTCGTTGATCGACATCACTTCGGGAACCGCCATTTGCATCGCGTAGGCGAGTTCATAGTTGCGGATCGCGGAATCCAGACTGTCGTGTCGGCCGAAGTGACCGGCGGCGAATCCATCCAATTGGCCGATCAGGTCCAGTTTTTCACGTTGCCGGACTGGCGACGGTTCGGTCGGGGTGATGTTGGCGACGCCACTTCCCGAGGGTTTGAACACCGACCCTTGGTAGCTGGCCGGCAGGAACCCGCTGCCGAAACAATCCAAACCGCCCGGCGGGATCAGGCCTCCGTTGATGACGACAAACCCGGGCAGGTTTTGACACTCGCTGCCGAGTCCGTAGTTGACCCACGCGCCCATGCTGGGGCGTCCCTGCAGCCCACTGCCGGTGTGCAAGAAGTAGTTGGCAAAGGTGTGCTCGGGGAACTCGGAAACCATCGATCGCACGACCGCCAATTCATCGACGCAGGTCGCGACGTGGGGGAACAGACTGCTGACCGGGATCCCCGAATCGCCGTGTTGTTTGAATTCCCACGGACTGCCCAGCACGGTGCCGTTGTTGTTGAACTGGGTCGGTTCGACGTCGAACAGGCTGGCGGGGTCTTTGCCGTTGAATTTGGTCAGCAGCGGTTTGGGATCGAAAGTGTCGATCTGCGACGGTCCGCCGTCCATGTACAAGAAGATCACGTTCTTGGCGCGGACCAGGTGATGCGGTCCGTGGCCGGCTTTGCCAAGTTCATCCGAGGAAGAAGACTCGAGTGAATACGCGGCATCCTGTGCCAACCCGGCCAGGGCCACCGCGCCAAAACCGCTGGCGCAGCGACGCAGCATGTCGCGTCGCGAGGTCGGTGCGGATTGATACCGTCGGCAATGATAGTGGGCGTGCTTGGTCATCGCAGAAAAATAAACTCCTTGGTGTTGATCAGCGCGTGGGCAAAATCGCTCCACAAACCGACATCGTCCGGTCCGACCTTGCGGGCGTCTTGTTGGGTCTTGAAGAACGCGTCGGCGACGGCCAACTCTTGATCGGTCGGTTGTCTCGCAAACGCCGACTGGTACATCCAGCGGATCCGTGGCCCACTTTGCGAATGCAATGCGACGGCACGCCCGGCCCACTTGCCGGCCAGATCGACCACCAACGGATCGTTCATCAGAATCAGCGCCTGGGCGGGAACGTTGGACACATTCCGCCGTCCCATTGTGCTGAAGGGAACGGGGGTATCGAAGGTCAACATGAACGGCGAGAGGAAGTTGCGTCGAACGGCGGTGTAGATCGATCGTCGTCGGGCACCATCGAGCGGTCCGCTTTTTCCGGGACGGCCGCGTCCATCCATAAACGCGGTCAGGTGAATCGGAATCGGTTCGCCGAACAGCTTCGGGTCCAATTCACCGGAGATCGACAACAACGCGTCGCGGATCACTTCACCCTCCAGACGCTTGGGCGGGCGATGGTGATACAGCAAATTCTTCGGATCGCTGGCCACCGCGGATTCATCGGCCAGGCTGGACATTTGATAAGTCCGCGAAAGCACGATCAGACGGATCATCTGTTTCAGGCTTTGGCCGTTTTCACGAAAGCGGGTCGCCAGATGATCCAACAATTTCGGGTGCGTCGGGCGTTGGCCCAGCACCCCGAAATCATCCGTGCTGGGGACAATGCCGCGACCGAGCAGGTAGTGCCAGATCCGATTGACGATGACGCGGGAGGTCAGTGGATTGGCGGGATCATTGATGTGTTCGGCCAGTTCCAGTCGGCCGCTTCCCGATCGGATATCCATCGGGGCGTCTCCGGAAATGGCGGTCAAAAAATGCCTCGGTTCGATCTCGCCGGGTTTGGATGAATTGCCGCGGATGTAGACGTGTGCGTCTTCACCGCTGCCGTCCATCATCGCCATGGCCAGTCGAGACCGGTGCATGATCTGGGACTGCAACTGCGTTCGTTCTTGTTGCCACAAACGCGCGATTTCGGAAAGTTCGTTTGGCAGGAGTTCGCGGGCTTTGCCTGCCAGTTTCTCCACGCCCGCGGCGATCGACTCCTGGCGTTGTTTCAATTGATTGCGAATCTGCTTGGAGGCCCCCTGGGTGACCAGCGAGACTTCCAGTTGGGCGTTTTCATCCGGTGTGAATTCCAGATGCAGCCGGTGGCCGACGTAGCGTTTCAGATTCAGTTGCACCCAATCATCGGTCGATTTGATCGCCTTGATCGTCTCGCCGTGCAGCGGTCCGGCGACCAAACGATGCGAGTCCACGCAGGCGACGACGTGGCCGGCACCGCGTACCAGGCAGGCGACGTTGCCGTCGGTCAAGGTGAAGGTGGGGGTGCGTAAGGTGCGACTGCTGCGTGGCAACTTGGCCAGACGGCTTCGATCGCCCATCCCTGTTTCGCTGACCGATTCCAAACCGTTCCAAAACGGATCGCTGACCGCGGCGGCGACGGGCGCGAATTCGATCACCGGCTTGTCGTCTTTGGCGGAGACGACGGGCTGGCCGGCTTGGCGCGGTCGGTCACCGAACAGAAACCCGTCTTGATAGTACTGGTCGGTGGCGATGGATTGATAGTCAAATACGACCGCTGCCGCCAATTCATCGTCGACCGGGCCGATCGGCTCGCGCGACAAATGATGCTCGGTGAGCAACTGTTGGACCGAGTCGCGGTACTTGGCATCGACCGCCGCCAGTCTTTCGGCAACCTTGCGATTGTGGTCGATCGATTCGAATCGGACTTGTCGATAATCACTGCCCTGCAAGAAGCCGGTCAACGAGTAGTAGTCCGCAGTCGAGATGGCGTCGAATTTGTGATCGTGACAACGGGCACAAGAAACCGTCACGCCCAGGAAAGTTTTGGACATGACGTCGATCATGTTGTCGAACCGATCGCTTTCGTCCTTGAGAATATCCACCGGCGAATGAACCCATTCGCCGAGAAACCAAAATCCGGTGCCTAAGATCGATTCATTGAATCCTTCGTCCGGGTTCGTTCGCGGATCGGCCAACAGGTCTCCGGCGATGTGCTCGCGAACCAATTGATCGTAGGGCACGTCGGCGTTCAGCGCGCGAATGATGTAATCGCGGTACTGGTATGCATTGATCGCATCGTTGTCAAACTCGTGGCCGCGCGATTCGGCGTAGCGGACCAGATCCAACCAATGTCGGCCCCAGCGTTCACCGAAGTGCTGTGAATCGAGCAGTTGGTCGACGAGTCGCTCGAGTGCCTGAGGGGAGTCGTCGCTGAGAAATTGTTCGGCTTGTTCGGGTGTCGGCGGCAACCCGATCAAATCGAACGACACGCGACGCAACAGTGCCGATCGGTCGGCGTCGCCGGCCGGTTGCAAACCCACCTGTTCGAGACGGTGAAGCACGAAATGATCCAGTGGAAGCCGTGGCCAGGTTTTGTTTTGGACCGTGGGGACCTCGAGCGAACCAACCGGTTGCCACACCCAGTGGTCTTGCGCGCGTTGCCGGAGATCGAATTCGGGCCGCGTCACCGTTTCTGCCGGGGCATCTTCTTCCGGCCAGGGAGCTCCGATTTCCACCCACCGTTCCAGCGTCGCGATGTCCTCGTCCGGCAGCTTCCCCTTGGGCGGCATCTCGTACGAATCGTAGCGCACCGCTTCGATCAACAGACTGCCATCGGCGTCGCCGGGAACAACCGCTTCACCGGAGTCTCCGCCTTCGAGCATCGCCGCCAGACTGTCGACCCGCAGGCCTGCCTGGATGGTTTTTGATGTCGTGCTGTGACAGGAATAACAATGCTCGGCGAGCAACGGACGGACTTCTTTCTCAAAGAACTCCAACTTTTCCGTGCTCGATGCGGTGGCGTTCGGTGCTGTGCCCGTTGCGGACCCCACCAAGCAGTAGGTCACTAAGCCGGTGGCTAGCAGGCAGCGCCAAGCAAATTTCCGAATCGAATTCACTTCATCTCCAGAATGAGCGAAATTGGGGGACGAACCAGATATTCTAGCTGAAGTTCGATGCCGCGGCTTAGGCAGGCTTTTTCCCAGACACAATGGTCTCAGGTGAAATGCCGCGGACAGGTGGGAGCCTCATTATGGCGGTTGAGAGCCGAAGCCGCGAGAGGAAACTGCGACACGCGACAGGCAATTTACGACTCTGGTCCAACTCGCGACTCAAACACAGAGGCGGTTTGGGAGTAGCCCACCGATGGCAGGGCGAAGAGGTAGGAAGATTTTGGAGGTAGGAAAATTGGCCCGAGCGAATGGATGGTGCAACTCATCATTTTCTTACCCCGAAATCTTCCTACCCCCTTTTCCGCGATGGCTAGGAAAACCGACCGGACCACGTCCTACTTCCCATCCATCACGATCACCTTTGCGCCTCGGACGTGCCCGTGCTTGAGTTCCACCAGCGCCCGGTTGGCCTGTCGGAGCGTGTAGGTTTCGACTCTTGGACGGATCGGGATTTGTGCCGCGATTCCGGGCCCGGATCCGGGATCGGCAATGAGGTGAACTCCAGCGGAGTGCGGCAATCGTCAAGCGAGACGATCCCGGGCAGCACCATCGCGTTCA
Source organism: Stieleria maiorica (assembly GCF_008035925.1). Taxonomy (NCBI): domain Bacteria; kingdom Pseudomonadati; phylum Planctomycetota; class Planctomycetia; order Pirellulales; family Pirellulaceae; genus Stieleria; species Stieleria maiorica. The sequence continues at coordinate 3,000,811 of NZ_CP036264.1, forward strand.
TCATGTCCATCGGTTTGTCTCCGGGGCCGCCGGTGTTGGTTCTTTTCGCACCAGCCGACAAAGTGCATCTGCCATGCCGACAGCGAGGGCGACATCGGACGGCGCCCGGCGGGGCAGGCGGTTCATCCGAGAGATGAAACGCCACGTCGAAGGTGCGAATCCGCACGAGCCGGCCTGGACCTGAGAACGCGGCGCGCGGATTCGCCCATTCTCCGCACCCTTACGGGCTTCTTGCGAGTGTCCTGCGGCCATCGAATCCACCTTTGCAGTCCGCGCGATGTCTGAACAGGTCGTCAGTCAGCTGATGAGTCGGTGTCGCTTTGGCGGTGCCTCTGGCGCCGAGATTGCCCCCCTTTACAGGCCGGAACCGTTCGCGTGAAAGAAACGCCGGCAAACGAGGGAGACCACTCAATTCGGCACAAGAGATGCTAAAAGATCCGATTGTCGACTGGATGTTCCCGCCGGGCCGGGGAATGTCGATTTGCTTTTCCTCGGTTAAAGGCGGGGCCGAGACCACCATCGCACGACGGAACGCGCGAGCTTGTCACGGGCGTCTGGTTCGGGTCACGCCCCAACATTTGATCAGGGAATTCGATGAGTATCGACCTAAGCACCAACTTTGGCGGCTTACATCTTCAAGCTCCGATCGTGGTGGGCTCTTGTCCGATGACGGCGGAGGAACCGAGCCAAGTCGCCTTCGTTTCAGCCGGCGCGGGGGCGATCGTGTTGCCTTCGCTTTTCCAAGAGCAGGTGTTGTTGTGGAACGATCGCAAAGGGGTCGCGTTTTCGCCCCAGGAACAGGCTTTGCTCAAACGCAGTCGACGGGTTCCGGTGGAGAACGCCGGATTGGATGCAGAGTCGTACTTGGGAATGGTCACCCGCGCCACATCGCAGCTCTCGATTCCGGTGATCGCCAGCTTGAACGGTGAAAGCGGAGGCAACTGGTTGGATTTTGCTAAGGAAGTTGAACAGGCCGGTGCGTCGGCAATCGAGTTGTGTCTGCAGCCGCCGCCGCCGAGTGTGTATGGCACGGCGCGCGAGGTGGAAGATGCGGTCGTCGACGTGGTGACCAAAATCGATCACGCGATCAAGATTCCGCTGTTCGTCAAATTGCATCGCAGCTACACCCGCCTCAGCCAACTCTCGTGCCGGTTGCTCTCGGGCGCTCAGGGGTTGATTCTGTTCGGACGACTGCCCGACACGGATATTTCTCTGGACACGTTCCAGTTGAAATCGGAATGGACACTGACCGAACCGGGAACGGTCACCAAGATCATCGGGCCGGTCATGCAAGTCCACAGCTACTGCCCCGGCATGCCGCTGGCCGCATGCGGCGGTATCGGGACCAGCATTGATGTCGTGAAAGCCTTGTTGGCCGGCGCCGACGTCGCGATGGTCACTTCGGCGGTCTGTCGCGAAGGCCCGACGGTGGTGCGAACTCTGGTCGATGGGCTACGAAATTTCCTGGAACGTCGTCACATGAAATCGCTGGACGACCTGTTCGAAAAGCGACCGCTGGAATTCGACTCCGAAGCCCAACGCAACGATTACCTGAAAGGGCTGACGGCGCGATTCGATCCCGCCGAAGTCCGCCGTAAAGTCTCGCACTTGCACGGCGATCGCTGGGGTCATCCGACCAGCGATGCCTTGGAAGGCTGACGTCGTGCTTGTCTAAATAACGCAAGTGTCGTCTCAGGTATCGGCAACACATGCCAGCGGGAAGCGTCATGGGCTGTCGATTTAATCGCAACCGAAACAAGAGTGAGCCGATGGCGCTAGCCACGGGCCTCGAAGGGCGATGCTGGCACCACTAGGCCCGCGGCTAGCGCCGTCGGCTCACTAAATCGACAGCCCGGTCAGCGAGCGGCCCGACGATCATTGCGCGCACGTCTCGTTCATTCATTGGAAACGAATTGGATCAACAACGCCGAAAGCACTTGAGCGTAGACCTGGTGCCCGAAGTCGTTGGGATGGTTGACGCCGTTGCCGGTCAGGTCCGCGTCCTTCTTGCGTTTCATCATTTCGATCCAGACGCTGGTCATATCGGCCAACGCGATGCCGGGCCCGCAAAGCGACGCCAATTGGTCGCGGTATTTCGGCAACACGTCATGGTTTAACCGCACCCAGTCCCGGTTGCCGGTCATCGGAGCGATCAAAATGAATTCTGCTTCGGGGCACGTGTCTCGCGTTTGCCGAACCATCTGGGCCGTGTTCTGACCGAACTCCTCCGCCGAACGTCCCGCGGAATCGTTCATGCCAAAGGCCAGGATCACCAGGTCGGGATCGTGTGGCGTGACCTGGTCGATCATTGAGATGCCCCACGGGGTCGACTGTCCGCCGACCGACAGATTGGTCAACGTGACTTCGGTTTGATAGTGCCGCCGCAGATGCTCGACAAGTAGGTCTTGGTATGCGGGTTGAAACGGTGCCCCGCCTCCCCAAAGTGATGCGTTGCAACCGGTCGAAATACTGTCCCCGAGCAACACGATCGAAAGCGGCTTTTGGCGACGCAGCTTTTCAAGCGTCCTGGGAAGCGAATCGGGATTGAATGCGGGGATCGACGGCGGCCAAGAGGCGTCCGCTTTCTTGTATGTCACGTGCGTTTGCATCCGGTGGTATTCCAGGTTTGCGCCGAACAGGATCTCCCCATTCCCGTCGCGATGCGTCAGCCGATGTTTCTGCGAATTCGCCGGTCTCCGCAGGTCCGACGGCGGTGTCGTGACCACGCGTGAACCGGCGGGGATGACGATCGGGCGACTGCCGGGAGTGAATTGATAGTCCACGCCCTGTTGATACGTGATGTCGCCCGAGGAACTTCGCATCGTCAGAATCTCGTCAATCGGAAACAACAGTGTTCCGCGTGCTTCGCCCGATTCGGGATCACGTACGAACAACACCGGTTCCTGCTCCACGACGTCGCTGAGCCAAAACGGCCGCAGTTGATCGGCAGAGTACTGCCAAGTGGCCGTGTCCGTCGCAGGTTGCTGGGCTCGCGTAACAATGGCTTGCGAAACAAATCCCGCGAGAAACAGTGTGTAGACGAGATAGACTGAACGGAGCGACATTGAATTGATGAAGGTATGTGGGGACGGACAGGTTGCAGGAACACCAGGATGATGCGTCCTTTATACTTCGTCCCGCCGCCAACCATCCACCAACTCGGTCGAGGCATCTCCGCTTTGCAAAAAACACGATCGGATCGTCACCCGGCAGGTCAGGTCTTCCTTGCCGGTTGGTTTCTCGTTCTGGCATTCGCGCTGGCCGTGGGGCCTAGCCCACCGGCGCAGGGCCAGGTCGCGACATCGGTTACGTCGCCAACCATCACCTCGGGCACGCTCGGAGCGAAAGCGACCTGGAACACCCCGTGGTACGTCATCGACAGCGGGCATGACGGACCGACGGTATTGATTACCGGCGGCATTCACGGCAACGAACCGGCCGGGGCGCGAGCGGCCGAACAGATCCGTCATTGGCCGATCGAGCGTGGGAAACTGGTGGTCATTCCCCGAGTCAACCGGCTGGGGCTTGCAGCCGACATTCGCTGGACGCCGGAGCATCGAAACGACCGCCGGCGGCGCGATCTGAATCGCAGTTTTCCTACGGACGAGCGCGATGAAGCATTGACCGATCAGAGCGCCGCGATCTGGGATTTCGTCATGCAGCATCAGCCGGAGTGGGTGTTTGATCTACATGAAGGGTTCGACTTTCACCGCATCAATCCGAAATCGGTCGGGTCGAGTGTGATCGCGTTCCCCAGCCAACGCGACTTTGCCAAACGCATCCAACGATCCGTCAACGTGGTGATGGATCCCAAACATCCGTTCGATCTGCTGGCCCAAAACGGTCCCGTGGTGGGCAGTTTGGCTCGCGCGTGTGGCGAACAGTTGGGCGCGGCGAGTTTTATTTTCGAAACGACCTTCAAAGATCAACCGATCTCGCTGCGGACGCGTCAACATCGACACATGGTGTCGACCGCACTATTGTCGATCGGCATGATCACCGAGGACTGTGTCGATCGATTCACACCCGCTCCGCAACGCGGCATGACCAGCGTGGCGGTGTTCGACGATTCGGGCGCGAATGAAACGAAAGTCCTCAAGGTCCTTGATGGTCGGCCGGAGTTGTCGGTGCGGTTGGTCGGCCGAGATGACATGCGCCCGTCGGTTTTGGAGCAGTTCGATGTGCTGGTGTTTCCCGGTGGTTCGGGCAGCAAGCAAGGCAACGCGATCGGGGCGCAACGTCGCGATCATGTTCGCCGATTCGTTCGTGACGGCGGAGGAATCGTGGGGATCTGCGCCGGTGCCTATCTGTGTTCGTCGCACTATGCATGGTCGCTTGACTTGATGAACGCCGCCGTGTTCAACAAGACGGTGGAGATCCCCGGCAAGGGGCGAAAGTCGATGTGGTATCGTGGACCGGCCACCGACGTTGACGTCGAACTGACCGCTCGTGCGGCAGAGGTGCTGGGAGTTTCTGGAACAATACCGATCCGGTATCAAAACGGCCCGATCCTTTCTGCGGGTGACGACGACTCGCTACCCGAGTTTGAACCCTGGGCCTACTTCCGCAGCGAGAACGGAATCTACGAGCCACAAAAGGACACGATGATCGGTGCCCCGGCCATCGTGTTTGCACGTTATGGTCAAGGACGCGTATTGGCAATCAGCCCCCACTTCGAAAGCACCGCGGGACAGGCCGACGTGATTCCCCTCGCCATCGCCCACGTCCGCAAACGTTCGATTGATCCGCGGTAGGATCGATGGTCTAGCGCAGGTTGGTGTTTAGCCTTTAGGCGATTCCCCCTCGCTGCATAGCAGCGACCCCGGGCGGCTAAAGCCTGAACACCAACACGTATGGATTACAATGTCGCGGCTGCGTCTTTGCTACCTCTCCTGTTTTGCCCCACCTCCACGACCTTTTTTGCGATGAATCAACCCTTCCGTTCCCGACGTTCCTTCCTGAGAACCACGGTCACCTTGGCGGCAGCGAGTCCATTTGTCGGTGGGCTTGTCCATGCACAGGGCGATGAAGACTCGCCGCCGTTGATCGCGTACGTCGGCACGTTCAGTTCGCCGCTTCAGGATGTCTTGCCGACTCAGGTCGACTTGCCGCCGGGCAACGGGCGCGGCATTCATCTGTTTCGCGTCGATCGAACGACGGGGCAGCTGTCCGCGATCGGGACGCAGCGGATGGGGACCAGCCCCAGCTGCTTGGCCGTCAATGAGGCTGGCACGCGATTGTATTCGGCCAACGAAACCGATCGTGTCGGAGCGGCCAAGGAGGGTTCGGTCAGCACGTTTTCGATCGATCGATCTTCCGGTGAACTGACGCCGATGGGGACGGTTCGCAGCGGCGGTGCCGGCCCGACCTACATCAGCTTGCATCCGAGCGGGCGGTTCCTACTGGTCGCCAACTACTTCGGCGGCAGCGTGGCGGTGTTGCCGGTCGCCGCGGACGGACAGCTGGGGGAACCGGTCGACGTCAAACAGGACGCCGGAACGATCGGCCCGACACAAGCCACCAACTCCCCGCCGGGAAGCTTTGCCATCAGCGGTCACGACCGAACGCATGCCCACATGATTCAATCCGATCCGTCGGGACGGTATGTGCTGCACTGCGACTTGGGGCTGGACAAGATCTTTATATGGCGATTCGACGACCAAACAGGAACGCTGACCGCCAACGATCCGCCGTCGATTTCGCTGCCGCCGGGCGACGGGCCGCGACACTTTCATTTTCATCCGGAAGGGCGATGGTTCTACAGCATTCAAGAAGAAGGGTCGACGATCGTGCTGTTCGACTACGACTCCGATGCGGGACGATTGACGGAGCGACAAACCATCTCGACGCTACCGGCCGAGTTTGTCGGCAGCAACTTCTGCTCCGAGATCCTGGTCTCCGCCGATGGACGATTCGTCTACGCCGGCAACCGATTGCACGACAGTGTGGGGATCTTTTCGGTCGGTCAAACGGGAGAACTCAGCTACGTCGGCGAAGAGTGGACGCGGGGAAACTATCCACGTAGCTTCAGTTTTGACCCGTCGGGGCGGTTCTTTTATTGCCTGAACCAACGCGCCGACAACATCGCGATTTTCGAGGTGAATCGCCAAACCGGCGCACTGGATTTCACCGGCCACTACGCCGCCGTGGGAAACCCATCGCACATGGTGTTCCTGGATCTGGCTGTTCAATGAGAACGCCACCAGGAACACCCACACCGCCGGCCTCCATTTTTTGACCAGCCAGTTTTTTGAACGACGGCCTCGCCCCTTGCTCGCGCCGTGGGCTAGTAAATCAACCGGCCGGTCAGCCGGCAGCGTCACCGCTCGATCAAATACAGATGCGACTTGCTGCGTAGGATCAGTTGGTCGTCGACGACGGCGGGGGAGGCCATGAAGCCGTCGCCGAGTTTCGTCTTGGCCAATTCCTGATAATCTTGGCCGGGCTTGATGGTCAGGATGTCGCCTTCGGTGCTGAAGGCATAAATCCGGCCGCCGGCGTAGATCGGTGAGGCGGCGAAGGAACCGCCGGCGCGTTCTTGCCAAACCACGTCGCCGGTCCTTGGGTCGCGAGCGGTGACAACGCCGTCGTCGCTGTTCATGTACAGCAAACCGTCGACGAGCAACTGGGACGACTTCTTGGCGACACTTTTTCGACCGGACCACTCGATGTGTGTCCCCGTCACGTCTCCCTTGCCGTCGGGACGGACGGCGACCATCGAACCCATGCCGTTGGTGATGAACACCAGCCCATCACCGTACAACGGCCGCGCCGAGGCGTTCATGCCTTCGTGATAGACCGTCCACAGGGTGTCACCGCCCGACGGATCATAGGCGATCGTTGCCACGGCGCTGGGGTAGACGAGTTGCTCTTGACCGTTGACGGTGATCACATGGCCGGTGCAATACGCTTTCATCCGGTCGCCGTCGTTGGTGCCGTAGTCGATCTGGCGTTCTTTTTTCCAGACTGTTTCGCCCGTTTCTTTATCGAGCGCGACGACATACTGGACATCGTAACCGTCATAGGCGATGAACAGTTTGCCGTCGTGCAGGATCGGCGACGACGCGGGGCCGCGGTGGTGATCACATTCCAGGTCCTCGCGTTTCCAAATCACTTCGGCATTGGCGGTGTCCAGGCAAGCCGTCAGGTAGCTGCCGAAGTGGATGTAAACGCGCCCGGCTTCGATCACCGGTGTCGGCGTCGCGTAGCTGTTCATCGGGTGACAAAAGGCCGGCGATTCGTTTTCCATCAGCACCTTGTCGTGCACGATCGCACCGCTTTTGCGGTCGACACACAGGACGGACATTTTCGTGCCGTCCTCGGTGGCCGTCGTCAACCAGATCTGCTCGCCCCACACCACCGGCGATGACCATCCTTTACCGTGGATCGGCGTCTTCCATTTGACGACCGAATCGTCGATCGCGACGGGCAGGTCCGCGTCGCCGGCTTGGCCATCGCCGGAAGGGCCTCGGAATTCGGGCCAGTTGGATGCAAATGACGTGACAGTGAAGACTGTCACCAGGAGGACGGCGGCGGTGCTGCGCATCAGTAGGTGATCCAGGCGATCGGGTGGGCGAAAATGGGAAGGCGTTGTCGAGCCTGCAATCATAGGTCGCCCGCGACGCGTTCTCAACTGGAACGCGGTCCGGTTCCGATTCGCTATACTCAGGTGATGACCAAGCCCCAGCCCGAACCGATCGCGCCCGGCCAAGTCGTCGGGCTTGCCAAAGCGGTCTTGAAACAGGATCGCTTTCCCTATTTGGCGTCGATCGACGGCGATCAACCCCGCGTTCGTCCCGTCTCGCCGGTCCGCACCGACGGGTTCACCGTTTATGTGGCCAATTTGCGGAGCTATCACAAAACCGGGGAAATCGCGGCCAACCCGAAAGTCGAGCTGTGTTACTTGAACGACAGCCACGACCAGGTTCGCATCACCGGGGTTGCTGCCGTCTTGGATGACGCGGATGTCATGCAACAAATTTGGGACGCGAATCCGTTGCTGCGGAATTACTTGGGATCGATCGACAATCCCGAGCTGATCGTTTATCGCGTCGATCCGGTTCAGGTCCGCTTCATGCGTGAGTGGGCGTTGGAGTATCACGAGGTGGATTTCCGACAGGCCGGTGATGCGTGAATTGTTCCGCACGTTGCCGTTGATGTGCGTCGTTTTGTTGGTTCCGGTCTTGCCGTTCCTGTTTTTCGGCGGCCAATTGGAAGATTGGCTGCGCGGTGTCGCCGAAGATCCGCCGTCGGTCGCCGCGACCGCGGCTTTGGTGATCGGGTTGCTGGCAACGGACATCTTGCTGCCGATTCCTTCCAGCGTGGTCAGCACGCTGAGCGGTTGGCAACTCGGGTGGTGGCGGGGAACGCTGGCAACTTGGGTGGGAATGAATCTTGGCGCCGTGATCGGCTTTGCGTTGGCCCGGCGTTGGGGCCAGCCCTTCGCGTTGTGGTTTTCCAGCGGCAAAGATCTTGATCGGATGCGCGAGGTCAGCGAGCGTTACGGACCGCTGGTGCTGGTGCTGACGCGGGCGATGCCGGTGTTCGCCGAAGCGAGCGTGTTGATTTCGGGAATCCATCAGCTTTCCTGGCGGAGATTCCTGCCGGCGATCCTGCTGAGCAACCTGGGCATCGCGATCGCCTATTCGGCCCTCGGTGAATACGCCCAACGTCACCAGTGGCTGCCGTTCGCGCTGGGCGTGTCGATCGGGTTGCCGGTTCTGATCGCCGCGGCGGCAAAACGGTGGCTTCCGGAGTGAAAGATGGGGTGGTCAAAAACTTTGTTGGTCAAAAGATGGGGGCTGAACCGGTGGCGATCGGAGCTTCCTGCCTCCCATTTTTTGACCAACAAATTTTCTGACCAATCCGACCGCAGCTGACTGGAAAAAACGACGAAGCGGCTTTCCGCGTCCACTTTTGTGCTGCTGATGCGTTTGCTTGATCGGTAGGATAAACTGGCGGCGCAGGCGAGGAGTTCCTTCCCTGCTCGCCCCATCGTCCGGCATCCCCCTGCAGATCGATCCCACCTCCGATGCACGACCTCCGATCCCTCCGGTTTTCAGCACTGCTGTTCTTCTTCAGCGTGCAATCGTTTTGCCACGCCCAGTCGCGACTGGACGAAGCGCCGATCAATTACACCGAGACCAAGGGTGAAAACCGCGTGTCGGCGATGATCGACAAGGTTGACTCGGGTGAACTCGATTTAATTTACGAAGACGGCTACGGGTACCTGCGATCGATCCTCGACGAGCTGCAGGTTCCGGTCTCGTCCCAGGCACTCGTGTTCTCGAAAACCAGTTTGCAGACGGGGCGGATTTCACCGACCAACCCGCGGGCGATTTTTTTCGGCGACGATGTCTACGTCGGCTGGGTCCGCGGCAGTTCGTTGTTGGAAATCTCCGCCGCCGATCCCAAACTGGGTGCGGTGTATTACACCATTCAAATGTCCCCGCGGCGCCCTTCGATGCGACGCGAGAATTTTCGCTGCTTGGGCTGCCACGAACGGACCGACGATCATGGCAAGGTGCCGGTTCACACGATCCAAAGTGTGATGGCGCGAAGCAGCGGCAAGATCAATCTGTTGCTCGATTCTTTCGTCACCGATCACACCAGCCCGATCGCCGAGCGCTGGGGTGGATGGTACGTGACCGGCGGCCACGGCTTGATGAAACACATGGGCAACGCGTTTCTCGAGGGCGACCAACTCGTTTCGTTGGGCCCGTCCGATGCCGAAACGCTGCAGGGGCAGTTTGACCTGTCGCGATGGCCCGTCGCCAGCAGCGACATCGTGGCGCTGATGGTGTTGGAACATCAGGTGGAAATGCACAATCAACTCGCCAGTGCAAACTTTGCCGTGCGACGAGCGCGATACGCATCAACCGATCCAGCCGACGAGGTGGCGGATTTGGATACCGTCATCGATCGATCGGCCAAGCAGGTTGTCGATCACCTGCTGTTTGTCGATGAAGCGAAATTGGAATCCGAGATCCAGTGTTCCAACACGTTCGCCGACGACTTCGCAACAAAGGGCCCGACGACCAGGGACGGCAGATCGCTGCGACAGTTCGATCTCAAGCGGCGGCTGTTTCGGTACCCGTGCAGCTACACGATCTATTCGCCCGCGTTCGCAGCCTTGGATTCGCAGCTCAAAGACCGCGTCTTTCAGCGGTTGTGGCAGGTGCTCTCCGGGCAGGATGTCTCCCCGGAGTACGGGCACTTGAGTTCGCAGGACCGTGGCGACATCTTGCAGATTCTGCGCGCGACTCTAGACGACCTGCCCGTGTCATGGACAAACGCCGAAGCATCCTAAGAATCGCCCATCCATGCCAGCGGGAAGCGTCACGGCCTGTCGATTTAATCAGCCGTTTGGCGCGAGCCTACGGGCCCGGTGCGTTCTCTCAATGGTCCATGCCCGTACGCTCGCGCGATACGGCTGATCACACGTGGGACGGTCCTCGTGACAAGGCTCCGCCTTGTCACGCACGGGTTGCGAGGCTCCGCCTCGCGCATCGTCGGGAGGCGGAGCCCGGGGACGAGGGCGACCGGCGGCGGCAGATTTTGCGGATTTTTCCCGTTCTGACGGCACTCAGGATTGGTTTTGGAGCGAGAATTTGCCTATTGTGAAGGTGTCCGCCGCCTTTCGGGCTGCCGATCTCTCCGTTTCACCCCCTCAAATGAGTCCAACCATGAAACGATTTCTTGCCTCTGCCGTCGCGGTTCTGGTCGTCGCGACTGCCACCACCTTGACCGCCGACGTGGACCTGAAAGACATCCAATGCGTGGTGGCGAAAAAAGCCGCCGACGCGAGCAAGTCCGCCGACTATAAAGACGCCAAAGTCTATTTCTGCTGCAACGGTTGCGCCGGCAAGTTTGCCAAGGACACCGAAAAGTATGCCGTCAAAGCCAATCACCAGTTGGTCGCGACCAAGCAATACGTGCAAAAGAAGTGTCCGTTTAGCGGTGGGAAATTGAACGAGTCGACTGCGATCAAGTTGGCCGGCACCGAAGTCGCGTTCTGCTGCAATAATTGCAAAGGCAAAGCGGAAGGCGCCGAAGATGACGAAGCCCGATTGAAGCTGATCTACAGCGACAAGTCGTTCAAGAAAGGCTTTGAGCTGGCAAAGAAAGAGTAGCGATCGATGCAGCAATGTGTGAACGCGTGCTCGGGAACGTCACCCGGCTCGCGTCGATCACAATTGCTGGATGTCGCGTTTCAATCGACGACTGGCTGATCAGATGGAGAACCGGCAACACGCTCGTTGTGTTGTCGGTTCTTTCTTTGCGCCCTGCCAGCTGGACTGCGCCACATCTAGCGATGGGACTCTTCCTCGCGGCGTTTCCCGTGGACAGTCCGCTAAGTGACGTTTCGCACGACGGCGGAACGAACGACCAAGTTGGGGTGAACGCCTTGGCGAGTTTTCGCCAGCATGCTCCTCCGCCAATGAACCGCTCCGCTGAATCGACGGACGGTACAACGACGGAAATCAAGTGCGTCGAGTGTATTCCCTGACAAGCCCGCTCGTTGATCACCCCAGATTAGGCGTTTGATTTCTCCCCGCGGTCTCAAACTTTTTGACTCGGCGCTGGCCGATTCGCTATCGTGTACCAACCTTATCCCGCTTTTCGAAGCGTTCGCACGATGCAACCTGTGAGCCACGATGTTCATTCAAGACTCGACTCATTGCGTGGAATTAAACTCAGCGCCGCGTTCAGAACGCCGCATTGACAAGCTCCGCTTGGTCGCCTGCCTCGTCGTTTTTATCTCAACCGCCTGTGCGGCGACGGCGGATTCCCCGTCGTTGATCAGCAAGATTTCACCGCCATCGATCACGGACGGCCAAGCCCTGTCGCCGACATCGGCGAGTGGTGAGAGTCGGTTGAAAGCGGAAATCGCCATGATCCGCCAAGCGTACAAGGGATGGGGATTAAAGCGAACGATCAAAACCTATCCGACGGTCCGCGACGATTCATCGCAAGATTCGGTCGGATCGACGGACTGGTCCGAACGAACGCCGGTGGTTTCATACAGCGACGATTTTCTGCGATTGGGAGACCGATTTCGGGCGGAGCGTCTCCAACCGCTTCAGCAGAAGATGGTGTTCGCCTACGACGGCCAGATCGGACGGATGCGTTTTTTCCATGGCATAACGAATCGTCCGCTGTCGCCGAACGTGTATGCCCAAGAACGGAACGGTGCTCCGAGGTTGCCACATGGCGTTCTTGTCGAATTCTATTATTCGCGGCATCTGAACTGGTTGGTTCTCGCCGACCATGAGAAACAGTTGTTCCCACCGGAATCCGTGATCGGTCAACCAAGTGTTGAAGAGGTTCAATTCAATGGCCATCCGTGTTGGCGAGTCAGCTGGTTCGGGATCAACAACGAAGATCTGGATGTCGTCTCGGATTGCGAAGTTTATCTGGCGAAAGATCGATCGCTTCTTCCGCTGCGACAGTCTTATTCGACCCCTGCGGGTGATCGGTGGCCGGAACTCAAAACGATCGAAATCGATGCTTTTCAAATCGATTCTGCGAGCGGGCTTTGGTACCCCGAACAGGTCACCGCGCGCAGGCGATGGAATTCGCAAATGCAGCCAACGCGGATCCGATTTGAAATCGACAATCGTTTTGCCGACACCACCATCTACTCCGATGCACCGGTGGTGAATGCGAAACACGCCGCTCCACCCAAGCCGATCGTCGCCAAATACGCCCCGGTTCCGGTGTTGACGGAATTGTCCGGTCCGGGTTCGAATTCGATGATGATGCGACAGGTTTTCGAGCCGCAACGGGCCGGCGGAGGGATGTTCGCGTTTGTCTTCGTCCTCGCTGCGCTGGCGATCTGGTTCAAAGCGACACGGTTGGGTGCGGCGTTGCGCCAGTTCCTCGGTCGGCATCGCACCTTGCTGGGCACCAGCGGCATCGCTTTGACCGCCGCCGTCGCGTACCTCAGCAGCTATCCGCCGGGATGGACGACGTATGGATTGACGATGATGCTGGTCGGGTTGTTCGGTCTGACGTGGATCGTGGTGACGGTCCTGTTGATTGGACAGAAACAGATCTCGATTCGACTTGCGCTTTTTGCCGCCACGTGTCTGGCGATTTGTTTCGGCGGTTACAGCAAAGGGATCAAACGCATTCAAGTGCGACAGCGAATGATCAGTGAAGTGCGGGAAATGGGCGGCCAAGTCGAGATGGGGATGTGGCATCTTGACGAAGAAGGGTTGTACCTGCCGATGCGGCTGAGCCAGGTGTTCGGCGAGGCCTGGTCCGGAAGAGCGAATCGAGCGGCGGTCTCGTATGAATCATTTTCGAAGAAGAACATCGATCGATGGTGTTTGGAAGAAGTCCAGTGGCTGGGGCTGGCATCACGTCAGCAACAGGCGTTTGACGTCAATGCCGAGGCGCTTTCGCGGATCGACGCGACCGACAGCCTGTGGACGCTGCATGTCGAAGGAGGCTATTTGGATGGCAAAGCGCTGACGGCGATGGCGCACTTTCCGCGTCTGATCGACCTGCATTTCGATTGCCAGCATCGCCCCGTCGCCGAAGAAGTTGCCCAATTGCCCCAGTTGGAACGGATTTGGTTGACCAACGCCATCGTCGACGACGAATTGATCCGGTCCTTGCGTGGGATCAAAAACCTGGACTACGTCACCCTGGTCAAACCGCGATTCGGAAATTGCGAGCAGCGCCACCATGATTGGGAGATCGACGGCGTCGAGGTGCAATTCGCCACACTCACCCCCGAAGCCATCAACACGCTCGGACGGCTTTCCACGAATCTGAACTTCGTCGACTGCCACGTCAATTTGCCCGCATCAGCGGACGTCGAATTGCCGTTGACCACCGGTTTCTCCTTTCGCGACTGCAAACTCGACAACGACACGTTGCTGCGGCTGTCCAATTCGCCCCAATTGGTCTCGATCGGCCTGATGGGCACTGACGTCTCGGTCGACGGCATCGAAGCTTTCTCACGCCTTCGTCCCGAAGTCGCGTTGGCGATGAAATCCCCCCGCGACTAAAGCCCTGTTCACGTCGCTGCGCCTGGGCGGCAACTTTGCGTTGCGGATCCCAGTCAATAATGCGGCGGTTTCTCGTCCAACGGATGAGATTCCGAATCGGTCACGTTCTTGATCCGGTCGACCTCTTGTTCCCACTTGGAGATGCGTTTGTTGACTCGGTCCAAGAGCATCGACTGTTCCGTCACGACGTCGTTCAGCACGTCGTATTGACGTTGCAAATGGGCCAGTTGCATCTCCAGATGCTTGATTCGTTCGGTTTCGTCGTTCATCGGAGGGTTGTTCATTGATCTCGGTTTCGCCAAGCGATTGCGCGTCGGTTAGGTGACAGACACGGTCCTGGTCCTGGTCCCGGTCCCGGTCCCGGTCCTGGGCATTGTGGCGGTCGGCGGTCGAAGCGGGGACGGGTTTCGCGTAGAATCCTCCACGATGTCTTTGCCCACCAGCCTTTAATCTGTCCTATCTACGATGGTCTCTCCACTTCATCCTCGACAACGATTGCTCATGGGGCCAGGCCCCAGCACGGTGCCGGCGCGGATTTTACAAGCGATTTCCGCTCCCACGCTCGGGCACCTCGACCCCCAGTACATCGGGTACATGGACGAGACCTGCGAGATGATTCGCCAAGTCTACCGTACCAAAAACGCGCTCACCTTTCCCGTCTCCGGGACCGGAATGGCCGGAATGGAAACGATCCTGGTCAACCTGCTCGAACCCGGCGACGAAGCGATCGTGATGATCAACGGCGTCTTCGGCGGCCGCATGAAAGACAACATGGAACGTTGCGGCGCGAGCGTCCACGCCGTCGAGATTCCCTGGGGAAAATCGTTCACGCCGGATCAATTCGCCGAAGCCGTCGCCGCACACCCCAAGGCAAAGATGCTGGGCGTGGTCCATGCCGAAACCTCCACCGGCGCCTTGCAAGATCTCAGCGGGGTCGGCGATCTGTTGCACGACGCCGGAATGCTGTTTGCCGTCGACGCTGTCACCTCGCTCGGCGGTCATGACGTCCGCGTCGACGAGTGGGGGATCGACGCAATTTATTCCGGAACCCAGAAGTGCCTTTCCTGTCCACCGGGACTGTCTCCGGTCTCCTTTTCCGACCGGGCCATCGAAACGATGGAAGCACGATCCAGCAAGTCGCGTTCCTGGTACTTGGACGTCTCGATGCTGAAGAACTATTACACCGGCGGTGGCGGCCGGGCGTATCACCATACCGCGCCGATCAACATGATCTACGCGCTCCGCGAAGCCCTGGCGATCGTGCTCGAAGAGGGCTTGGACGCCAGGATCGCACGCCACCGGGAAATGCACGGTTTGCTTCGCGAGGGCCTGGAGGGGCTGGGCCTCAGCTACATTCCTGATCACTCACTTTGCACGTTGAATTGCGTTGCGGTCCCCGACGGCATCGATGAAGCAGCCATCCGCCGGCGTTTGCTCGACGAGTACGACATCGAAATCGGAGGCGGCTTGGGCGTGTTTGCCGGAAAAGCGTGGCGGATCGGGTTGATGGGCGAATCGGCATCCAAGAGAAACGTCACCACCCTGCTCGCCGCACTCAAAGATTGCCTCCCGGCGGGATAAGCCACCCGCCTGTCACGCTTGCACATCCAAGTACGACGGCCTTTCCAGGCGGTCGCCCCGCGATCTCTGATCGCCGTGCGCACCACCCCAAGAATCATCGTTCCCTGTCGGGGCCTGTTTTCCTCGGGGGGCGTTCGGGATGGAGGTTCGGGGAAACCAAACAAGCCCACGGATGGCAGCGCGAACCCGCGGATCCCCGACCGCATAACATCCGTGGGTTCGCGCTGCCATCCGTGGGCATTGACCGCCCTTGAGATTCGGGCCGGTCGGGGAGCAAATGCGCGACCTCCTCAGTGACGTTTTTATCGTGCTGTTGGTGACTTCGCGTCACAACTTCGCGCCAGTGCCCCTGCGTTCCCCGGTCTCCCCGGGGTAAGATACCCGTACAGCCCTTGTCACGCTTTGATCGTAGCGCGTCATCCGCCCGCCTCCACACCCTCCCGACCATGTCCTCGACCGCCCTTGAATCACTTCGCAAACTGTTGCCGCCCGGTCGGCTCAGCGAAGACGCTGCGTCGCGGGCGGCGTTCGAGTCCGACGGGCTGACCGCGTTCCGTTGTCGGCCGCTGGGTGTTGTCATTCCGCAGAACGAAGCGGAAGTCGTCCAAACGGTGCGTTGGTGCCACGAGCACTCGATCCCCTTCGTCGCGCGCGGCAGTGGTACCAGTTTGTCCGGTGGATCGATGCCGGTGGCCGACGGCATCGTGATCTCGCTGAATCGTCTGCGGCAAATCATCAAGGTCGATCCGGACAACCGCATCGCTGTCGTACAGCCCGGCGTGATCAACCTGCAGGTATCCGCCGCCGCGGCACCGTACGGCTTGTACTACGCACCGGACCCGTCCAGCCAAAAAATCTGCACGATCGGCGGCAATATCGCTTTCAATTCCGGCGGCGCCCACTGCCTGAAATACGGCATGACCAGCAACCACGTGATCGGGATTCGCGCGGTCACCGCCAGCGGCGAAATCGTGTCCTTCGGTGGTCCAAGCCTCGAATCGGTCGGTCCGGATTTCACCGGACTGTTCTGCGGCAGCGAAGGTTTGTTCGGGGTGGCGCTCGACATCACGTTGCGATTACTCCCCAAGCCGGAATGTTTCCACACCGTCCTGGTCGGGTACCGGTCGCTGCGCGCCGCCGGCGACGCCGTGTCGGCGGTCATCGATTCGGGGCTGTTGCCCGGTGCGATGGAAATCATGGAGGCGCTGGCGATCGAAGCGGCCGAAGCGGCGACGTCGTGCGGGTACCCCAAGGGGGCCGCGGCGGTACTGATCGTCGAACTCGAGGGGCCGCGTGAAAAGATCGACGCCGAACGGAAGCAGCTCGAATCGGTCATTGCGTCAACCGAGGCATTCGAAACCGTCGTCGCGGCCGACGCCCGGCAACGCGACGGGATTTGGGCCGGTCGTAAAAGTGCCTTTTCCGCGGTCGGAAAACTCAGCCCCGATTTTCTGGTCCAAGACGGAGTCGTCCCGCGGAAACGATTGGGCGAAGCACTCGAAGCGATCGAGGCTTTCTCCAAGGACTCCGGGCTGCGTGTGGCCAATGTCTTTCACGCCGGCGACGGAAACTTGCATCCGTTGATCCTGTTTGATGATTCGGTCGACGGAGAATTAGAGCGTGCCGAAGCGTTGGCCGGAAAGATCCTGAACCTGTGCGTCCAAATGGGCGGCTCGATCACGGGCGAACATGGCGTCGGGATGGAGAAGCGGGACTTTCTGCCCAAGATGTACGATTCTGCGACGATGGAATTGATGCATCGTTTAAGAGCCGCGTTCGACCCAAAGACGATCGCCAATCCGGGCAAGATGTTTCCCGGCGCGGAGGCTCCCGCGTTGTCCGGTCACGGCTTGCATCCGCTGGAAAAGGCCGGGGTGATCAGCCGTGAGTGAATTGCAATCCAACCGTGCCGGCGCGCAGCCGAGTGGCCTTGTCGAAGTCGATTCGGTCGCGGCGTTGCAGGAGCTGGTGCGCAGCAGCGATTCGATCGTGGTCGTCGGCAACCGCAGCAAACCCGCGCTCTCGGCCGCGGCGGAATCGACACAGCGTGTCACCACACGGTCGCTGACAGGGATCATCGAATACGAGCCGTCGGAGTTTACGTTCACCGCGCTGGCGGGAACCACGCTTCGTGAGATCAATGCAACTCTGGCGGAAAAGGATCAATACCTGCCCTTTGATCCGATGCTCGTCGAATCCGACGCGACGATCGCCGGAACGCTGGCCGCGGGACTGAGCGGCCCGGGGCGTCACCGCTACGGCGGCATCCGCGATTTTGTCCTCGGCGCCCAATTCATCGCCGGCGACGGGAATCTGATCCATTCTGGCGGGAAAGTTGTCAAGAATGCGGCGGGCTTTGATATTCCCAAACTGTTGGTCGGCAGCTGTGGCCGGCTGGGAGCGATCACCGCATTGACCTTCAAAGTCTTCCCGCGCCCGAGCGACTTTCACAGCTACCAATTGCAATGCGACGACCACCAGGATGCTGCGACCGCGATCGGTGATGCGGCGCGCGGTCGATGGGAGCTCGATGCGATCGACTATCATTGCCAATCTCGATCCATCTGGGTTCGCATGGGCGGCCCCAAAACCGTCTGCGATGCGATCATCGCGGACATGGCACGTTCGATCGGAAACCGTGACCTGATCCCGATGTCCGGCGAGCAATCCGCCCAGGCATGGGCGCCGCTAATGAATCTCCGCTTCGGCGGACCGGATCGGCCCGCGATCGTGAAGGTTCCGATGGACTTGCAACAGATGCAGCGTTTGGCAACTTGGTGTGACGAACGTCGCGACCGCGTTTGTTTACACACCAGCGTCGCCGGAAGCATCGGATGGCTGGCCGCCGCTGGCGGCATGCTGGACGACGTCGATGCGTTCCTTGCCGAATCCTCGCTGACCGGATTGGTGATCCGCGACGACCAAGGACCGCTCGGCCGCTGGACGATTGGTGCCAAACGCGCCGCCGCAATCGATGGCAGGATCAAACATGCGATGGACCCACCCGGTCGTTTCCCCGGCCTGGAAGGATAAGGATGCGACACGACATTAAGACCGCCCAGCACGGCCCGATGGGCGAGACGATGGCCAAGGCCGTCAGCACCTGCGTCCACTGCGGGTTCTGTTTGTCAGCCTGTCCGACCTATCAGGAGTTGGGACGCGAGACGGATTCGCCGCGCGGCCGAATCATTTTGATGAAGGAGGTCTTGGAGGGCTCGCTGCCGATCGAAACCGCGGCGCCGCACATCGACGCCTGCTTGGGGTGTTTGGCCTGTGTCCCCGCCTGCCCCTCGGAAGTCCCCTATGGCGATTTGATCAGCCCGTTTCGCGCGATCCAAGAACCGAAACGGAAGCGAACGTTGGCCGAACGATTTAAACGCACACTGGCCCAGTGGACGCTGCCGTACCCGGCGCGGTTCCGCATGGCGGCGCGTACCGGGCGCTTGGTGAAACCGTTTGCCAGACTGATGCCGGGGCCGATCCGCGTGATGCTGGAACTGTTGCCTCCGGCGCTGCCCAAATCGATTCCACTGCGCGAGGTCTATCCGGCGCTCGGAGAGCGGCGCGGACGCGTCGCGCTGCTGGCCGGTTGTGCGCAAACCGTTTTGGACCCCGACATCAATGCCGCGACGATCGACGTGCTGAACCGGAACGGCGTCGAAGTGGTCGTGCCGAAGTCACAGGGCTGTTGCGGCGCGTTGTCCTGGCATGTAGGAAACCTGGCCCAAGCACAGAAGTTCGCGAAACAGAATTTGGACGCGTTTCCCAGCGATGTCGATGCGATCGTGACCAACGCGGCCGGCTGCGGCAGCGGATTGCACGAGTACGCCTTGATTCTCAAGGGCACCGCGGATGAATCCCGTGCGGTCGAATTCACCAAGCGGGTTTGTGACGTCTCGGTCTACTTGAGTCGCCTGGGCAGGCTTGCGCCGTTTCCCGAATCGCAATCGACGTTGACGGTCGCTTATCACGACGCCTGTCACTTGGCCAACGCGCAAGGGATTCGGGCTCAGCCCAGACAATTGCTCCAGCAGGTGCCGGGGCTGAAGTTACTGGAGATTGCCGACGGGCACCTGTGTTGTGGTTCGGCCGGAACCTACAACATCGATCAGCCCGAGATCGCCGATTCGCTGGGGCGTCAAAAGGCCGACAACATCGTGGCGACCGAAGCGGACGTCGTGGCGATGGGCAACATCGGCTGCCTGACCCAGATCGCCAACCACTTGGAGCGTCGCGATTCGGCGATCCGCCCCAGGCACACGATGCAGATCCTGCGCGACGCCTATCAGGCAACGTGATCCGCCTCCCCGCGTGTCCCTGCCTCGTCATCCAACTCATCCAACTCGTTACAAGGCTCCCGCCTTGTAACGCACCGCTCCAGAGGCTCCCGCCTCGCGCGTCATTGGCAAGCGGAGCCTCCGAGGCACCTCCCGACCTCAGGTGGAACCTGGGAACACGGGCTGCGAACACGGGCTGGGGAACAAGGCCGACGGTTGAAAACCCACCGGTGGCAGCGCGAACCCACGGATCATTGGCTGCATCACATCCGTGGGGGGGCACGTCAGACGCCTCTGGAACAGAGCAAATGCGAGCGTCTGTACACAGTCCACCGCTACGCCCAATCCTCGGCCGACTCGAAATCGTCATCGTCATCGTCTTCGTCGTCAGCCGCCTCATCCGCGGCCTCCTCGTCAAGCAGCGTCTCCACCAGATCGCCCAGTTGGAATCCGGCGTCTCCGGACGGTCGGCCGGCGGAGAAGATGCCCGCCCGATCCGAGCCCGCCTGATCAGACGACGACTCCAGACCTTTCAGGACTTCGGACAGTTTGGCGTCCAGGTCGTCCAGCTTGTCCAGCACTTCATCCTGCCGCCGTTCCAATTCGCCCAGCAGTCCACCGGGCTGTGATTCAGCGGGTTCGTCGTCGAAATGATGTGGAGGAACGGCCATCGGCAGCAGCTTTCGTCGTTGTCGTCGCAAAGGGTGTCAGGTCTTCGAACGAAAGTGCCATCGGACGAATTGGGGTGGGAAAGTGCGTGCGGCTCCAAACAAACCAGTCAGCTCGACTGGGTAAAGATTGCCGGCTGCTGAAAATCTGCTCAATCCACGACCCCGCGAGCAAAATGGACACAAAACCGCAAAAACCCGAGGAAATCTGGTCAAACCGAAAAGGATGGCCGTTGCGGGAGTGGTATGCCGATCGTTACACTCCCGCGTCTCTCAGTTGACCCCTCAAGTGAATTTTGCGGTCCGGCACCACCCGCTGGTGGGCGGCGGCAAGCATCGCGAGGGTGAATTGGGTGTGGTAGCGATTCCAGGTCGAAATCAGAGGTTCCAACGATGCAGATGGAGAAACAATGGTTAAGTTGATGGTCCGTGACAGCGAAACAATCCAAGAGGCAGTCCGAAGGTTCCGCAAATTGGTCGAACGCAGCGGAATTAAAAAAGAAATGCGTCGCCGCGAGCATTACCAAAAACCCAGCGAAATCCGTCGCCGCCAGAAGATCCAGGCCGAGCGACGCAACAAGCGAGCACGAATGCTCGGTCGCTAGGAATCGGCATCACGGGAAAACTTGTCCATGGGGCGGAATTCTGTCACTGCCCGACACTCCCCGGTCGATGCTTTCCACAACATCCCGGACGCGAAGTGCGTCCACGAGCGAAGCGTAATCGATGTGGCCCGGTTGTCCGACCGGTTGCGTCAGCGAGCCACCCGCTGCGGCCCAATCCGTGACGGCGCTGTCACATCCCGCTCCGTGTCCACCGCGGCGCTTCCCTCAATCGCTCGGGCGTTTAGCTCAGTTGGTTCAGAGCACCTCGTTTACACCGAGGGGGTCGGGGGTTCGAGTCCCTCAACGCCCATTACCCATCTAAAACACGGGTTTTTTGAGTCCCGACTATTTTTCGCTTGGGCGCGGGCGCCCAGCTTTTTGGTACATCCGGGCGCTCAGCGTCCGGCGTTTTTAGCTGGACAATTGCAGGTTTTCAGCGTCGTGGACGCTGCCGGCCAAGAGAGCGACCGGCGAAAAGAGAGGTTTGGCGTGTTTTCGGCAAACGCACCCGATGCGCACCTGGGGGTGTTTGGCGCGCACCTGGGATCAAGTAGAATGATGGCGGACTTAGCCAATGAGAACCGGTTCAGGCTACTTCCAGACACCACCGGAGAGACTTGAGAGAGATCTTCGGCCCGACGCCCAGCGGATGCTGGGCGTTTTTTTGTGCCTGCCCAAGATCTTATTCGTCTAAGACTTTATTCAGGCCGTGTGACGCTGCTACCTCGATCGCATTGGTGTAATCGCTCGGGCGAAGTTTCTGGTAATGCTTCCGGCTTACGGTGACTGTATGCCCAATCCACTGCGTCACCAGCCGTTCATCGAAGATCTCAAGCAAGTCATTCTCGCAGCTCGATCGCAGATTCTGCCGCAGCCGGGGCCACGCCGTCTGGCCCGATCGCTCGACCGCTTCCTTGATCCGCTGGTAATTCGTCGATGACGACGCCCGCCGCATGTCAGACGACGCCACGTAGCGGGTGTGCCCGGTGACCGCCCGCTGTCGCTCCAATTCGTCGCGAATCCGCTGAAATAGCGGCATTTTTCGGGGTTCTTTCTTCTTGCTGTCGATGACGGTCAGGATGCCGCCGTCCACGTCGACGTGGGACCACTTCATCGTGCGGACCTCGGAATCCGTCCGCATCCCGGCGAATCGCCCCATCGCGATCGTCAGGCGGATGTCGGGGCTGTAGCACTGCTCCATCGCGTCGATCGCCATCTCGGCCGAGATGTATTCCAGCCGTTCCTCGTTGACCATCGACGCCGTGGGCATCCCAACGAACGGGTTGTGATCGCAGTAGCCGTGTTTTACCGCCCAGATCCCGATCGACGAAAGCAGCTTATTGTCGCGGGTCCACGTTGCGGCCGAATAGTGGTTCCGCTGCCAGGAATTGAAGTCGGCCAGGGTGGACTTCGCCGCGTCGGAGAATACCGGCTCCGCGTTTTGCCGGGCGGACCGCTGGACTGGCTCAATGTCCGATAGCGAGATCTCTCGCAGCTTTCCGAGGCGATTCTTGACCGTGCTTTTGACCTTCGTTTTCGTCGAGTCGGCGTGGCTCTGCTTTTTGTAATCCGCGACGTACAGGTCCGCCAGCTGGCCAACTGTCAGGGCCGTCTGGTACTCAAAAAGACCGATTTCCGATAGCTGCAAACGGTGTCGGTCGGCGAGGTTGTTGATCCACGTTTGCAGCCTTGGACCGAGCGATTTTCCTCCGTATTTGACGTGCTCGATGATCGCCTCCACGTTGCGGCAAAAGTCGTCAACGTGTGATTTCGGCACTTTGCCAAGTGTCAGTTTCCGACGCTGGCCGGCGTACTGCACCACCAGCGTCCAAGCGCCGCTATCGTTTTTCCTCGGCTTTGACATTCAGCAATTTCCGCATCACGGAGATGGTTTTGTATCGGATGTTTCCGTTTTCATCCTTCCGGTATTCGATGGTCCCGCGTTCCAACGCATCCCGCCGCAATGATGTGCGAGGGAATCCCGTGTACTCGACCACTTCCTTCGTGCTGCGGTACTTCTTGGACAAAAATTCAATATCCTCGGGCTCCAGCTGATCGCGGTACTTCTCGATGAATTGCTGGTTTTCGTCAACCGGCACGACCGACGTGCCGCCACCAAGAGATAGCAATTGAAGTTGCCTTTCGACAATCTGAATCTCCACCCGCAGGTCTAGTTCTTGTTTCTGAATTGCTGCCTGCTGTGTTAATAATTCGCGTAACCGATTGACCAATATTTTCCCCGGCATGACAATTTCCTTTTGACGCGCCGCCGGTCAGGTGGTACTTTTTGTGTAGACCGGTTGCGAGCACCCTATACGGTGATTTCAAAACGGGTGGTAATTGCTGGTTGATTTGGCCTGAGAAACTTGGTCAGCCAGCGACAATAAAACACGAAGGGCACCGTCTGTCGGCGGTGCTTTTTTCGTGCGCATAGGGGTTCCGGCGGACCGCGGCAATGCGGTAGAAAATGGCTGCCGAAAGGCAGCGGCGCGGAAGTGGCCATGATTCCCGTCCGTGTACGCGGATGGTTGAGTCGCGGTTCCGGCGCTGGTGGTGACACACCTCGCCGGCCCGCCGTTATTTTTGAACATCGCCAACATAGCGACGCTTGAACACTGTTGTCAATCAAAGTAGTGCGTCTGGCCCCACTGCCCATCCGTGCCGCGATCGCCGGGGTTTAGCGATCAGCTCATTTCTTTCTGTCTGCCGGGGTATAAAATGCACCCCGTCTGACACGTCCGGTCAGGCAGGCTTTTCGGGGCGGTGGGAAACCCGTCAGCGCTCGGCCGCAAGTTTTGATCAGGCCAGTGGATGGGGAATTCGCGACAGAAAATCCCACTCTTGGTGACTTCACCCCTGCTAGGATGCCCCTTTAGTATCCGCTCAGTAATCGAAGTCACCCTACAAGGATTTGCGATGCGATTCGTTCTCGTGTTCCTAGCGTTGTCGTCTGTTGCCTCCGGACAAGGAATCGAGGCTTGGAAACTCACAAACGGGAAGGCCTTTCGCGCGGAGATACTGGAAGTCGACGCGACAACGGACACGGTCACTTTTCTGATCCCACAACGAGTTCCGCTCGAAAACTTGGACAGCGTCTCGCAAGACAGAATTCGCGAACACATCAAAAAGAATCAGGGCATCAAGAATGGGGATTTCCCAGGGCTGTGGACGCCAATCCCAAACTGCACCATCGGTCAATGGAGAGACGCGTCACCCCGAGAACGCCGTCAACACGTCGCGTACGAAAACATCGGGTTTGTGATCCAACCGAACGTTCGGCGATTCGAAATGCTGCAGGTATCCAGCGAAATCTACGAAACGCTGCTGGAACTGATCATTGAAGAGAAGGTATCGGACGATGCACTGGTATCCGACGTCATGCGTTCAATCGTCAATGCTCGCGCGGACCACATCAAAAAGCAAAAACAGGCGTTTGAGGATCAACGCGCACGGGACACCCAATTTGATGTGCTGGAATCGGTGATCAAATAAGGATCACTCCCCCGTTTTCTCCGAATTCACCGCCCCTCCCCCATTCCTACGTGGTGGTGGTGGCGGTGATTTTTTTTGCGGGTGCCAGCGAAAGCTGTTCGAGGCGGAACCCGCGACGGCCGGGGTGGCCCCCCCGGAAGGACCCGCTGGGTGACAGGGGCGGGGGCGCGGGGTCATCGTCGATCGGATCGGCGTTTTGCCGCGTCGATCGGTGTTGACGGGGGCCGGAATCGGCCGATGATGCCCGCGGAAACGCGTCACGTGACGCGTGAAGAAACGCCGCCGCCCGAGTGGTCAAGACTCGGGCGGCGACTTGCTCGAACCCCCTAGAGGTTCTCACCGTGAACGATGATACCCGAAAACGCTTGGCGAAACGCCGCTACCGTTTCCTTTCCGACCCGTCGCATGGCTGGTTGCGCGTGCCGATGGCCGACATTGTGTCGCTGCGATTGGAGGACAGAATCAGTCGGTTTAGCTATGTCCGTGATGCCATCGCATACTTGGAGGAGGACAACGACGCGCCCGCGTTCATCGCGGCGTATGTGACCGAATTCGGCCGCCGGCCGTCGATCACTGAAGCACCCCCGGCTAACAATGCATCGCGTGTGCGTGGCTATGGGGCGTGGAATCGTCGCAACGTGCTATTGAATGTCGAGCTCCGGCGGCAACGTGACAAGATCACCAATGCCCTCCCGGTGTTTGAAACGCGTCTCGCGAAGATTCACGAGGGATCGGGCCGCTATGAAACGCCGATCACATCAACGCACATCGCATGCGATACGCTTCCGGGTTTGCTGCACGACTACTTCGCGGACCGTTGCGATTGTGAGGAATTCGCGATTGTGACGTTGAACACTAAGCACGTGCCGACCGGCGTTGTCCGCATCACCCGCGGAACGTTGGACGCGTCCCTAGTGCACCCGCGGGAAGTGTTCCGCGCTGCGATCGCAGCCAGCGCGGCCGCTATCATCCTGATTCACAATCACCCCTCGGGCGATACCACCCCGAGTCGGGAAGATAAAGCCGTGACGGACAAATTGACCGAATGCGGCAAAATGTTGGGCATTACGGTTTTGGATCACCTGGTGATCGGTGGCGATCGCGCAACGAGCATCCGGGAGGCGGCATAGTGAAAACGGCATCACAACTATCGTTTGACGATTTGCGGGGATTCGTCGCCTACGTTCATCGTTTGACGTTTTTGGAAATAGACGATGACGGCGCGGTGATCGGCTGGAATGCTGACAAGTCGCTCGAAACGTGCGACTACGCTTCGCACATCGTTGCGGCATTCGAAACGCTGGGAATGGTGCCCGGTGATTCTGTCGAGCTCAATGCGGACGATTGCGGGGAGGGTGGAGAATAATGTTGCTACGTCAAAACGCCAAAATGGCGAAAACGTTGGTTGATACTGCAACGGGGCGCCCCTACTTGTCGGCTGGTGTCACGTTGGCGCCGCACAACCTGTCGGGGCACAACGTTTGCGCGGGGGCATCGAAGGGTTGCGCCGCATCATGCGTGCTATGGTTTGCGGGGTTGCGTGGTACGTCGACAAGTCGCAACGCGGCAACGCGTGACACGCAATGGCTATTCGGTCATCGTCGATCGTTCATCAACCAATTGAACCGCGATATCGCAAACCACGTGCGACGCGCGGAACGCGATCAATTCGTGCCTGTCGTACGCTTGAACGTTGCGAGCGACTTAGATTGGACAGACGTTATTGAACGATGGCCGGGGGTGCAATTTTACGATTACACGAAGATACGCTCCCGGTTTGCGTCCTACTTGGCGGGGGAGCTCCCGCCAAACTACGCGTTGACGTTCAGCCGTCACGAGCGACACCATACCGCCACCATCGCAAGCTATTTGCGCCGCGGCGGGAATGTCGCCCAAGTGTTCGACGTCGAATACAACCCGCAATGCGGCCGCGTGGGGGGAGCTCCCCGCAACGGTCCGCATTCATGGCCGACAATGGCCGGTGATCGATGGGGACAAGCACGACATTCGTCTACCGTCGATCGACGGCCGCGGCGTTGTTGTTGGTTTACGCTTAAAGGGTAACAACGCGGCAAAGTCGCGTGCCCGAAAAACGAAGTTTGCAATTGGAGGGGGACACTCGTGAAACACTTACTTCAGCGCGTCGCCGCGTTTCTCTATCACGTGATCGATGCGCCCGAAACCTCCCCGGAAACGCGGGAGGCGGCGCAAGAGCTCTCGGGAGATATCACCGATGCGATAAACGGAAACTATCGGGAGGGTGACGACGAAGAGGAATAACGGCTAGCGATAGTCGCGCAAATTAGAGGGGAACCCCAGCGCTGGGGAGTGTGACAGGTTCCGATCCAATGTGATCGGTCCGCGTTGCGCTCCCCTCGTTGCGTTTACGGGGGAGCGTATCGCTACGCTCCCCCCGTTTTTTATGCGCTGATGATGCATCGCCCCCTACTCCCGCCGCGGCCGATAGCGGCCGCCTGTCGACTTGCTGGCCGCGATCCCCCGCAGACCGTCAACAACGGGCCGCCGGCATTCTTGAATCTAACAACGCGGCCGCCTCCCGCGTTTCTGGCAACGATGCCGGCGGGAGCTCCCCGCGGCGTTGCGGATTGCTGCAGCGCCGCCGGCGGCGGGATTCCTCCGCCTGTCGACGTGGACAATTCGAAACGAGGACAGGCGGGTGCGGAAATATTTCAGAAATATTTTCCGGCCATCTCGGGCGCGGATAGCTTGCCGCTGCGCGGGACGATGCGCGCCGATTCACCCCGTAAAACGCGGGGAAAATGGCGGGGATCCCTGAAAACGCCACCCAGGCCCCCCACAGGGGATGCGGTGTAGCAGAGTTTTCGACCGTGCGTTTCGGTGTGCATTCCCGAGGGAATTGAGCGTGCCCGCGTCACAGAGCTTTATCGTCCGGATATTCCATATTTTTTGGCGTGATGCGAGATTCAAAATCGTTTCGATCGATCGCCGGTGACGTGATTCCAGGGGAAGGGGTGTCGTTTCAGCGACCAACGACAGCGCGAGGTTTGATCCTTCGCCTCGCTTGTTGGAGAGTCGCAAGTTTCCATTTGGCAAGACGTAGGATGTTTGCGATCGTGTCGTTCCAATTGGCGATCATGTCCTCGTAAGCGATTGCCAAGTCTGCGTCCGCGCGAAATACGCGTTCCGCTGCTGCGATTTGTTCTGTCGCATTTGCTGGGAACGGAACAGGTTTGTCTCGCGTCTCCGCTACGAACCACCCGGATTCACATGCGAGCCTCCAACTGGTTAACTGCGCATCAACATCGCGTCGGTAGAGATAGATTCGAAAACTGCGATCGCGTATCTCTTTGAATCCGTCCATCTGACGCTCGGATTCGAAGACCTTAAAGAGGTTGCAATAGCCCAATCCCCGTGCTCGATTGGCAGCCGGTACCCCGGTCAATGTGGGGCTGAACCATTCACTTGCGGAAACCGCCTGAGGATGTGTCGCCAATGAGTCGACCAGTAGGTTGCTACCGGTTCTTGGGGTAGTCATCACCACGATCGGTTGAACCCAGGATCCATTGACCAGACGCTCAATCTGAGCGAGGCGTGTTGAATGGTCAGCGTTTGCGAAATGGATGATCTGAGCGTCATCAACCGATCGCCAAAACCGCTGGCCCATCCAATACTGAGAATTGAATCGTGTCGGCAGGTTGCGGATTGCGTGTCCGGCATCAACCGCTCGCACTTCAACCGACGATTGTTCTAACGTGTGCGTTGTTTCCGACACGCATTCGGGCGGGTGCCAAACGCTGGCGTGTTCTCGATCCATCAGAGCAACACCTGTGTTGTAGCATTGCAGTCGCTGGCCTTGCTTGCCGAGGATTCGGGCATCTTTTCTGAGGAACTTGTCGCTGCCAATGAATGGGCGATCTGGGTGCATCCAGATTGCGCCACGCCCGCATCGTTCGAAAAGATTGGGGCACGTGTCTCGCACGTAGCAATCGATGTCCAGAAACAACGTGCGGTCATACTTTTCGGCGATCGATTCGACAGCGAACTTATTTGCGATTGGCCAAGCGGGGAATTGATCCCTGTCGATCACGACCAAATCGGCACCACATCGATCGGCGTAAGCCTGCATTGGCGGCAGCGTTAATTCCCCAAGCTCCTTTGCCTGATCACCGATCATCGCTGTGACGATTGCCAGCGATCCGCCCTGGCATTCGTGGCGAAACTCAGGAAACGCAATCTGGCAAACTTCATCGCGGGATTGATACTTCGGCGGATCGGCCAAGCACGCCAGCCCCTTAGCGTGGAAATAGGGGCCGATGTCACACGGCTTCTTGCCTGGGTGCAACTTTGGAATAAGCGTGCATCCTTTCGATCCGTTGACGCTGCCCCAGTGCTCGCAAGATTCGTTACAGACTTTGCGAACGGCCTGCCGCCACTCCCATCGAGATGGATTGCCTGATGCTGCCGGACCTGATTTCCGGCAAACATGGTTCCCGCTATGAATCCGCCGGCAGTTCTCGCAAAACTCTTGCATCAGTTGATCGTGATTACCGTTGACGAATTTTCTGGCGTGTCGAGCGCGTTTGATGAGTTCAGAACCCTTGTCGGAATCTCGCTTGGGTGGGTCACGTCGTAATCAAGTTCGATGTGCCATATAGCATCGCGCATCGTTTGCCCCGCTCGTCTCAGTGAAACTTCAAGGACCATCACGCCGTCATCACATACCAACTCAGCAAAGATGACGTACCACCAACCGTAATAGTTGCCTGGGGCAAACTCGAATTCCCCATGGAGCTTCAGTAATTGCTCAGCCCAACACTTATGCCGCTCTTCGGTCGAAGGTCTTTTGAGCCAGAGCACCTCGTCGATGTCGTGTCCTCCCGTCGGCCCTGTTCCGTCCCAATCAGTAATTTCAAGTCTCGCTTTGACGAATAGCGACTGTCGAGTGGGAAGTACCAAACACGTATCCGTTGGTGTCTCACAATTCCCCTCTTCATCGGTTGGGTCGTAGTAACTGCTTTCCGTGCGGCAAGTTTCTTCGCCTGGATCGTTGACCGATTGCAAAATGAATGATGTGTTAGTAGCCGTGAAGTCACCTTCGGTTTTGTAACGGACGTAGACCTTTCGGGACGTGCAGCCAGGACGGGCAAAGACACACGGTTGTCCGCTCAGTGTTTCCACATCCGTCACCGCTGGACCGCCTTTCCACCAAACCTGGGTGGCCACTCCAGCTTCGGGCCAGATTTGCGTGTTTGAGTTGCTGCTATCAGTGCCAAGCAGCAGAACACCGTCATAAGACTCAAGCCGTAACCCATCAAACACAGATCCCGAATGATTCAGTGTCTGGATTGACGCGAACCCCCAGTCATCTACGTCGATTTCGCACGTTCCGGCGGTTGGGTCGCCTTCGTTAATCGTCGCCTCGCCAGAGTGCCACGCCAGCGACCAAGTCGGTTCCCAGAACGGAAGCGTAAATCCTGACTTTCGATCATAGGGGTACGATCCACCGACGTAATCCCACGCGGCCTCGTTTTGAAACGTTATTGTTCCAATCGCGTCCGCATCATCATCACTAGGACTTTCGAGAAACAGGATTGTTGCGGTGCCGTCAAAATCGAAGTCTGCGGCGGGCGTCGGGTTGACTTCTGGTTGCTCGCCTTGGAACCAAAATCGGAAATTGCAAATGTCGATCGGCACCAAGATCGTCACCGTCGTAACGCCACTATCGTCCGTTCGCTCCCACTTGCTTTCGTTGTCGCCTTCGGTAACCGTCAGGTCGACACAGCAGCAGCCGCTTCCGCTCAAGCAATCGCCCATCGCATCACCCTCAGCATAACTTCACGAGAACGATACCGAGTCCGTCAGCGCCGAGCATGATCACCAATCGGTCACCGACGACAATGTTGTTGTTGATCGCGTTGCGTGTGCGAACTGGGTCGGCAGTCGATTGTTCGCCGTATTGCCACTGAACCACCCCGGCACTCACATTCGATTCGGTGTACTCGATCGGCTTGGCATTGAAGAAATAGAATTTGTCTTCGCCGTCCGGACCGGCACCCTCCTCAAATGCCAGCGCAGTGCTCGTTGCGATCGCCTCAAATGCAAATCCGGGCCGTGGGTTCATCGGACGGCCTCGGGTACGGGGACACGGGCGACCAGGGCGACGACATCCAGATCGTTATCAACCGCAGTGATGTGCATCGAGTAGGACGGCGGCGATTCCGACTCGACAACCGGCGTTGAAACGCGGACCTCGTTGATCACCGCATTGACCGTCGTTCCGTTGATGGAACCGATCATCGCTCCCGTTTGGATGTTCAACTGTCGGCCAGTCCGGATTTTGGCGACCTTGCGGGCCGACAAGAAACGCTCGCCGGCCAGTGTTGCCAAAGCGGTCAGCATTTCGAATGGATCGCGCAGCGTTCCGCCGTCACTGGTTTCCAACACGCCGAAGCGATCGTGACCGACCACGCATCCGGGGCTGATTTCGATGTGTTGCAGCCCCGGATGCTCAAACGTGATGTACTTGCGGCGCACGAAGTCGGCCGACACTGATGCCGGCAGCCGGACCTCTGGTCGACGGTCGCCGACCATTGCGGCGGTAATCAGCATCGTTTCGCTGTCGATCTCGCCCCACATCTTCGGGTTCGTCTTTTCCGGATCACCATCATTACCCGTGAACGATGGCCGGTGAGCGTGCTGGGGAGCACCTTGAACGTCGATCGTGAATCCGGGGCCGCGATCAAAGTAGGGACCGACACTGATATCGAAGTCGAGCGAATTCGGGTGTTTGACCCGCGAAGCACCGATGTCAGTGAAGATGGTCTGCAGCTGCCAGTACTTCGTCGGATCATCCGGAGTTTCGATGTAAGCCAGGATTGGCAACGTGTGTCGGCCGCGGGACTCATCGACGGATGCAACCGATCCTGAATAATCGATCCCCCTGAACAACGGCAACCGGTCCATGAAATAGGTGTTGCCGAGATAGGGGATGTAGGCATCATCACCGGGATCCGATTTCCAGAACAGCGACTCACCGTTCAGTTCCCCATCCCAGTCGTCACGGATCGGGAAGTTTCTGTAGACGTCCTGATACTTCGTCAGAGATCGGAAAAACTGATTCCACTCCCGCTTTTCAGCGGCCGATGCCGACGCCCAGAAACCCTGTCCAGAATATGTCTCGTTGTACTCGGTCAGTTCCGCCGGCGTCCAACCATTGATCCACTCGTCACTGTATCGGAACGTTCCTACTGCGACTTCCCGTGGTCCTCGGACGATCACCTGGTCCACCGTGTCGGCATCATCCTCATCGATCGATGAATCCGTCAATCGGTCAGACGAATGCGTCCACACCTGGATGTCATGATTGGCCGGCAAGTTGGTCACACCTGGCAGAACGACCGCGGCCGATGCATGGGTGAAGAACTCGATATTGACCGCCGTCACCGTCGGCGGCGTCACCAGGGGATCAGTCCCGCTGATCGTTGGCATCACACGCCATCCGAGCAGCTGCTCGATCGACGCGATTTCAGATAAGCAGGTGAAGATCGACTTTTCATCCGTCTCCAATTTTGGGTGGTCCCAATCCGGAAGCCGATCAAAACCAACGATCGACCACGGAATCGTGCCGGGGATCTCGGTCATCGTGGGCAAGTGGAACGTGGCCAGATGTTGGACAATGTCTTGGCTGGACCACCACTCGCGAGAATCGACCGACGGATTCTCGAATGCGTAAACCGTCGGCGTCGGATCGGCATCGTTCACCTTGACCTTTGCCGAAGTCCGGTTGCCCTTGGTGTGAGCATTGAAGACTGCCCCACGGTCTTTTCGCTTCCACTTCGTCGCATCGCCAGGGTCGACGTGGACCGTCGAAGTGATCATCGAATACTGCAGTGCCCGATCGAATCCGAAACACGGGATCCGTTGCACGCCGCTGGCGCTATCCTCCTGGATGATCACCGCCGAGTCGGCGTACCCGAGCCACGACAGCCATTCGCTGGCCCCCGTCTGTTGCATGATCAAAACGTAGTAGCCTCGCGCCGTGACTTTCGGCACAGCGGCCGCTGCCGTCGCCCCCGGCGCAAACA
Source organism: Stieleria maiorica (assembly GCF_008035925.1). Taxonomy (NCBI): domain Bacteria; kingdom Pseudomonadati; phylum Planctomycetota; class Planctomycetia; order Pirellulales; family Pirellulaceae; genus Stieleria; species Stieleria maiorica. Next base: position 3,033,521 of record NZ_CP036264.1, read on the forward strand.
CCGAATCGCCATATCGCCACTGCAGCGACGCCACACTGACCTGTGGTGCGACCGCCCAAACAATCTCTTCGACGATCAGGTTCGGCGCATACGCAAACGCATCAGCCCACGTCGCCTTGGTAAATACCAAGATCTTCGCATTGGTCGGATTGCCGAGAGAATTCAGGTCGATCGTCGACATTGCGTTTTCTTACGGGTTGCTGACGGCGTACATCGTCCACTGGCTGACCATCCGCAGAACCGGACTGAAACTGGTGTATCCGGCTGGTCGATACCCGTACCAGGCCGGCGACACATTCCAGTTGACGATGCGTGCCTGGGTGACCGCGAACGTGTGTCCGCCCGGCAACGAATATTGGATCGCCGAGCCGTTGACATACTCCGTCAACGAGACTTCGGTCCCGATCTTCCCGCGAACGGTGTTCCGCTCGGCCACCAATAACGACGGGTTAGTGAACCGAACCAGAGTCAACGTGAATGCCGGCGATCGCTCCTGTGTGACCTGGATACCGATTCCGTCGATCGACTGTGAGCGGAAGGGAATCGCATCCTTTTCTGGCAACAGGATCTCACCGATTTTCAAATCGAATTCAACAGCGTCAATCAAAATCATGGTGCCCGCCTCCTATCGGATGCTCGCGCAGAGTCTCGCATCGAATCGGTCGGCCGGCGTTGGTTGGGACTGGTGTTTGCCGCCGTCTCTTTGGCCGCTTCCAACTGTAGACGCTGCAGTTCCGCCAGGTCGCTGAGGGCCTGTTCAAGTCGCAGAAACACGGCCTGGTTGCCGTTGACGCTTTGGAATTCGCCATTCGACAACCTGCTGTAATCATTGCGGCGGATCGCGGATCCAATTCGCGAATACTTTGAATCGAGTGCCTGTAATGTTTCGGGGCTTTCGCTCAATGAAATCGATGAACTGACACGTCGCAAGAACGTATCGATTTCATTTTCGATGTTTTGTAGCCGTGGTGCTTCCAATTCGGTCACGCCACCGCTTCGGATCGCGGACCGGCGTCGCGCCAACTTTCCGATCGAGCTAACCGTCTCTTCAAGGCGTGTTCCGCCGTAAAGTGAGAATCCAGAACGGATCCCGGTTTCATCAAACGCTTCGATAAACGGTGACAGATAGCCATCCGATCGGTTTTCCGCCAGCGTTCGGGCCAGATCCTCGCGTTGCTGCCCCATCGAGCCGCCGTAAGTATCGAAACCCAGTCGAATCGCTTCACCAACGGCCGACTTTTCGCGCAAGAACGCCGTCTCTTGCTGGGGAGTCAAGAACCTCTCTTGGCTCAACAATCGATCGATGATCGATGTGTCCCTCCCTTCACGTTTCAGCAGATCGTATGTCTGCAACGCCGTCTGGAACGCGGTCCCACCACTGATGAACTGCTCGCCGGCGGATCGGAATCGCTGTTCGCCAAAGCTCACGTCCCCAAACGCTTCGGCCAGGACTGGGTTGTTTTGGATCGCACGGATTTGATCAAACAACAGGATAGGAGCCTTGCCTTTGAATCCCTTGATTTGGGCCGCTGCGATTCGCCCTTCCAATTCTGATCTTTTTGCTTGGTAGGATTCCTCCTTATCACCGATCCGCATTCGCAGGTCCGACAACTGGGCACGTTCATCATCGGTAAACTCGACACGTCGCAAACCAGTCAATCGTTCGGTCAGCCTTCGTTTTTCCACCGACAAACTGCGACGCGTCCCGCTGTCGATGTCTTCATAGTCCAAGCGATTTTGAATTGCTTCCCGTTGCTCGCGCAGCGTTTGGATCTGTGCAGACGTTTGCTCCGCGCGGGCTTCTTTGTCACTCAGCACCGACAATCGATGTCGGTCGGTCGCCGTGATCGGATCCTTCAACGCGTCAAGTTCCGCTTGGGCCTTGGTGGCGTCCTTCCCCAGGTCTTTGAAGAACCCTCGCAATCGGGCCATGAATTGAATCACCGCAGTCTGCGATGCGTCACCCTGGGGATCCGCACCGGCCTTGGTGAACGCCGCGAATGCCGCTTGCGACTGCATCGCCGACTCGATTCTCAGAGCCTCAGGGACAGCCTCTGACGCCGCGACCTTGACTGGGGCCAAGTTCCGCAGCAGTTTGCCGGGGTCGGTCACACGTGACATGGACCCGGTCAGCAGGTCTTTGGTGACCGCCAGTCGGACGTCCTTTTCCTTGGTCGCGTACAACGCGTCGGCCATCGCGGTCGCCGTCTCATCCACAAAGTCTGGCGTCTCTCGCGTCAGCCCCGCAGCGATCGGCAGAATTTGTTGGATCTGCTCAAACGTACCGCCGGCCGACGCCGTGTCACCAATCGCCTTGGTCAGGCCGGCCAGGTCAGAGAAGACCGCCGCTTTGGCCGTGGCCGGCACCAATTCCAGCAACAATGACTTTTGGTGGTCTTCGCTGAACTTCGCAAGGTTCTTCTGAGCATCCTTCTGTGCCGCCGCCAACGTCTTCTGGCTGTCCGATGCTTTCTGCAGCACTGCTTGCTGCTCACGCATCGTTTCGGTGACGAACTGCACCGCCTCTTGAATCCCAATGTACGCGGTCGCGATCGATGCGATTTCGGCGATCGCGTACTTGGAAATTCGGCCGAATGATCCCTTGCTCTTCTTTTCGTTTTCCTCGAGCTCTTTGTGCCACTTCTTGGCCTCGGCCGCCAGCGTCGGATTGATCTTCTCCAGCGGTTTGATCATGTCCTCGAACGTGCGTTCGACAATCTTCCCCGCGGAAACCAGGTGCGACTTGATGTCCTCGGCGACCTGCTGGCTGATCTTGTCGCCGGCACGCAACGCGTCGAGGGCCTGCTTGTATTGACCTTCACCGAACTTCGCCGCCTCGGCCATGTCGGCTTTCCACTTGTTGACCGATGCTTCCAGCTCGGGGCGCAACGCGATGATCTTCTTCGCAATCCCGTCGATGCCGCCCTCGGCCGCCAGTGATGCGTCCTTCATGTCGACGCCGAGCACCTTGGCCAGCTCTTGAGCCTCCCGGTTGCCGCCGGCCAACTTGGAGACGAACTGGTCCAATCGAGTTTGGTAGACCGACTCTCGCGCACGCTCCATCGCCTTGGCGATCATGTCCGCTTTCGTCGGGTCGATCTTTCGCAGCTCGTCCACCAACTGCCGCGCCGCTGCGATGCGGTCCTCCGGAATTTCGACGGCCTTCTTGATCTCACCACCCAGGGCCTTGAAATCGCCCCCCAACGCATCCAGCTCGGCACGGGTCTTTTCAAACTTGTTGGCCTGGTCGACCTTGGACCATTCGGCCAGGATGTTGCGAGCCTGGGCCGAGAGTTTGGAATCGACTTTGTCCAGCTTTTTCAAGATGTCGTCGACGGATTGCTTGCCGGTCTTGCTCAGCTCTCCGAACAGCTTTTTGCCCTCGGCGCCGGCACCGCGGAGCTGCTTGACGATCTTGTCCGACGCGACCTCCGACGACTTTGCCGCCCCCAGCATGGCATCGACCATCGCCTTTCCAGTCGATTCCATCTCCATCCCGGTTTTCTTTAAACCGGCACGAAAGTCATCGTCGGCGGCTTGCGACTTTCGGAAACCGTCAAGCAGACGCTTTTCGTCGCTCGTCAGCTCGACGATCAGAGTGGATTTAGCTGCCATGACACTCCACCCATGCGGCTAGCTGGCCAACGGTCGGTCGGAAATCGTTGGGTTGGCCTGCGTTGATTTGTCGGATCCAGATTCCATATCGGTAGTCGGCCGGCCTTGCCGGCCATCCCAGTTTCCCACCGCGTCCTGGTAGCCCTGCCAATCGACTGCGGAGTAAATCACGCGCATCGCATCTTCCGTTGACAGACACCCGAGCACACGGCTGGACAATTCCAACAGTGAGACGCGGTAATTCATTCCGATACAGTTCGCGGCGAACGTGATCACCTGCTTGCTGGTCAGTCCCTCTTCATTTCCGCCGGCCAACTTGGTCAGCACACGCAAACCGATGTCAAACAGGTCGCGATACTTCGGGACGATCGCACCATCGATCGGATTCCCGTCGTCGTCGATGTCGATGCAGACGGGCAGGTTCGAATGGTAGACCGCGGGGACTGTGTCACCAGTTTTCCACATCATCAGTCTGGGAACCAACCAGCGATACCCGCCCGTGGTCTCAATCCACTCCCCGTCGACCAGTTCCTCTCGCTGCAATTCCTCCGCGGTCGGCAACGTTTCGTAGCCGACCCAGTAGGGCACCGAATCGGCGCCTTGCTTCGGTGCCGGAATCCAGGTCTGTGACTGTTCATCGAAGTTGTGGAGCTTTTGGCGGTCCTTCTCCATCAGAAAACCATGCCGACCGTCCGGCCCAGTGCAGCCACGATTGGTCGGATGGTCGATCGCATACTCGAGCCCAAGTCGCCGAATCTCTTCGGCGCTGATTTGGTGCAGATTGGTTGGGATGAAATACAGAAGTGGCATTGAAACCAGTCAAGAATTAGGACACGGTTTTGTTGTCGGCCGGCGTGTTGTCGCTTTTGCCGTCTCCCTTGTTGTCGGCATTCGTGTTTGCCGCGGGATGCTGAACAGCTTGTCCGTTGCTCGATGACGATTTGTCGATCTTTTGCAAGACATCAAGAAGTACCTGCCGGCCTGACTTCTTTTCGTATGCTTCCATGATCTTGGAAGCATCCTCCTTTGGGATTTTGCTTGCCTGATGTTGCGATGTTGGAACGCTGCATCCGGTCATAGCACGGATCACGAACGGCAAGTCGCGTTTGACCTTCGGTTTCTTCTCTTCTTGCTTTTTGGCCATGGTGGCACCTGGATGGAGACGTGGAAAGGGCCGTTTGTTTACGACAACGTGTGCGAGAGATCCATGACGATCATGTCGTTGTTCCCGTCGTCAAGTGCGCTCAGCGTCACCTGCATCGCGTGTGGTGCATGACCGTCTGCACCGATTTCCTGGACGCTCAGGACACCATCAGCGGTGAATTCCGCATGCTCGGCCCCGGACATGAATGCCCCACTTCCGAGCAGCTTTTTGCGCAGCACGATCGCTGTGTTTGCGTGGGTCGCATGCTTGCCGACCAATTCGATGTCAGCGAACTTCGAGACGTCATAGCAGGTGATTTGGACAAATGGTTTGCGTTCCGCGACGAACAGTGATTTGGCGTTCACATCGCCGTCGGCCGACTGCGGCTGAACCACCATCCCGAATCCCATCGAGATCGATGTCTTTTCGGTCATCGAGATTCCGGCCACATTGACAGGGCCGAGGTGGTACCCGTTGACGTCCAGGATGGGCGACGCCGGCGAAGGCGCCGCGAGGTCTTCGGCGATGATCAACGAGTCGTTCGATTCGTCCCACAACGAGAACACCTGGGCGGACAGTGACGCGCGACTTCCGTGGGACACTGACAACGTCTGCGGAATGATCAACCCATTGGGGATCGTCCAGCTGGTGTGCACGCCAGGCGTTCCGGACGTGTCGATCGTTCCACACGGTTTGCGTTTGATCGCCCACATCTTGAATCCGAGATCATTGACACCGATCAAGCACTCACCTTTCGTGCCGATCGCGGTCAACAGCGTTTTGATGTCCATGGTTGTGAACGTCGCATCGGGCTGGATATTGCCGATCTCGCCGTAGGACGCGTTCTCGCTTCCCGCGGTGACTTCCGTATTGACTTGGACACCGGGCCGAATGCTCTGGTTTGAAATGCCACCGATCCACGTCGATGACGCCGGCAGCGGATCGCCGGCGCGAAGTTCGATGGCGTAGGACGTGTTACGTGTCATCGGAAATTTCCTTCAAATCGGGGCACAAATCGGGCGATGAAATAGTGACCGAGCAAAACAGATTCCCGGTCAGGAATGCGGCGGAATTCGTCCGCCATGTTGATGTCAGAATCGGGGTGCCGAAAATTCAATTTGCGCAGCGATGGATAGCTGATTTTCACGCCGCCACGATTGTCGACTTGCCCGGTGCCGGATCGGGTCGTAATGCGGGCCGTTGCCGCCAGCCGGCGGGCCTCGCCGGTTTTGACCAGGGGATAGGTGTGCCCATACCGGCGGAACTTTTCACGCACGTATTTCGTTTTTCGCTTCGCATACCCGGCCTCAGTCGCGTGGGCGTGCGTGAACCGTTTGGGTCGATAGCGGACGTGGAAATCCTGTCCTGTGTCCTTCCAGGCCGGCTCTGACGCGGCCACATACGCTTGGCGAAGACTGCGGCCGACACCTGGGCCGTGGATCTTGATATGGTTCTGCAGCGTTGCCATCAGCGCACCTCAAATCGAAGCATGCCGAGCCATCGCGGCCGGTCCGGATCGGAATCCATTTCCTCGTCCCGTTCGTCATCCGCTTGGGGTGTCGCGCCGCCGTAGGATGGATTCAATAGGCAAAGGTGCGATTGGCCGGGAATCGACTCGCCGGTCCCCTGCAGCGTCATCGCCTCTTCCAGGATCGATCCGAATTGATCGTCCACCCACGCCTCTTGGTCACTTTCGTCTTCGATCTCCGCAAGATCGGGGACATAGAAACCGGCGGCGATCATCATGACGCGGGATCCGACGTCGGTGATCGATCCCTCGGGACTGGTCTCGAATTCGACGCCTTCGCTGTCGATCATGAACCGCGGGTACTGGAACGGCGGAACCAGGATTGTCCCACCATCGTCAGGAATCCACATCGGCGCGTGCGTTTGGATCTTGGGCAATGCCTCGGCGGCGTCGGCCGCGCCGAGCACCGATTGAACCGTTGCGCATTGCGAGAGCAACAGTCGCATCTGATGTTTGGTCGAAAAGATTCCGGTCGGAGTGTACATCAGCCCTTTCGCTCAAAACGTTTGCCGGCCTGGTACTCCGTCGATCGAGTCGCCAACACGGTTTGCACCGCCTCGTCATGCCCGATGATCCGCTTGACCCGCAATTTGAATTGCGAATCGCCCTCGGTGACTACAATCCGGTCCTTCCCCGATTCGCTGACCGACAGACGAACCGTGGCCCCGCTGTCATCGACCCGTTCGATCGGCAATTCGATGATCGCAGTTCGCCGGACCTCACGCCCCTTGTCCGCGTTCAAGCTACTGCGGCCGTCGCCGCGGACCTGGTTGGACCCCTCTTCGTCGCTCCAATCGACGACAGCATCAACCTCAAACTTGTTCGCCTCCACACCCAACGGCCAATACTCGATCGTCTCCGCAAACCCATCGGTGTCGAAGATGATGTCGTTCAGCTCGGAAATGGCATCGTGGAGTGACAAGAGAGTGACCTATTGGGCGTCGTCTTCGGACGTCGTTTCCACTTCCGTAACGGTTGCTGAAGTTTCTGGTTCGGTCTGCGGGCCGTCTCGATCGATGACGACATCCTCGGTCGCCTTGTGATCAACACGCGGGAGTCGCATTCCGTTCTTTTCGACCAAGTTGACGATCACCAACGCGCGACCGATGTCTCGGCGAAGCGGTTCGAGCCAATCTTCGGTGACATCAAATGGTTGGCCCGGTTCAAAGACCTGCGTCTCCAAGACATTGCCAATCTTGTCACGACGACTCCGACGAAACGGAGTTGTCGATCCTGGGCGAAGCATCACCAAGACGCCGGTCGATTTTGATTTCTGTTTTGCCATGATTCAGTGTGTTTGCGAATGAGAACGAGAAGCCGGCCAGCAAGATTACCGGCCGGCACCAAAGCGCCGGCAACCGATCACGCGGTGCTGATCGTCGTTCGCACTGCCTTGAACCAGGCGAGATAGCCGAGGTTGTAGCGAGCCTCGGTCATGACCTTCATTTCCTTGAACTCGATATCGTCCATCCCCTTGGTTTGGACTTTTAATGGCTTTCGAGCCTGGAACGTAAACGGCTTGATCGGATCCGCGGTGTGGTACAAGTCGAACTTGTAATCCGGCATCGTTGCCAACGGCAGCAACATCGGTTTGTTGACAACGAAATTGCTAACGCCTGCGCCGCCTTCAACAACGATCGGCTGATTCAACGCCTTTTCCGCAACGATATACATCGACAACGGAACCGCGATGATCAATCCGTCGAGTTGCTTGATCCGCGGACGCATGTACGGTTTCCCGTTGTCACGCTTGAAACCGAGCATCGCGACCAACGCTTCATGCCAGAGGGTACGGAATTCCGCCGGGGTGATGTCATCCCGGTCGACAACCGTCTTGGCCAGGTCGTTCGACTGCGTTCCCGAGTCGCCCCAGACGTGATCGGTATCGAAGAAATACTGGCCGTCGAAGCAAAGCGAAGATTCGCCGGCTGTCATGACATCGATCATCAGCTCATCAGGGTGGTACGCTGCCTCTGTTCCCAGTTGCATGCCGAGATTTCCCAACATGCCGATCTGGTCGTCGTCAATGTCGTCCTTGAGCAACTCGAGGGAGCTTTCCCATTTCTTGTTTTTGAGCTCGTAGTCCGCCCCTTCAATTTGCTTGAATTGACGAGGGCCGAGCCATTCACGCATCCCCGGCATCGAACCGAGCCAGGAATACTTCTCGCTCGCGCCGGTGCTCGGAACGATGGTGGCAAGTTGTGGGTAAAACGGCGTGGCCGACTTGATCCCGTCCTTCACCTTGACGGTCACATCTCGTGCGATCGCCTTGTAGGATGCAACTCCAGTGGACATGATTTTGAACTCTAAAAAAGGAATTTTGGAAAGCGGTTAATCAGCAACAGACCCGCACGATTACGGAAGTTGAATGTCGATTTGCACGAACGCTTTCGTGGCGGAAACCACTTCGGCGATCGTTCCGATGTAGGTGCGACTCGTTGACGTCAACGAAGCGGTGTCGTTGTCGGTTGCGTAGGCTTTCTTGCCGACGTCCGCCTGAGTCAATCCGGCCATGATCACGGGGAACTTGCCTTCCTGAAACAACTCAGCGTTGATGTCGCCATTTGCGCCGTTGGTGTTGTCTGCCTCCGTCTCAGCAACGCCGACGAACGGGTTTGCCCCCGAGTTAATGACGTTGGTCCCGTATCCGTTCGCGTCACGGAAAACCAACGACGCTTGAGGGAGCTTGATCGTGGCCGCTACCGGGATGAACCCCTTGTTGCTGTCGGCCCGCTCGATTTTCTTACTGGTTGTGGTTGCCACGTCTGTTACCTGAATTGAGTGCGATTGATTTGTGATGAACGCGTATCAGAGAGTCGGTTACGCTGCGGCCGACTCTTGGACCGGCAGCCCTTCCTCTTCTCGCCGTTCGGCGATGTAGCGATCAATCGACACACCGAGTTGCTCGTGGATCGACTGGTGCTCGGCGTACTCCTGACGGAATTTTTCGTTCTCGTCTCTCGCTGCCTTTTTGGTCGAGAACTTGTCGCTCTTGTCGTCTCCGACAGGCTTATTCTTCTCGCACATCCGACCGAACAAGATCTTTCGAACGTCACCGGCTGACATCTTGTCGTCAGCAATCCACTTGGCCGCTTCGCCTTTCTCGACGCATCCTGACATTTCGCAAATGCCAGTGATTTCTGATGCCCGCTCACTTGCGGAGAGCTCGGCTTTTCGCTCGGCGCGGTCCTGGGAAATCAATTCCGTCAATTCGGAGAGCTTTTCGGTGGTCGACTTTGCAAGACTTTCGAGAGCCTCGTTCGTCTTGTTCAACGCGTCTTTGGTTTCTTGGTCCATGCCAGGATCCTCGGGTTCAATGGAGAACTCGGCGGAACCATACCGCCGCAAAAGGTAGCGATCGCGAAACGCGTTGAATCGAGATTCAACGACCTCGCGATCCGAATCAGGAAAGATTTGGTCCAAATACTGCGACGCAGCCAAAGCGATTTTGCTCGGCAGACGTCGCGCGGAACCTTCGAAGAATTCATCGAGTGATTCTTCGCTCGAGAAGATGTCGCCGTGAACGGCATCGCCTTCGTCGACAAAGTCGGTTGCCCAGAACTTTGTCGGACGGAAAAGCGGCGGCCGTCGATTGCCATCCTCGTCTGGTTCACGCTCGAGCTTATCGGTGGTGATGACGACGCTTGACTGAAACGCACCTGGATCGGACTCTGCCAAATCCATCAAATACGCTCCGCGTGCCTTGGATCCATCCGGACCAGGTTCCATTGCTGTTTTGTCGATATGAGCGTCTGCACGCAGGATGTGACGCCCCTCGCGTTTGTCGATCCGGAAGTTCTTGGCGCGTCCCATAAATTTCCCCAGTCCGTCATCACTCATCGACGGATGCTGAAAGCGGATGCGAACGCCTCGGGGATCTGCATTACCAAGTTTCTTCAGTGTCTCGAGCGACTCGAGATCGAACTCCCCGCGTCCAGGTGTCTTTGTTCGCCCCTCTTCGGCGACGGCATAGCCGCGGATGACGTTTGACTTGCGGTCAACGCCCACCTGCTTGTCGCTGGCGACGGTGCCGGCACGGAACATATGCGGCGATTTAGTTATTTCGAACTTCATGCTCCCGCACCTGCTGGTTCTTCGGCATCAGCCGGTTCTGTTTCTGCGTCAGTTTCGGCGTCCAGATCCGTCGATTCCTTGCTCGCGCCGCCGATGTTCTCGGTATAGGTTCGCTTCAATGGTGGAAGACCACGTTTTTCACGTTCTTCGTTTTCCCAGACTTCACGATCCATTCGGAGTTCGGTCTTCTTGCGTTCTTCGGCATCGAGCTGTTCTTCGGCGTCTTCCCAGTCTTCTCCCTTCTCGCCGTAGATCGTCGACTTCGTTTCGATCCCTCCCTCGTTGGCACGAACATGCGCCCGAACTTCCTTGTCGGGATCGATGAACCCTTTGCCCTGACCAGTCCACTTGTGGCGTTCAAAAATGTGCGGTTGCTCAAGGTATTCGACGATGTCGATCAACCCGTCCATTTCGCCAATGAACACAGCATCGTTGACGACGCGTCTGTAAACCGGCTGAAGCCCTTGTTCGATGATCACCGACTGTCGCATCGAGAACGACATCCAGCCGTCGAGCATCGACAGACGGCCGCTCGAGAACGTCACGCCCTTGTAATCCTTCGCCAACAGTTCGTAGGGATACGCCAACGCACCGGAAATTGTCCGCTGTGATGAACTCACAAACGGAACAAACGTTGATCCTGGGCGTTGAGGATCGACGGTTACAACATCTGAATCATCGTAGGTGTGGTGAATGAACCCAGGATGAACATCCTGCTCTTTCATCTCATTGCTAGTCGGGCGATTTGATGTCGCACCGAGCGCATAGTCATACGGATCCCCGCCGCGTTCGCCATGCTTAAAGATCAGCCCGAACGCTGCCTCGATTTGCTTGGCGATCAGTTCTGCCTCGAAGAAGTCGTCCAAGTCTTTCAGCCGATTCATCGCCGTAGCCATCCACGGAATACCGCGTGATTGCTCGGGGAACATCGGGTCGAAGATGTGGATCATCCTTGCATGGCCGGTTTCATCAAATCGCTTGACGAACTCGTAATCGGTGCTATAGCGAACGCCATCTTCGTGTGGGTGCGTATAACGCACGTAATAACCGATGATGTCATCGTTTTCGCTGTAACGAATCCCCATCCGAACCTGCGGATCAGTCATGAATTCGGGCGGTGTTTCCACCCGCTCCGGACTAATCACATCGATCGTCAGTCCGATACTGCCGCGGAACGATGCCTGACCGAGGATCAGGAACGCTTCGCCGTAAATCGCGTAGGTTCTGCAGATCAGTCGCTGAATCGCCGGAAGCGACAGTCGACGACGCTTATCAACTCCGTGATCGCTCCAACGCTTGCAAACCTCTTTGAGCTTGTCGTTGATCGCGGCAGCGCGTTCTTTGCTGATGGACTCGCTTTCGCGGACTCGCGGCTGGCAAGTGATTCCGGTTCCAACTTCATTGGCGACACGACCCTCGACCGCTGAATGAGCAACCGTATTCCCGCGGTAGAGTTCAACGCATCGCTCTCGGAGTTCCTCGAGATCATCTTCGATCGCACCATCTGGGCTGACTTGCGAGCCGATGTAGCGATTGTCACGCAAGCTACTTTCAGTGACACCCGGCCAATGGGATCCCATTTTGTCCAGCAATGAGATCTGCTTTTCCATCATCCGGCGACGATGACGGCATGACTGCCTCTTGTTGCCCCATGCCGGCGCTAAGTCGGCTGCGAGTGTATCAATTGTCGCACCAAGTCGCTCTGACCAGCGTTTCTTTTCAGCCGGCGGACGCTTCCGCCGTTTCTTTCCCCACATCAATAACGGAATCATGATCGATGCAACCTCGCGCGATTGGTTGCTGGACCAAGGCGGGCATTTGCAACCCGTTGAAGTTCCTTGATCTGTGAGTTGAGATACTCAAGACGATCAATTGCATCTTTCCGAGCGACACGCCTGCCACGAACCTCGAGCTCGATGTAGTCCTTGCCATCATCGAGTTGTTGTTCAATGAAGTCGCGGAGGCTTGTCAGTCGTGCGAGTCGAGTTTGCGCCATGCAAAAAGCATTACCGACTCAATATCTCATTCAACCGCGTAAGTCCTATATTTAGGACTTGCATCTACCTGCGACGCTTCCAGACTCGCTTCATCGCGATTCGCGGCGGCGCAGCTGACAGCGGAACAATCTGCTTGTGATCAGGCCGATACCCGCAATAGCAACATTTCCGCCATCGCGTACGAGTCTCCGATTGCTCGTTGATTCTCGTCGTTTCCACTCGGAGAGTTCCAATTCCGCAGCTTGGGCAGATGTTGGCGTTCATCGGCGACCCCTCAAAAATGGGTTCTTTGGCTTGCGAATGAACCCTGGCTTCGTAACCGCGTCGTCTAAATCAGCATTGATGACTCGAGGTGTCTGAAACTGCTGACTTGCAGCACCAACATTCAATCCTGAGCTCACCGGGCGATCTTTCGGAAGACGCTCCCACCGTCCGTTCGTGAACACCTCGGCCGCAGTCCGCGAATATCGGAACACGTCACGGAAGTCGACGGGGATCGTCGATTCGTCAATCCGGACGTGCTTGCCCTCGCGCGGGTCGTACCGTTCATTGAGCAGCTGGTCGAACAAATCAGTGTCACCAATGATCTGGCGCGGAAGGATGATCGACATCGGGTCGCCCGGCATCCGGCGGACCATCGCATTGTCCAGCCAGTTTTGGGTCATCATCGTGTTGACCTGGATGCAATGCAGGCCAGCGATTTCGTTCTTGCGTTTCTTCTTGTTGCCGTTGCTGCCGAACTTGTTCTCCAGTTCACGTTTGTTGAACATCTTGACGCCCATGTGGCCGTACCGAGCACCTTCCAGCGGCCAGGTCCAAGGACTGCGAGGATTGTTCACCGACATGCAAAACGAAAAGACCTCTTCTTGCCGGTTGCCGTCTTTCGAGTCGACCAGATTGATCAGGCTGAAAATCGGGTGCCCGTCTTCGTGCGGCCAGGGTGTTTTCAGCCATGCCTCGACATCGTTCCAACTGGGGACCGTGTCGTGTCGAATCAGATAGCCGGTCGCCTGACGGTCCCATCCAAAGGTCCCGAGCACGAAGTGGTCCAACTGGACGTCGACGGCCGTCGTGACGAACACACACGGCTTCGGCACCGTTCCAACGTCCCAATCCCCGACACAGAGTTTCTTGGCCAGGTCCTCGGCTTGCATCTGGACGACCAACGGCACCCAAGGCATGCCCCGCCAATCGTTCTCGAATGATTGCTCTCCCTCCGGGGTCCCGCGGGATTCGGCGTAGGCTTTCGCGCATTCGCTGAAACTGAATGTCGGGCCGTAGAGTCGTGAAATCTGGAATGATTCATCGGACCCATCGTTGACCGGGCGGCCGACCAGTTTGCCATCGTCGTCGACATATTGACCCTCTGCACACCAAACCCCGCGGCTAATGATCGCCCGGCGTTGCTCCTCCTTGATCTCGTCACCACATTCGATGCAGATGTAGACCGCGGTCGATGCGGCGACGTTAGGATTGGCGTTCCCGTTCTCGTCGCGATCCCACCACAACCCGCCGGCCGAGCGGTCCGTCCCCTCGTTCCAAACCAATTCTTGGTGGTGACCGCAATGCGGGCAGGGGACGTGGAATCTCCGATTGGTCCCCAGTGCGACGTACTTCGCGATCCGCGATCGCCCCTCGATCGTCGGCGTCGATTCCGCGTAAAGTTTGCGGTCGGGGATTTCCGCACCGCGCGCCATTGCCAAGTTGAACGGGTCGGACTCTTCCGACTTGTCCTTGGTGTACTTGTCGATCTCGAACAGGGCCAAGTATCGCGGATCCTTGTCGCCCAACGTCGCCGGCGATCCCGACCACGCGCCGTAGATTGTGAACGTTGCTGTCTTGACCTTTTGCTTCGCCCGCCTGGATGGATGCGGGCACAAACCACGGGTCTTCGGCGATTTCTCCAACATCGGCCAAAACCGGTCACCAATCGTTTCCTCCACGATCTTTTGGTCGGGCCCGATGATCATCCCGACGTCGGGATTGTGGTCCTGAGCGGCGTGCATGAACGACAAACCGTCTTCGGTCTTCCCGAGCCGGCTACCGGCCATGAAGAAGATCCGCTTCACATCGGGATTGTCCCACGCCTCCGCGATGCCCTTGACCCATGGGTAGTCGAAATAGTTGAACGGCACACCCTTCTTGGTGTAGCTGTTCTCCTTCATCCACTCCCACGTGTTGATCGGTTCGATCGGCAGGATGCAATCGAGCGTGCGGGAATCGGGCACGTAGGGAGCGATTTCAATCATCATCGATCCCGCTTTCGAGTTCGATGCGAAGAGCGCGCAGAGCGATATCAATCCGCTGAGCAAGATCACGCTCCAGCTGCCTTTGGATTTCCGGTGCGTATCCTGCGGCCAATTCAACGGGGATCCTCTGCAAGCGGTTGCGAATGTTCTTGAGTGCGTTGGCGAATGTGTTATTGGCCGACGACGCGTGAATCAGCCCCTCGGCCAGCAGGTGCTTTTTGTAGGCCGCGATGGCCGCCTCTTCGGTGACCTTGTCGGCCTTGCCCTCTTGCTCTTTCAGCTTCGCCAGGGCCATGCGGAGCTTGAATTCGTCCGGATCCTCCAGCGACAAATCCGAAGTCTTCCGATTTGCCGCCCGCCACTGCAGGATTGCATCGACGTTGTACCCGTCGTCGGTCTTCGGCGGCGCCCCCTCGGCCAGCCAGCTTTTCAGCGTGCGTTCATGGACCCCCAGCGACTTGGCCGCCTCGGCGATCGTCTCGGCAAATACAGGTTGTACGTCGTCGCTCATCCATCAGTCGCAGCCAATCACTAAGCACTCACCACCCGGTCGGGCAGCACGATCAATTCCTTGTCTCCAACGATCGCGGACACGTCGCCATCGTCGTTTGTGTGTTCCAGCCCCCAATGCCAAAACGGTGACGGCGTCACGTCCAGGTCTGTCGACCCTTCAATCTCGAACTGGGCGTAAAACGAACCGCCGCTGGAAACCACCACGCCCTCGATGTAGATCCGATCGGTCACACCGTTCTCATCGCACAGTTCCGCACCGAACGCAACCACGTCATTGACCGCAACATTGATGGCGGTGATCGGGATCTGCAGCGGGCCAACCGGCGTGCCGGTCTTGTAGTCCGACAGCTTGGTCAGCGTTACTTTGCTCGTGCGCGACGTGTACGGTGCGACAGGGGCGACGTTGACCGATGGCGAGTACTCCCCAGGCACACCGATAACCGTCACGCCAGACGTTGCCGACACCGGCGTGATCCACACCTGATTGGCATTCGTCTCCGCCTGCGTCAAAGCAAAATCGTAGTAGCCGCCCTTGCCAACCGCTTGCGTCGGGTTGACGTCATTCGTCGCCGCCGGCGATCCCGAATCGAGCTTGATTGTCGCGGTGATGTTGTCTTGGTCATCCTCCATCGGTGCACCGGTAGCCGTGACGAATGCGAAGACTCTCCAGAATTGACCGGCGGTGTTCTTGAGCATGGCTCTACAGCTTGGTTATGCGTTTCCAGCGCCAATCGAAAACGACGTGATCGTGAAGGATTGGCCGGTGACAAAACTGGTGTTATCGACTTCCATGTCTGCGCCGCTTCCGGTCCCTCCGACAGTTCCCTGCAGGTGGCACGTCGTGCCGTCGTTGGCATACAGCCGATAGTGCGCGGCGGTCCCGTCGGCATCTGCTGACGAATCATCCCAGGTGCCGCTCTTGGCTTTTGAGCCACCAGACGCCGCCGCAAGATAATCAGACGGTAGGTTGAGCGTTGCGACCACGGTGCCCGAGTCCGCCGCCGCTGCATTGGCCGGGGCTGCTCCCGTTCGAATTTTTAGAATCGCAGATGCGCCAATTGCGGTTTCAATCGCATCGAGCATTGCATTGCGGACGGCTTCAGAAAGTTTGATTGCCATGTTTCTAGGCTCCCAAGAGCATGGTGTAGTAGTAATACGCCGGATGTACCGGGGGTGTTTCGCCGCCCAGAGCATCCACCGTGAAATCGTCGAGTGAAAACGCAGAAGATCCTCGGATTTGCAACGCTCCGGCAGCGGTCGTTGTTAGATCATCAATCGAAACCGATGCCGATCCTGTATTTGCGGAAGCCCCAACTGCGTCGGTCGTAATGTCGTCGATCGTTGTCGCCGATGCCCCCGTGATCGACACCTTTCCGGCCGAGTCGCTCGTAATGTCGTCCAGGGTCGACGCAGACGATCCTGCAATTGCGAGTTCGCCCGCAGCGCTAGAAGTCACGTCGTCGAGTGTTGCCGCTGCCGTGCCGGTCGATTGGCTTGTCCCATCGGAATCGCTCGTTACGTCGTCGAGTGTCGCCGCTGCGATGCCAGAAATTAATAGTGAGCCCGCCGATGACGCTGTGACGTCATCCAGCACAATTGCTGCAGAACCGGAGTTGGAAGAGACGCCGGTGCCCGTAGTCGTGATGTCGTCCAGGGTTGCCGACGCTGTTGCGACGATTGCCAGTTCACCAGCTGACGCGGTCGTAATGTCATCGATCGTGACCGTGGCAGACGCATCGATCGCCAGTCCACCCGTGGACGTCGTCGTGACGTCGTCGAGCGTGATCGCTGACGTGCCAGTGATGCCACCACCGCCGCCCGCATCCTTAAAAACCGCTATCGCCCCAAACGCCGGGCCACCGGATCCGGACAGCTTCGTCCATGTGGCGCTAATGGGTGACGTGGACGAGTAATCCACGCTCGCGATCGCTGCACCAGGCCGAAACGACTGATCGGAGGCAAGGTTCTGATTAACCGTGAATCCGCCGTCGATGGTCGGGCTCAAGAAGTCCCACGCACAGGCGAAAAACGCGATCGCCTTGCCGTCGGCGGTCGCTGGTGTTGCAGAACCGGTCCCGATCGTGTCGACATCGGACGACATGTTCAGCGTCTGTCCGCTGTCCTCCATCACTGGCGTCGAATCAAGCCCCGAGTATTCGCAAACGATCAGTTTGTAGCGTGCGGTGTTCGTCCACGACGGCGAAAAGTTGTCGGCACTCGTGCCCGATGCAACACGATAATAGGTTGCCCCGGCCCCGTCTGATCCGTCCCCTGATTCAAGAAGTGTCCACCCCGACGGCGTTGTAAATGGCTCCTCGCCAAACCGGCATGCGACAACAGCCACTAGCAAATTGTTTGCTGTGGCTCCTGATACGGTTACGGTCCCGGTGGTCCCGGCACTCGCACCGCTATCAGTCGTCCATGCTTGTACGAAAGTCATTCAATCGCTGAGATCACCGCGGAGAGTGCTGTTCGAAGACCTGCTGTTTGCCCAGCGGTAAACGTGCTCAAAATCATCGTGCCCTCGCTCCACTGAGCAGGGCTTTTGATGGTGACGTTTGTCGGGACGTTGCTGTCCATCCAGTTTTTCGCCGCGGTGATCGACGAAAGCATCGACGCAAACTCTGCCGTGACGCTGTAGAGTAAATCGCTCTCTTGCTCCTTCGCAAACGTCGACAGGCCCGGCGTGTCTTTGAGGGTGATGAACTGGTTTTCCGCACGATCCAGCGTCAAGTAGATCGTTAGAAGAAAAGGGTAGTCGGCACCCTCTGCGGCCAACTGAGCGTTGAATCCCTGGAGTGACAGCTTCAGCTGCACCGCCGCACGCTTAACAAGCGTGTACGCTTCGCTTGGGATGACGTTGCTTGCACGAAATGCCATCAGTTTTTCTCCACCGGGCAGACGAAACAGTTTTGGAATTTGTCGACGCGAGTTTCGGCCGGGGCGATGTCGCCCAGGACTGCGACGCCCAGCTGGTCGGCGGCTTGCCGAGTGGTCAGTCCGTCGGCGTCATGCAAAACCCCTGCCGCGTCGCGGTTGTTTTGATCGCCGATCACCCAGCCCGGTCGCTGCGGTTCAAAGAACACTTGGGAGACTTGACCGTCGGTTTCGAGAAACATTCGGTCCGGCGCGAACAGGTGGAACGTCGATTTGTTGCCGTAGCCGAAGTCGCAGTCGATGTTGATGTCGTTGTCGATGAAATCACAATCGACGAATCGGTGGACGATCCCGCGTCCGCTGAAACCGTCACGCGTCCAGGTCATCCGGTGGACGGCGGTTTGGTTGTTGACCAGCGTCAGGTTTTCAAAATGGTTCAGCTCCGCATTGCCGCGCGATCGCAGCCGGATCGCAAGGTCGCAGTTTGCAATGTAGCCGTTTCGGACGATGACTTCGACGGTCGTCGATCCGTTGCTGGTGATGCACCACTTGGACGGACCATAGCGGCTTTCCAGCGGCTCCAGCGCTGCGATGTGAACCAGCCCGTCGATTTCGATGGACGTTTCGCCGTAGTTGCCGACGCAGCGTTGCGAGTGGTAGCAGCCGAAATCGTGGATAATGTTCCGCCGAGTGTCGGGCCGGATCCGGAGCCCGTCCGTCCAGTCCCCGACACGGTCGGAGACGCCGAGCGCTTCGCCGACGCCCATGACGTAGCAGCCCCGGAATTCAATCCAGGAATGTGTCGGATAGTCGAACGGCTGCATGTCGCCGTGGATGTCGTGGG
The DNA here is from genome assembly GCF_008035925.1 of Stieleria maiorica. NCBI lineage: Bacteria > Pseudomonadati > Planctomycetota > Planctomycetia > Pirellulales > Pirellulaceae > Stieleria > Stieleria maiorica. The sequence continues at coordinate 3,052,362 of NZ_CP036264.1, forward strand.
CCATCATTTTGCGGTAGCCCGCTTTGCCGATCCACCAACCGGTCGAGGTCCCGTGGGCGGCGCAGTTGATCCACGAATTGGCGTGCCCCGCGGCCCAGTACCCGCGGCGACACATTCCCGCGGCGTGGCAGTTGTGGTAGACGTTTTCGGTCTCGTTGCCGTCCTCGGTCGTAAACGCCGCGTCCAGTGAATCGCCGCTGATGCAGTCTTCGATCAAAAAATGGCTGGTCCCGTGGACGACATGGGTCCATTTCGGCCCGTCCCAAGTCACACAGCCGCGGCACCGGCCGATGAACCCGTCGAAGTTGGGACCGCGGCCGCTGACGTGGTGCAGGTGCCAGTTGTAGCGCGCTTTGATGTTCGTCCCTTCGATACCGATGTCGAAGACGTCGGCGTAGCTGACGTTGATGGGCCAGGCCATCTCGGTCCGACCCATCGCCGGGAACGATGCGAAGTTGTGGTCGACGATCGCGGCGCCGTTGTTCAACGTGTGCCCACGGGTTCCGTTGGGGTTTTCGCTGGTGATTTCGACCGAGCGGGTTTTGTTCAAAACGATCGGCGGCATCCGCAGCACGCCGTCGGGATCGATCGCGGCGGGGTGGCGGTTGACGATCGGAGTTTCGAGCGTGACGACGTTTCCATCGATCGCGGCAACCGTGACGGATTCGCCGAGCCGATAGACCGGGTTTTTCTCCCATCGGATCGACCCTTTTCGATACCCAAGCAACCAATCCGAACCGGTCTCGGCACGGTCGGCGTACCAGCGTGGGATCGGTGCCGGCGGTGATCCGTATCGCGGCCCGTTGGCGACGCTCTTTTCTTGGCCCCAGTGTTCGGTGTCCGGCAAATAGAGCTCGTCGCCGACCTCCCAACCCTCGGGGGGCGACATTAGATGCAGCGTCATTTGACCGGGATCGATGCCGCCGACGGACCAGACGGCCGCGGTTTTGGGTTTGCCATAGATCACCCACTGGCCGCCGAAGTTCAAAACGCCCTGTCCCCACTGGCCGGGATCGACGGCCAGGTCGATCGGTTTGTCGTTGATAACGACCTTCATCACGGCAGGTTGACCGGGTGCCCCTTGCTGTAACGTCCCCGTCGGCAGGATGACCAGGTTGTCGCAGTGGAGGAGCGTCTTGTTGTCCGCGTCATTGCGAAGGGTCCCCGCGATCTCGATCGAGCCGAGTTTGACGGTCGACCGCAGGTCATACGTGACGACGAAACCCTCGGGGATGTAAACGTCGTGGCCTTCGTGAGCGACCAGGGGATCGATGCCGGCCTCGATGGCCCGTGCCGTTTCTTCGTTGTCGCAATCGGGCACTGGAGTTGATCCCCAGGTTTCCGGATCACTCCATCGACCGGATTGAACCGCGACGCAGTCTGGGTTGGAGGCGAAGCGTGGGACGTGCTCGCCGTGGTGGGTGATGATTTCCGAATCAGTGACGGTGATGTGAGCTGACGCGACGCCTGAAAGGGCCAGCCAGATGAGTAGCGTTTTCATTCGTGTTCGCTTGGATTTGATTGAGCAGATCCGCCAAGCAACGCAATCTGGACGTTGCATTGGTTCACTTCCTGCTGAAGTTTCTCGCGGTGCTCATTGCACTTTCGGGTTTCTTCTTTTTGGACGGTCATGTCTGATCGGAGCGTTTCAATTTCCTTGCTGTGCTGTTTGATCAGTTGATTGCGTTCACGCGTTTCGTGAGTCTGCAAGAGACGGAACAGATATCCGATCACACCAGCCATCATCGCTACGATGCCGTGTTGTCCGAGTTCTGATAGTTGCCCGTCGCCCAGCATGTCCTTACTCACTGCCTCGTCTCCGCCGATAGTCGCCGGCTGTTCGTGTGAAGTGTTCGACTAAGTCTGCGTCCTTCCTATGGATGAATCCACACAAAGAAAACATGCTCACCAACCGTGATCCGCTGTTGTCCGGGCAGTTCCGCCGGAAGCGGATGCAGGTATGAAACGACCACAGTTCCCCGCCGCAACGACTTCAGTTTCGGCAACAGTTCCCGAATCAAATCGTCGTAGAGGTACATCACGACGTAGTCCGCTTTGTAAAAGCGATACCGCCGGCTGTCCCCCTCGGTGATCGACACCAGGGACCGCACGCCGGCCGACTGCACCGCGGATCGTGCAAGGGCCGCGGTTTGCGGATTGATCTCGATTCCCATGCCATACGCACCGAACCGACGCGCGGCGTCAACCAGGATGCGTGCATCACCGCATCCAGGATCCAGGATGATCTGACCCGACTGCGGCCGGATGATCTGCCAGAGTGCATCCACCGCCGTCGTCGGACTCGGGGCGAAGGAATGCCGGACCTTCTGCAGCGGATCCATCGCATCCAGAATCGTCGGCGGGGACGTTCGTGCCTTTTCGAACGCGGCCCAAAGCTCACGTTGCATCCGGCACGACGCGCGACCGCAGCAATAATCGTCCACACCCAACGTGTATTTGCGACCGGACATCACGAACCCGTCGGACGTCCGATACCACGGCCAGCCGGCGCTCGCCGTTGACCATGCGAGCAGTACGATGAGTGCGAATCGAATCATATTACAGCCCAAACAAAGGTCCATCGGATTGCGTGTTGTCCTCATCATCCGCCGGGTTATCGACCGTCCCCTTGAACCGTCGATAATCCTCAATCAGCTTGTCGCGATCCTTGCTGGTTGCTTCCAGGTATTCGCCGATCGACTTGACTGCTTCGTCATTCGGCACACCGGGCTCATCGGGGTCATCCGGGTCTGCCGGATCATCGGGCTCATCCAGGTGTGCCCAAATCGGCAACGTCGTGATGTTGGATTGCTGAAAGAACCCCTCCTCCAACTCATCCGCCGGCGGCCGGTTGTCGGCCAGCTCGATCAGATCCGGTGGCTTCGGAAAACCGATGACCGAACGATTGGCATATTGGAACCAGATCGATCGAACCGTCTGGCCGGCACCGTCGCCGCCCCATGACCAGGTCAGCAACCCATAGCAAAGGTTGTCCCGGAACGAATGGACGCTCGATCCAGATTGGCCGCCGATCGCGTTCGGTTGCCACTTCCAAACGGTGCCGTTGTAGGTGAAACCTCGGGTTTCGAGACGCTGGTAGTATGGTCCGCGGCAACGTGGATAGCCGCCGGTGTAGTGGTCGCCCTGCGGCGTCTCTTTGACCAGCTTCACGATCGGCAGCGGAATGACTTCCTCCGCTTCCAAGATCGCCCAGTCCATCATCACGCGGTCGGAGTACCCGGCCATGATGACGCGGACCTGATAGCTTTTCTGCAGCTTCGGAAAGTAGCAAGACTCCAGCTTGCCGATCCGGGTGCCGGCGACGTGAGCATTGGTCAGAATCAACGACTTGCCGCCACGTTGGCCGACGATGCAGCCGGAACCGCAAACGTTGCCGTTGGTCACACGGCAGATCGAATCGGACGATGGACCAAACGGTGTCGTTGAATGGCTGGCGAGTTCTTCGGCGGACAATTCGCCCAGGTCATGTTCGCTGCTCATGCTATGCCCCCGCGCCGAAGGCAATCAGCAGATCGAGAATGATCGGGATGATTCGCTCCAGGAAGGATGCGAATTGATCCCAATCGATTGCCGCTTGGTCAATTTCGCCGTTTGCTTTTCGCGGCAATTCATCGGCAGCAGCTTCGCCGGAAAACGCCATCTGCACGACGCAAAGGTCTTGCGCCTGCTCGCGAAATGCCGGCGAAAACATCGCGACTCGGATTCGAAGTGCATCACGGCGCGTGATCGTTCCCGATTTCGCCGCGGCGCGAGCCGCTTTGATCACCGATCGTCGGAAACCGTCCGTTGCTTCTGTCTCGATGAAGTGATCCGACATCGACGTGAAAGTCAAATCTCGGTCGGCCGGCGGTGGTGTTCGATACGGTTCCGTCTTGGCAACGATCGGCGTGAACGCCGGGGGATCGCTTACCGTAAGAACTTTGACCGGACGCTGTGTCCCGGTGACTTCGGTCGGGAAAACGTAGCCGCCCGTGACAACCGAACCGTTGGCAAGTCGTGATGAGTGGGACTGCGTGACCGCATAAGTCTGCACCTGTGGGCAGTCCGGCCCAGGGCACATCTTGGTCTGAACCAGCGGGCAGTCCGGCCCGGTGCACACCTTTCGCGTCACTTCACGCGAAGCCGTGCGGTTTCCGAAGAACAACCGACGAAGCGGGCCGTCGGAGAACCCGACAGCAGTCAGCATCGTGGTGACGATCAACAATCCACAAATCACTCGTTTCATGATTTCCCTCTTTTCAATTGCCCCAATAATTGGCTTCTTTTTCCGGCGCGCCCCATCGGTCTACCGCGTACTCTCGCTCGCCGCTGCGGATCTGCTCTTTGCGATACCACGGCACATCGTCGGCGTGGATGCGATATTCCCGTCCGCGAGAATCGCGGGCACGGTAAGAATTGGCCAACGGCTCCAGGAGCAGCGACACAGTGAAGAACACAATCGCGATCACGATCGCTGCAATCACTTCACTGGTCGATTCGCCGGTTCGAGTCATCCGATTGATCGTGGTGCGAGAATAGATGCCCCCGCGGGCGGTGATCGCACCCAACGATCGCCAACCCCGGGAGCGTGCACCCGCAATCATGGCAAACCCCCTACGCATTTCATCGCTCTCTCACGCATTCTGTGAGTTTGCGGAAAAAAGTTGGGTCCGCTCCCTCTCCCGTTCGGCGGGGATGGAAATCCAGACCGTCACCATCTGCTCGTCACGGAAGTCTTTGGCGCCCCGCAGCGCGCCGAGGCGGACCAGGCCGGGCAGATGCCTCTTGATCGAATCGATCGACACCGGGTCCGCCATAGCAGTTTGAATCTGCTGAACTGTCGCGCCGCGGCGGAACCCTCCAGCGGCTTCAACGATGCGGAGATCGACGCGGTGGAGTTCAAGCATGGCGGCCGCCTTGACCCTTTCTCTTCGGGCTCCCGGTAGGTAGGAGGGAGCGCAGCGGACTCCCTCCTACCGTGGCCCTTCGAGGGTCGAATGACAAATTGTCGGGACGAACTGGGACGAACTGGGACGTTCTATCTGGTAGCTCAGTTTTCCAGTTCGTCCCGTTGTATTTATCTATAGGGACGAACTGAACGGGACGAACTGGAATTGGGTGTTTCAGGGATCTGTGTTTCATAGTTCGTCCAGTTCGTCCAGTTCGTCCGGGACGATCTGGAAAAGTAGATGTTTATTGTGGGCGCCCTTTTTAACCACCACTTCGTCCTCGTTGATAAGGGCTGCAATTACGTCACGGATTTGCTTTCCTCGTCCTGCGATGCCTTGTTCGACTTCGGCTTTGGTACATCCTTGATGCTGACCGATGAATGCGTAGACCCGGTCTTTCAAATCTTCACTCTCCTGGTCCTTTTCAGCGGCCTGTAGCTCCTCGCGGACTGCTTTCCACTCCTGGGGGCTCCGCAGTGTCGTGGCCCACGTCAGACCCGTGGCGCGCGTTCCCGTGCAGGCTTCGAGCATCTTCATCCCTTGGTGCCCGGCAGATCCGCCCCAGTGGAACCAGAGCGTGTGGTTGCCATCCATTTGATACGCCTCGCGGCGTTTGATCAGAAGAAACTGCCGGCCGAACTCGGCAACGCCCGATTGGCTTAAATCTTCCAACTCCGGTGGGTCCGCGAAGCTCTTGCCCTGTTTTTTGAAGTGGTGCAACAGCACCACCGTAATTCCGGCCCGGTGAATCTGTTCGGCGATCAACTCCAGCTGCTCGCCCATGGAGTAAACATTGCTGGCGGAATCCCCGACCCGCAACGACCTGTAAAGTGGGTCCACGAAAACGATGTCCACTTCAGACTCACGCAGCTCCTCTATCAGATCCTCCACAATCGTTGCATCGTCCAGCTTTGGCAGTTTGAAACTGATTTGGAAATCCGCCAAATCAGCCCCCGATAGCCCTTTGGATTCGGCGATTAGACGCAGATTCTCCTGCAATGTCGACTCTCCCGACTCCCCGCTGATGAATAGCACTCGTTCCCGTTTCGGTACGTTGTACGTCCCCAGGAACGGCGTTCCTGTGGCGATCGATACCGCCAACTCTAATGCCACGGTTGTTTTTAGCGCCTTGGCCGCACCGCCAATGATCATTGGCTCCCCGCGGACCATGAAATCCTCAACCAGGAAATCTCGGGTGATTTTCTTGGCCAGTAAGCTCGTACCTGACTGCATCCCGGTTCGAAAGCGGTCTGGATCAAACCCGTCATCTTTCGCGGCGCGCTCGAGCCATCCGATTGTGATGACCCGCTCCCCTTCTTCGCGACGGAAGGATTCCCACGTCTGCAAAGCGTCGTCTTCATCGAATTTGGCGCTCTGTTGGCTCCAGCGGCACCAGTGCCGGAACATTTCCTCCGAGGGATCGCACCAATGCAAAGCCATCCCGACACTCAGCCAATCGGAGTATTCCTCGCACCGGCTTTCGTCCAAATGCTCCAGGTACTCGATTGCCTTGGAGATCTTGGCCGGGTCTCGGTCGTACTTTTCCTGTAGCTTCTTGGGTTCACTGATCATCGCCTGAACGGCGTGCAGGCTGTCCCGTTGAGACGTGATTTGGTGATGCCTCTCCTTCTCGAGCGCATGGCCTGTAATGCAGAAGAATCGACCCGTGGACGCCCCGTCGTAAAGCTCCACGCCCCTGCCGTGTGAGATCTTTCGCATCTCGGCACTCAGCGCCCCGGCGGCCAGGAGTTTAACGCCGCTTCCGCTGGGGCTGATTTCGGCGTAGGTCGGCATCATGGCAAGAATCATCTTGGCCTGTTCGCTGAACCCCTCACCGCTGTAGCAGTCATCCAGATCGACGCCGACGATCCCAGGGGGTAGGACGAGGCCAAGGCCTGAAAACTTCCCACTTTCCATCGCCTGCGTGGCCTCATCGAATGAGCACCATGTTTCGGGTGAATTGACCGCGGCCCAACGGCCACTGGGCTGCTTTGGGATCTTGGTCCACTTCTCTGACCCGTCGCCTCGCCTCTTCCATTCGAGGCTCCAAAGTATCCACCGATCGAGGACTCGGATCGCTTCGGGGATCTTGTCCAGTCGGACGCCGATTGTGTCGGGCTTAGGCTCCATACCGGCCCCTGTATTTGTTGAGTGCATCGAGTAGGGCTGATTGTGCCTGGTCTTTTGATTCGATTCTTTCCGCAATTGCTTCGTCTATGGTTTCTCGCGCAAGGATGCGGTGGATTCGGACGTTGCCATCAACCCCTTGCCGGTGGATTCGCGCGTTGAGTTGCTGGTAGTCTTCGAGGTTATCCGTCAGGCCAAACCAAATGATGTCGCGGCCAGGCCCCGCTTGCATGTTGATCCCGTGACTGAGAGACTTCGGTTGGACTGCGAGCAAATGCAGCTCGCCCTTGTTCCATTGCTCAATTAACGCATCAGCTTCCTTTCCTTTTGTCGCTCCATAGATGGCTTTGCACGAAGGGAATACCTTCCGCAGTCGCTCCAGTTCGTGCGTGTAACTGTATGCGACCAACGCCGGTTTTCCTTGCAGTTCATCAACCAGATCAACCACCGCATCCATTTTGGCGGAGTGCAACGGAGTCGCCTTCTTGTCTTCGTCGTAGATCCCGCCTCCGGCCATTTGACGGCAGGCGTTGTATTTGGCCCCGGCATTGGAAAGAACAAGGTCATCACCCGCGTCCAGCTCCAGAAACATTTCGCGTTCGAGACGGCGATACTCCTTGAGCGCCTTGGTCGGCAGATCAATCCAAACGTCATTGATCAGCATTTCAGGTAGGTCCAAATGGTCTTCAGCCGAAAGTCGCAAGCACAAATGATCAATTTTCTGTTCGATCCGCTTTTGACTGCCCTCATTCAGAATCCACTTGTAGCCTCCAAATCCACCCCGATAAAAATACCGGTTACGGAACTTGGTCACACCTGTTCCCAAGGCTTCCCCTTGGTCGAGAATGAACACCTGGGAAAACAAATCGGCGATCCCGTTTGGTGATGGCGTCCCGGTCAAAATCAATCGGTACCGGAATCCGCCAAGCATCTTGCGGAGGGCTTTAGTACGCAACGCAGACCAGTTTTTGAACTTGCTCGATTCATCCACAACCAGGGTGCCAAATGGCAAAGGTCGCTTGGCATAGTAGGTTTGCAACCAAGGGATGCCTTCTGGATTGATCAGGTACAAATCGGCATCAACTGACAGGGCTTTCATGCGATGCGTACTAGACCCGTGCACGATCGAGCACGTCATCCCAGCGAACTGAGACCATTTTTTGCACTCTTGGCCCCAAACGCTGTAGACCACTCGCAGCGGAGCGACCACCAGAGTCTTGCGCGATAGGCCGAGCGATTTCAAAAGACGCAGCCAACAAAGCGTTGTAGCGGTTTTTCCAAGTCCAGGGTCGAGGAATAATGCCCCGCCTGATTGACCTTCGACGATGGTGCGTCGGATAAGCCAAGCCAGGGCGTGGTGTTGATATTCGTGAGGGCTAAAAAACTTCACTGCAAAAACTCATCCAATGCCTTTTCTGCTTGCCCTATTTCCGTCGGTGTGATGACTTGGAAACCAAGCCTTCTCAATTCCTCTGCGATGCGTTTTTGAGCCGGCCGGAGCTTGCCACCTGGCTTTTTGAACTCTGCAAAGAAAATGCCCCTGGGCGTTATCACCGTGCGATCGGGGAATCCGTTGGCCCCGTCGATGCGTAGTTTCAAAGCCAGGCAGCCTTTGCGATCGGCGTAAGCGACAAAGGCTGATTCAATGTCCGCTTCAAGTGTCATAGCAACTGAACCATGCGATCCATGGCAAGATCCCAAACCCATTCATCCTTGAGCGTGGGAACGGGGCGTTTGCCTTCGCGTAGAGTTTCAAAAATCGATTGCTCGCATGATCCGATCCGCCCATACGTGCCAGGATCACGTAGAACCACGTCGACGATTTCATCAAACCCGCAAACGCCATCTGGGTCTTCGGCCCTGCGGATTTCATTCAACGAAACTCCGAACCCCAACAGATTCGTGATCAACTGATTGAACGTCTCCGCGTCGTCCTGGTATTCACGCATCACATCGCAGACGAGGTGAATCAGATCATGCAAATCTTCCTCGGACGCGTCGTCACCGAGAGCGACCTTGGCCCGTTGCATCGTTGCGTGTGATTTAGTCGGGTCCAACTTCGGCAGATCCGCACCGGCGATCCAATGACGTGAGGTCTCGGCGAATTCTGGATTTAGCTCGAATCCGATGTAAGAACGCCCCAAACGCTTGGCCACTTTTCCGGTTGTGCCAAGGCCTGAAAACGGGTCCAGCACCGTCCCGCCGATCGGGCAACCGGACTCGATGCAAGGCTCTACCAGCTCCTCGGGAAAGACCGCAGTGTGGACGCCGTTTGCTGTGGCTGGTTTGATACTCCACACGTCGCGTTTGTTGCGGAAGTCATACGTTATAGGTTCCAACACTTGTTCAAAATAGTAGTTCTTACTTTTGCCAAAAAAGAACACATATTCGTGCGAGGGCGTGAATCGATCTTTCGCGCTCGAGGGCATCGGGTTTGGTTTATGCCAAATGATGTCATTTCGCAAAACCCATCCGTAAGAACTGAGTGCGAACGCGACTTTCCAGGGGACGCCAAGCAACTGCTTGTTTTTGTATTTGTCCCCGAGGTTCAGGTAGACCGTTGCGGTCGGTTTCAACTTTGGTCGCAGACGGCCAAACAGTGCCACCAGTGCGTCAACGTATTGACCAAGAGTCTTTTCGTTTCCGATTTCATTGCCATCGAAAAACTCGCTGTAAACTCTCTGGTTGAAATACGGCGGACTGGTAACCACACAATCAATAGATTCGTCGTCTAGCGATTCAGCCAACTGGTTGCAATCGCCTTGCAAAACTTCCCATTTCATAGTTATTGCTCCTTAAAAACGCCAATCTTTCTACGTCGAGCCACGCGGCACGCTTCAACAATCAGTTCAGGTCTTTCCCTGATTCGCCTTCGAAGCCCCCCCACCCCTGGTACGTGCTCATCCTTAGGGAATAGGTGCTCGGCGTCTCCTGATTCCGCCACCTTTATCGCGCCGTCGTACTCGCACACTTCGTTCGCCACTTTGGTCCACTGTCTAGCGGTCAAACCGGTCATTTTCGGTACCTCTTTGCTTCAAAACCTTCGACTTCGATGGGACACCCCCGGCCCCATACCGGGATTTGTTTCATAATGCGTTCGAACGTTCTCAAATCGCCGAATTGATCGGGCACTTCGCAGATGATTTCGTCATGTACCGTGGCGACGATCGGGTAGCGTTCACGCTCGACCCGCAGCATCGCCTCGCAAAGAAAGTCACGGGCGATTGCCTGGACCACGTTCTCCGTCAACTTGCCCCCATAGGTCCGTTCTTTGGACCATTTGCGGGTCTTTGAATTGACTGCCCAGAACTGAATCTGCTTGATGTACTGGGGTTCTTTCGGTTGCAGTTCAGATCGAATGTTCGCCTTTTGTAGTAGCGTCCTGCCGCCCTTAGGAACACTGCATTCAATCCATCGATCCGTCTGCCGTTCGCCCAAATCAATGCCCATGTCTTCGAGTTGCTCAGTCGCCTCTTCGGGGGCGATGATGGCACCGAAGTACCCTTCGCTCCATGGAGCCACCACATCCACCAGATGAGGCTTGCAGTAATGCAACTGGCGACCACTGGGCAATCTGATTTGCATCCATTTCGCATTGGCCGTGATCTCCAGGCGTCCCACCCGGTGCGGCTGGTGTGTTTCCACGGCGCGGACGCACGCGGTACCGATCGATGCCCAAAAGTCTTTGATTGCCGAGTTAGATTCGCGGTAAGTTTTCACAACTTGGCGCGCGAACTTGTTATCGATCAGAACGCCCGCCATCAGTTTACAGGCCGACCGGAACGACCGGTGCCCCATGCCATATCCCAGACCGAGGATAGCGGTTTTGCCCACGTGCCTTTGTGTCTTGATGACTTCGGATTCTTCGACCTCATAGATCTTCGAAGCCATCGAAACGTAAACGTCTGCGCCCTCAGCGAATTGCGTGAGTAGATCCGTTTGACCTGCGACCCAGGCCAGCACCCGTGCTTCGATCGATGCGAAGTCACAGACCATTAGACGGTGACCTGGTTCTGAGACTACCATTGACCGCAGCGAGCTGCTGATGCAATCGATCGGAGGGGCTAGCAGCAAATCTAGCAGGCTTTCATCCTGGGCTGGTAAGAACCGGTGGATGATTTCGATTTCTGACGAGGACAACACACCGCGCGGGTAGTTCTGGATTTGAATCCCGCTGCCTGCCCATCTGCCTGTAGAGGCTCCATGGTAAACCAGGTTGCCGCGTACTCGCCCGTCGGTATCACATCGCTCCAGCATCGCTTTAAGCTTCGCCGTGGATGCCTTTGACGCCTCTTGACGAATCAGCAACACTTCACGCACGACTTTGGGTAGTTCTTCCCGATCGAGCCATTCGGATACCGTTTCTTTCGCCAAGTTCGGGATGGGCTCGTCAGCTGCGGATTCGATGAAATCGCGCATCGCCTGGACTTGTTTCGGCGTGCTGACTTTGCCTTTGGTGATTTCGCTCAGTGCATCACAGCAACGCTTGTATGTTTGATCGACAATGGCCAAGGCGTTCTCGATCGCGGGTCTGTCAATGGCTAAGCCCCGGAGGTTGATTCGCTGGTCGAGTTGCCAAACCTTGAGCTCGGAGGGCGTCAATGGCGGGATCGCCGCACTGATGGCCATTTCACTACGCACGTCTTGTTTGCAGTAAAGGTAAAGACGCTGCAACTTCTCTGGATCGTTATCCCATTCACTTGGGTCTTTCTTGCTAGGCTTTTTGGGTTTGCACAAACGCATCATGATGCGTTTGCCACCCTCATCTTTTTGCACGGGTAAACCCAGGGCACTACCGGCAGCGTCCAAAGCACGCGGCAGCGTTAACCGGCAGCAAGCAGCGAGAGAGCAACGCCATTGAGCAAATGGAACATCAGGCCAGCCCATTCGCTCGTGACAAACATGACGCCAAATCAGGCGTTCAAAGCCGACGTTGTGGGCCTCGATCAATTGCCCGTCTCGGATCAACTTGAACAATCCTTGGGGCAAAACATTTCCTGGCTTCCATAGAAACGGTTCACCGCCAAGCGAGTAGGCCAAACAGAGCACCAAGGTGGACTCGTCTCGTGCGTAAACGCTCGCCCCACTCTTACGAATGTCTGCCCTTGAGCGGGTTTCAAAATCGATTGTGATCATTCGTCCGTGTGCTCAAGGCGGGGTAGAAAGAGGCAGCAGCCTGCCAGACTCACCACTACTGACCAAAAAAGGGCAGGTGACTCCTAGAACTTTCTTACAAAAGAGATTCCGCCTCTTCCCCAAAGGCGTCGGCGTCCACTTCGGATTCAAAACCCTCGAATTCGCTTTCGCGGAATCCACCGCCCAGCGGTTCGCCATCTTTCCAGAACATCAAGCCGCGAAGCCCCAGCGTGACGCCTGGGTCGATGCCCTTCTTTGAATCACCGCTGTACGCAAATGCGTTCACGCTGACGTGGACATAGCAACCGGGGTAGATGTCCTCGGTCGGCTCCAACTTGCCCTGAACGCGGCGCAAGAGGGCGGGCTTCTTCTCCTCACCTGCTTTGGGGTTGATAAACAGCTTTTCGTAGCTGTGCTCGAACTCTTCGTCATCGCCTTTGCGAAGCGTCCAGTCCTTCATCCCTTTTGGGGTTTTCGAACCAAACTCATCAGCCATCGCTTCGGCACGGACCTCACGGATCTTGTCCTCCTCACCCGGTTCCAACACCACGCAGGCGGAGTATTTCATTCCGCTTTGGGTATCTTTGGGTTTGTAAATCGCGCCGCCAATGAATCGGCCTTTAACAACACACTGCATTTCAGTTACTCCAATATTCACTCGGACTCGCAGCTTTCAAACTCTTCCGATGCCGGTTTGCGTTCCACCGCTTTGCGACGATCGGACTCAGGAACCACCGTGGTTCCCTTGTGAGGACGTTCAACCATGCCAGTGACGAGTTCTTTACCGACAACTTTTTCGAGTTGTGCGGGGCTCATCAGGCGGGTTTCGTAGATTTGTTTCTTGCCGAACTTCTTGTTCCGGCAGCGTCGGACGATCTCGTTTTCGTCGATCGCGTATTTGCGGTTGTGGTACGTGTCGACGAGCTTGTAGCCGGGGATTGAATCGCCGAGTTCCAGGCGACCCTTAACCCATGCCTCTACCCCTTCGATGTACGTCTTGACCGCTTTACGCATGGCCAATACTTCCGCCGCTTTATCAGGTGTCATCTGATCTGCATCGAAATCAGATTTGGCCATGCGTAATGTCAGTTCGGAGAGTTCGGGGCAGTTGACGGCGCGAGGGCACCATCGGCAGTGATCCCCGGCGTGTAGTTCCTCTGCGCGAACGCCGTTAATGACCTTGGAAACCCGTTCGTAAAAATCGGCCAAGTACTCCCGATCGGCTTTCCACGAACGGATTGGACCATCTGGGTGATTTGTTCGCGGTTGAACGATCGTGATCTCAGTATCCAAGATGCGGCCGTTTTGGAAGTAATCGCAGAACAGCAACGCATAGGATGAGAGCTGTGCGTTGCCCTCTGCTTCGACCGTAACGCCTGCCCCATATTTGAAGTCGATGATGTGTTGTTGCGCAGGGACCCCAAAGTCAAGCGTTCCCCCAAAGCCTGCTAGCTTCGAATGCTCGATCCGAGTCTCCACCACACCTGTCGCACTTTCGGTGGCGTCCTCTAGCACGTCCAGATAGATCTGCACCGCCTCGGCCATCTCGGTATCAATGGTGATGGTGTAGCCATCACAGGAGCGAGGCTGGCCGATGAATTCACTTGGTGGTACTCCCAGCATCCAACAGTGTTCGGCCAAGGCATGCGCGACAGTCCCTTCTGCGGCATACTCGCTTGATTTCGATTCCACCGATGGCTCTTCCACACTCGCTGGACAAGCTAGCCATCGGTCCGTTCCTGACGCGGAAAATTTGCTGTGTATCTCAGGCATAGACTGCGATCTCCGCTAACAGCTCCGCGTACTTGTCCTCGGGGCATTCCTTGACCCGTTCAATACCGACTTTTGCCAGCACCTTCTTGAGTGTTGGCGTCCCCTTTTGCTCAAGTAATGAAGACGCAGCTTCCAGCAATTCATCCATTGTTGGAGGGTTGATTTCCTCCGGCTCCGGATCAGCTGGTTCTTCGCGCTTGCGTTTGCCGTTCGCTTTCGGGGTGGTTTTTGGTTCCGTTCCCAAAGCGGGTAGGCCGATCTTGTCCGCGATCCATTTGCGCACTGGGCCTGGGGCTTCCGCGATTTCTGATGAGGTTAATACGATTTGCATTCTGACTCTCCGTTAAAGGCCGGGTGTAGCGGCTGCGCGGATGAACGCCACCCGCAGCGTGCGGTCACTATGACCGGTGTTTCTTCATTTCAATGACGCGTTCCATCGCCGTTTGATAGTCCTCGCCGTCAAGGATCACGTGCATCAGCTCATCCGCCTCATCACTACCCAACGGTTCGTTGTGCAGCCTCGCGAAATCCTTGGCTAGCTCGCCCAGCTGGTCGCGTAAATGGCCCGCCCTGGCGATGTACTGATTGATGTTCTTGATGCGATTCATAGTTTCACCCGCTGGAAAAACACGCCGCGACGGCCTTCTTAAACCGCCGCGGCGCTGGTGTGCCACCGCTACTTTGCGGTGGGTCCGTTGTTGCCTTTACCACGGTCGCGATCACGTTGGATCGCGTCGTAGACTTCCTGTCGATGGACTGGGATGCATTGCGGAGCCTCGATCCCGAGTCGCACCTTGTCACCGCGAATGTCAACGATCGTGATCGCGACGTCGTCACCAATTCGGATCGTTTCGTCCTTGTGTCTGCTCAAAACCAACATTGCCGAACTCCTTTGTTCCTTGGCGTGAAATTGAAAACCAGCGAACGGGGCCGGAATTGAACCGACATGACCTGCCAAGGTGAAAAGCAGTGCTCTACCATTGAGCTACCCGTCCGAGTGCCGGCGCCGTGGGTTGGGTTATGAGCCCGTCACGGTCACCGGCGTCGATCGCTACCAACGATCGAAAAACGCTCATCCCTGAGCAGCTTGCTCCGTCTCGCTCCTATGCACTCATTGCCGCCGATCGTCGTGATCGACGCGGGTGATTTAGCTGTGCTTCCAAAGGTCTTTGAATACGTCGCGTGCCCAAGCGAAAAACACGATTCCCCAGAGCAATGTCGCTCCGACAAACCCAGCTACAAAAGTGATCATCAGTCGTTGTTCCGTACTTCGAGGGATCTCGCTGCAGACGCTCACCACCGCGAACGAGACGAGGATGGCAACCATCACTGCAACACAAATGGTTGACAGGGTCAGGAATGCGGTGAGGGTCACTGGTCAGACTCCACCAACACAACGTTTTGCCCTTGCTTGGCCAGCAGTTCACTGGCAGACACCAGCCGGCCGATGTTGATCGGTGCCTGCTTGATGTACTTGGCGATCTCACCCGGCAAGCTTGGGCCATTTCGCTTGATGTAAGCGACGACTCTCTTTTCGATCGCTTCATCGATCTTGAAGTTGACCTTCGCCGACCCGCCACCGCCCAACACTTTCCGTAGTTTCTTGAGCTTGGCCGACTTTGCTTCCAGCTGTTCGATTTGCTCATCGATCCGCTTCATCGAGTCGGGATCGGTCAGCACATCGATAGCACGGTCAAGGTTTGATGCTTCCATCGTTTGGATTCTCCGCAGTGCGTTGTCCTCGCCGGGCAACATGGGAATAGGGTTTTCGTCGTAGGGTGCAAAAAGCGGCTCGCCCTGATCGGCCAGCTTGCGGTAGTGTTCAATTCGTTCCGCTGATCCTGGACGCATTACCGGTACCGCTCGACCAGATCCTTGGCTTCTTCCGATCGCGTGTTTGGGCGAACATTGGCAAGGCGGCTTGGGCCAACCGAGTTGCGGATCTGGCGGAGCGTGTCAGCTCCTCGTGTCCATTCATCCCGCAGCTTTGATCGCCATCGTTGACCATTGGCTTCGATGTAGCGGACCAGATCAGCCTTGACGTGAGGGCCGATGCAGCCGTGTTCCAAGCATTGAACCGGCCCCCTGCCACACCAATTGCATGTGCGTCGTTTGCTCACCGCATCACCCTCCCGCCTTAATGCGGGTGTACGCGTCCACGTGATCCGCGATCGATTCCATGCACTCCAATTGCGCCTCGCCGATCTCGTTTCGCCGTTTCAATTCGGCCAACGCTCGCTCGTTGTGATCGTCAGTTTGACGCTTGGCTTTCGTGTCGCCGCGGAGCCACTTGCACAGCTCGATGGTGACAAACCAGCCGACGACGCCGAGCGTCATCCCCGTGGAGACGCCAGCGCCCCAGAGCATGGCGGTGAAGAAGGTGGTCATACTTGCACTCATGTTTTGTTGAAAGAAAAAGCCCGCCGCAGGATTGCCATCGATGTGCGGTCGATGTCGATAAGGCCCTGCGACGGGCTGGTTTGGTTTGTTGGAAGCATCAACCGCACGGCCAGAACGATAGAAGCCGAAAACCCCGTGGACGCGAGCGCCCAGAATTTGGGCGCTGAGGTCGCAAAATGACCAGGCGCACCTGAAGCGCACCTAAGCCGATTTCCGCGTCAGTTCGTGCGGGAAAAGACGGTGTTTCTCGATAGCATTCGAGTCCCTCAACGCCCATTATCGTCAAAAATCCCCGTGTTATTGGGGATCAGCCGTTTGACGCCAGCCTACGGGCTTCGATCGGCGCTGGGGCCCCATAGTCGCTGGTGCCCGAGCGCTGGCGCGATTCGGCTGATGCCACTCGTGTTTCGTCGTCCGATGGCTGCGGTGAGTCGACCATCCATCGCAGCGCCCATGACCTGGATGATGGGGATTATTCTTGTTGCGTCGGTTCCGCGAAAGCTTGCAACTCGCTTGGCAACTCCCATTCGCTCTCGACCGTCTCGCGGACCCTTTTTCCGGAATAGTCTTGGTAATTCAATTGGAACA
Organism: Stieleria maiorica; assembly: GCF_008035925.1. Classification (NCBI taxonomy): domain Bacteria; kingdom Pseudomonadati; phylum Planctomycetota; class Planctomycetia; order Pirellulales; family Pirellulaceae; genus Stieleria; species Stieleria maiorica. The sequence continues at coordinate 3,069,335 of NZ_CP036264.1, forward strand.
ATGTTGCCAAAGGCTCGATCGGGTCGGGCGCGTCAAAATCGAAGCAATGTTTGGGGATCTCCTTGCCAAGCTTCCATGCTAAATAATAGTCGCCCTCGTGGAAAACGACTTCCCGTCCGGCAAATGATGTGTAGGCAAACTCGATTCGCCGTGGCAACCAAAGTCCTTTCTGGAGCTTCCATTCGTAACGACCGCGGACCAAGATCTCTGATGCCAGCGGAAGATTGCTTTCCGGGACGGTGATCTGCACATCGATCGGCATATCGTTGTGCGCCTTGCTGAAGACGATCTTGAACTGGTGGATCGTTTGTTTCTGCTGCGTCCGTAGGACCGCTTCGGTTTGTCCCGATCCAAGTTCTCGTGCGGAGACAAATTGAAGTTCACTTCGCAACTGTGAAATCGTCTTCCTTGGCAAGAACGTGAAGTTCATCGCGGAAGGCCAGAGCCAATCGACGAATGGATCATGTTTGATGACCAGGGACGGAAATGGATTGTTTCGTTTGGTATACCGTGTCCGTGGCATTTCCGTTGCCGGCCCCTGCGGACTTGGCTTGACTTTCACCCGTTTGCCATTGAACGTCTCCCAGGCCCACCGCGTATGGGGCCGTGTAAACGGAGCCTGGCCGCCGACGGATTGAAATGTTGCGGTCGTCTTATTGGAGGAAACGTACGTCGTGAAGTCAGCACGCTCACAGGTCAATTGAAGCGAAGGAATGATGCGACCATCGTCGCCGTTGTGAGGTGGCTGGGATAGCAAGCCCGTCGCCATGCAGGCATAGCCGTTGCGCACCAGGTCTTCGTGGGCGGATTGGTATTTTTTCAGCGTCTCCGCCACGTATGCTTCGACGCCGCCGTCACCACGGACAGGCGTTGACACGAAAAGCAAAATCATTGCAATCAACAGTCGGCTCATACTCCACCCTTTCGAAAGAAAGCCTCAGCAACTTCTAAGAGGAGTCCACTACGATATCAGAACCCCATCGGCCGTGGGAAACGATTCGTGTCATTCGAGTGATTCGTGGACCTATCTCCTCACCACTGTGCACATCCTGGTCCATCGCCTGACCTCACTCTTGTGAGTGGTGCGTCCAAAGTGCAGCTAAACTCCGACCGCAGAGTTCAGGGGCCGAGCCCCCCTGCCCGTCGAGTTCGATTACATTGGCCACCGCCATCGATGGCTCAATCGGTCGTCGTAGCCGGACGCGCGAGCATCCGCCCGCACACGCTGGCACGGCGTCGGTGTCCATCGAAAACTCAATCTCGTCCACCGGCGAATCTGTATTGGCTTTGACACACAAGCGAAATTCAACACCCAGGAAGATACTGATGGAATTACTGCTCGGTCTGATCGCAATCGCTGCAATAGGAATTAGCATCATTGGATGGCTTTGGATTGTCGTCATGGCGTTTGGCGAGGGCGAGCCGCTTTGGGGAATCGGTTGCTTGATCATCTCACCGTTGTGCCTTGTGTATGGATTGCTCAATTATCAAGAACTGAAGATCCCGTTCATGTTGATACTCGGTGGTTTCATCGCTCGGATTGCCGTCGGCGCGATCGCCGTATCAATCAGTTGAACCTTACCAGCGCGATACCAGCGAACGAACTCACCGAACCTGATGCCTCCCACGTCGTCGAGGCCCGCGTGCGAAGTGAACCTTGCCGTTCGGCTATGGCGTGTCGGTCAACAATGGAGAGTAAAATGATTGTGCGAACGATCTGGATTCTGATCGCACTCATCAGCCTGCCGTGTCTTGCCAATGCCGCAGATTTCTATCTCACTCCGCAAGGTGGCGGACGCAAAGACGGTACAAGTTGGGAGCATTCATTCGGCCAGCAGTCCCTCTCCGACGTCGTGAATGAGACGATGCAGCCCGGTGATCGGTTGCTGATCGGTGGAGGCCGCTTCGTCGACGTTCGGTTGTCGATTTTCCAAGGGGGAGTGGAGGGATTTCCCAAGACGATCTCGGGGGTGGATCGCGGCGACGGACTGCCGGTCTTCGTTTCAACATGGTCGGAGAAATATCCGGACAAGGGAGCGACCTTGGTGCGCATCGAACCCGGAACGGGACACGTGATCTTGGAGGGATTGCGGATCGAGGATTACGAAATCGGTGTTCTCGTGCCGATGGGAAAGGGTGGATCGAATTGTCCGCAATTGGTCTTCAACGACGTCGACATGAAAAGATTTCGGCACGGGTTCTACCTGTCCGATTGCGACGATCTGGTGCTGGAAGGCTGTGATCTGCGCAGGTACACCAAGCACGCCTTTCGCTTTGAGCAGGGATGTAATCGTGTGACGGTGCGGCAATGCACCGCCGACTGCTCCGAGGGGGACACCGAGTGGGAGACGAAGACGGAGCTGTTTCCATTCGGCTTTCTGGTCAACAACGGTGGCACTCCCAACTCGGGGTTTGTGTTTGAAGACTGCCTCGCGCGCAACAACAGGATGCCGCTTCAGAAGGCGAGCTACAAAAACGGCGATGGATTTGTGGTCGAGGGGAATACGTCGGACGTGCGTTTCGTCCGTTGTCGGGCCATTCGCAACCAGGATGGCGGGTACGACTTGAAAGTGGCAGACGTCGAACTGATCGATTGCGTGGCCCTTGGCAACTCGCGAAACATTCGGATCTGGAAGACCGCCACGCTGGAAAACTGCTTTTCTGGCTGGGCGTCCTGCGGACTTTGGTGCAACGGAGGTCCGATCACGGTCCAGCGGTCGACGTTTCATGAGCTGAGAAAAGCTGCCGTGCAGACGGACGATAAGGCGAGAGAACCCGTGACTCTCAACGATTGCCTGGTCTCTTCCTGCCCGGCGGTCCACCGCAAGACGGCGCGCGGTAAAGTCGTCACCAATGAGACCGTGGTCGTTGACGACGCAGCCGGCCAATCGCCGGATTATGTGCAACCGAGTCCCGAATGGGATGGCCTGGGGGAATCCTTGGACAGCCAAGCGTTTTCCGAGAAAGGTTACCATCGTTCGCGACCCCGTAGCGTCACCGACTGAGGGTCAAAAAATCAGCTGGTCAAAAAATGATTGGGGCAAACAAATAGGACTTTAAGTTTTTTAACTCGGTGGGACTGCCAAGAGTCAATCAATTGGTCCTTGGACAATGACACAAGAGCAGTGGTTAGAAAACTATATCGAGTCATGCTTCGCGGGTGTTTCACTTGGTGCTGGACGCGACATCTATGCCGCACAGTCGATGGATGATTACGGAAACCCGGACGAAGATCGACTGTCGTCGTCAGCGGAACGTCATGACTGGCGACGAGTCCCACGTGATGATCTGTTTCCGCGATTTTGGGCTGTGACATTACTTGACGCTGAATCGGACTGGCCTGCCGGTACGCAACTTGAGTTCACCTGGGACCGGGAAACTGGCACTGTTGGCAAGGATCCGTTCTAATCCAGTCCTGCGATCGGTCATCGCACACGAAGGCCGACCAACTTCTGACGCAAGATCGATCCCCGCTGCTCCGCGTGCGCGGATAGATCGCAATTCGTTATCCGGTAGGGGCCGATTGCATCGCATGATCCGACGACCTTGGCTCACCGGCGTCTGCACGCTTGTCGCAACTCTAACAATACCGCAAGTTGCACATGCCGATGTCATTTCGCCATTTGTGTACTTCTGGCCCGGCGTCATCTCAATCACGATCGTCTATGCCTTTCCCTCGAGCCTATTGGCGGGGTTTGTCGAGGAACCGTTTTTCCGTCGAGGTGGTGTCCGCAGGCGTCCCCTCGCGGCATCACTACAAGCAAACTTCCTGACTACGATCGTTGGGCTTGCCTTGATCCCCGTCGGCTACCCAGCGCTCTACACGATCGGACCGATCTGGTGCCTTGTCGCGTTTTCCATTTCTTGTTTTGTTGAACTTTACTACTTGCGTTGGGCGACTGGCGTGTCAATCAACTTCCGCTGGATCGTCATTGGCAACTGTATCAGTGCCGCGATTCTCGTGGCTCTTCCTCCACTGGCGTATGCACTCGGGCAGCACAACTACCGCTTGGCGTGGTCCATGCAATCACACGATGTTTGGCTATCGTGGATCGCAATCGCGGTAAGCGCTGCAACGTTTTTGCTTAGCTTTGCCTGGTCAGCGCGAGAAGTACTGTCGCACTCAGATCTCGAACCGGATGCCGCAGCTGGAATCGATTCAGGGGATACCTCCAAAGCTCTGCTTGAACCCGCCGCGAAACTGCCAACTAACCATGATGTCCACCGAAGGGCGGCACGGGGCGTTTGGAAATGAAAGACATCCCGCCGTCTCCGGCAACGTCGGTCGTTATGCGAGACAAATCGTGAATCCCTATTCTCCTCCGAACGATGGTGCGATCGAAACGCCCCGTTTTTCGAGCAGGAATCCCGCGAAGCCATTGCTATATCTGGCCGGAGGCTATGGCCTTGTTTTCGGATCAATGGTGTTTCTTGCTGGTGCTTTCGTCGGTTTCCACGTCTTGGTGGTAGGTATTGTTCATCTTATGTTCGGCGCCGCCGCTATCATGTTGGCGAGACGCCCGTACTCGCAATCGACCAGGATTGCTACCGTTGCTTGGTCTGTCTGTCTGTGCGGGCTGATCATTTTTTTGTCGTGGACGAACGCGAGCGATTCATCGGACCGATCGGATTTGACGTACCTGACGATCTCATTGACGATTGGTGGGGCAATCGGGTTGTTTCCGCTGGTTCGAGGGCCAGCAAGTCGTTAAGTACCCCCGTCCCTTTTTCGAGCTTTGCCGCACAACACGAACCAGAGCGTTTCCGGCGACTGCGGGTTGATGTGAACCTTGGAATCCTGTCAGTGCGCAAACCGCTTCAACGAAACAGGGAATCCTTTGAAAGTTGAAGGCGACAGTCGCCACAGATCGAGAATTCGATCGAGCCGGCGATGGATTCGTGGACCCAGTCCTGCGTTTCGGATCGGCGATAGACCTCGAACGTTTCTTGCTCTGGATCGACCAGCAGGTAGATCCCCACGCCCTGTTCTTTGTACAGGTCCCGTTTCGCTTCCCGGTCCCGCACGGCAGTCGCCGCAGACTGAATCTCAGCAACCAGACCAGGCGGGGTCTCGACGTGTTTCTCTGGCGTGTCGCCACAAACCACGATCACATCGGGGCGAACCACCGTGTCGCGAGAAACGATCCAATCGATCTCGAACAGCACGTTTGCTTGGCAACCTGCTTCCCGGATCTTGACATCAAGGTCGACGACGAGGTTGCGTGCGATTCGTTGATGAGCACCAAACGGACTAGGCGTCATTGAAACCGCGATCCCCTGCCACAGTTCCCAATCTCCTTCCCAGTTCTGGTAGTCCGCGACCGTGTAGTGCGGTAGGTAGCGGCGAGCGGTTGACATCGAGAATTATCGATAGCGGGGAATCGGATTCGATCTGCTACCGGATTGTAGCAGACCAGTCGCCGCAGTCACCTTTTCACCGAATCGCGTCTCAGACGGCTTGCTCTGCCGCCGCGATCAGGTTCCTGGCGTTGGCGAGGTGTTGTTGGGCACGGCGGATGCTGGCGTCCACTTCGTCCATGTAACCATCGGCTGCGGCTGACCAGCTGCGGTTGACGTAGCGTTCGGCTGACGCGAACTCGGTCATCACGTCGGCATAGACGGCCATTCCGAATCGCTTGACGAGAGCTTGACGCGAATCGGCGAAATCGGAAAGTGGTTCGGCGCAGCGGTCGTCGATGAATTTTAAGGCGTCGGCAGGGGGACACCGGGAGTGCTGACAGAGCGTTTCCACGGCGGTCGACAGCTCGGCCAGGCTGCTGGTGATGACCGAGTATTCCGCCTCGGTCTTGTCTTCATCGCGGTGGTCATCGTGTTTGGCACGCCGCAGCAGGACGATCCCAACAATCCCGACCGCCAGCGACACCGCGTACCACAGCCACGGGACCGTCGACCATTTATCGTCCTGGACTTCCAGCTGTGACACCGAAGCGAACGAGCCAGCCAGAAAGCCCAACCACATCAGTATTTGTCCGAGTGCACGCATCGCAATCACATCCACCTGGAAAGTTGTTGGCAACCGAGCATCGCTGTTTCCGCGGTTTCGGGGGCTGCGAAAAAGACTTGGTAGAGCGCGTTGCCGACTCCCACCAAAGCTTCACCGACGATCAGCCCCGCCGCGATCGGGATCCCGACCTCGTGGCCGAATTTGGTGCCGAGTGATTTGTCGGAGACGATTCGCAGCACGTTGCCGATGGTGTACGTCAAGGCGATCTGAAACGGCATGTAGAATCCCAGTGCGATCAACACGCCGATGCCTCCCAAACCGCTCATCGCCAGCAAGAGTCCCAGTCCCGCGCCGGCGGTGTAGCGGTATGCGGGGACGTTGTCGTTCAAGATCCCTTCTGTCACCGAAGCCAACGCTTGGGCCTGGGGCGCGGGCAGCTTGTCCGATCCGATTTGGTACTGGTTGTTCAGCAGGAACATCAACGAGATCACGATCACCGGACCCAGCCAGGCACCGATGAATTGTGCCCATTGCTGACGCCGTGGAATCGCCCCGACCAGGTAGCCGCTTTTCAGGTCCAACATCATGTCGCTGGCCTGGGAGATCGCCAGGCAAATGGCCGCACCGACGACCATCGAACTGGTGATCGTCGCGGCCGAATCAAGGCCTCCCTTGGCGACCAAGATCAGGATGGTCACCGCGATCAACGTCATGCCTGACAACGGCGACCAATTGGTCCGTCCGATGCATTCGGCGACCACGACGCCGGCGACCCAGACCCAAAGTGTTCCCAACACGGCCATCGTGACGGCGCGGCCCAGCGTCATCTCGGGCACCGACTTGAACGCGATCATGACCATCACCAGCAGCCCGATCCCGATGGCGGCATACAAAAACCGGATCGGCATCTCGTCATTGTAGGCGTTGACCCCGGAGTCCTTTTGCTGCCCCGCGGCGTGCATCGACTTGAACGCACTGGCGATCAGCGGAAACGCGGCAACGATGCCTCCGACCGCTGCACCGACCAGCATGCCGATCCCGAGTGGCTTGTAAAGCACGCCGCGCATCTCGTTGGGCGAAGATACCATCGCCGCGACGCCTTCGCCACCGAACTGACTCAACAGTGGTGACAGCAGGAAGTAGCAAATGAACCCGCCGCATCCGAACCAAAAGCCGCCTTTCCCGGACAGGTATCCGACGCCGATCGTCATCACGGACAAGTACAGACTGAGATTCAGCATCGCCGGCAATCCGAATTGGCTGCCCGCATGCCAGTCGTGGTCTTCCCCCATCAAGGACAAGACCAAGACGTGGGCGATCCCCGAAATCAACGCCCCGCCGAGTAGCAAGACGGCTTTGCGAACCCCCGCGCCGGGCGATTTCAAGATCGTGGCGACGGCGATGCCGCCCGGATAGGCCAGGCGATCGAAATCGATCATCTGTTTACGCAGCGGAATCACGAAGGCCAATCCCAAGACGCATCCGGTGATGCAGGCCAGGATCATCAGCGGCGTGTTGAAATTTGCCACCGATTCGAAGCCTTCGCTGCGGCTGAGAATGAACAGCGCGGGCACAGAAAACATGATACCCGAGGACGCACCGTTGACCGCCGACGCGATCGTTTGGTTGATGTTGTTTTCGACGATGCTGGTGCGCCGCATCACGCCCCGCAAGACGCCCCAGCCCAAGATGGCAGCCAGCTCGGAGCCTTCGATCGCAAAGCCGAGAATCAACGCGGCGTAGCCGATCGAGACGGCGATCAACGCGCCGATGACCCAACCGACCAACACGGCGGTCCAAGTGAACTCGGGGTACGGCCCATGGCGAACAGGGATCGAGCCGTCTGCGCTGGGAATCGCCTGGGCGTTTTGTGGTGAATCAGAATCCGACATCTGCCAGCACAACTCCTCGGGTCATGAACGTGTGTCGCCAGCCTATTGCATTGACTAGCGGATCGCAAGCTGGTCACGCGGCATCGCGGAGCGCACACGCCACCACTGGCAGTCTACCGCGGTTTGGTTTTCGATCGCGGAGGACAGTCGCCGCCCTCTCCGAGGTCGGCGCCAGGCAACGCTTCGCTTTGCGATCCGCCGAGTTCGGAGAACAAGGCGACTCTCCGAAGGCGGTCTGGGATCCGTGGGGATCTATTCGTCGCTGGTTCGAAGAATCCGTTCGGTCTTCCTTTGAAACAATTCCAGCCAGCTCAACGTCATTGCCTCGGGGATTGTTTTCGCGGGACGAATCTCTTCGGGCGTCTTGCCCCAATAGAATCCGATCCAGCCGCTGGCCCAAGGCCGTGACCGGTCGATGAACTCTTCCAACTCGTCCGCGCCGCACTTGAGCACAAAGGTCTCTTCGATGACGACCGGTTTTCCGACCGCCGCGAACCCCTTCACGGTCTCGATCGCTTCGTCCACCTTGGCTTTCTCGGGATAGATGTGCATGGCGATGAAGTCCAGATCGTCGGCGATTCTTTCAGGGACAAACCCAGACGTCATCCCGGGGCGATCCAGACTCCACGGCACCAGTCCGACGGTGATCAGGTGTCGCTGGTCGTGCTTGCGGATCGCTTGGACCAGGTTGCGAATCCAATCGCGAGCAACGTCACTGCGGTCGCGGCCGCGACGCTCCAACCCGATGAACTGGACGAAGTGCTTGTCGCCGAACCCCGGACCCAGCCAATCATCACGCTTTTTGTCTCCACCGGGAACGACCGGTTCGTTCATCAGGTCATAGCAGAAGATGGCGGGGCTATTGGCGCAGGTCTTCGCAACGGCTTCCCAAAAGACGGCTTGCGCACTCCAGCGGTCTTCTTCGCTAAGCTCGTCGTACCACGGCGGGACGTCTTGCTTGTGATAACAGCCCAATCCGGTGAGATCCAAGTAGAGACCCGTCCGCTCGGCAAGCTTGACCAATCGAGCCAATTGATCCAACGAATCTTGCCGCGGATCGGTCGGACTTTCCATGAACCGCCCGAACTGTAAATGGATTCGGACGAAATTGGCCCCCAGTTCCTTCATCTCTTCAAAGGCCGATTCGACGGTCGGCCACTGCTCGTCCCAGTAGTCTTCCAGCAGCTTGCCGTCGCCTTCGTGATCGTAATTGAATCCCCACGGGATGAACGGCTTGCCGGATTCCGCGAGCGAGAATCCTTTGCCGTCTGCGGAGATTTTGACCCATTCCAAGTCGGCCGCGGGACCAGGTGCCGCGAGCAGGCACGTCAACAGCGTGATCAGGGGAAGCGTCTTCGATAATGGCGACATGACCGATCTTCCCCCAAGCGTTGCTTTGCGTGATCGCCTTGACGTCGCGACGCGCGCCAGAGCGATGGAAATCCAGCGGATCCACCTTCTGGCGAAGGTAGCTACGTGAGAGAATTATTTTAGCGTTCCCACGGTGGAGTAGGAAAGCATCAAGACCGGAACGATCTTGGTGACGTGGGGCACATTGAATTCGTTGGACCAGTACTCGATTTCGTCGGCATAGTCTTCCGCTTGCGCCCGCGTGGGCAAGGTCGTTTCGTAGGTCCATTGCGGCTGGACGGGTTGTTCGATGATTTCATAGTCGGTGATTTTACCGTCATCGACCTGGTTTTCTGCGGCGTTGCGGGCACTCCACCACGACGAGAATTTCCAAACGCCCCTGTCGGACCAGGAACCGTGGTCGACGCTGCCGGTCCACTTGAATCGATGCACGAAATCCCAGCTGCCGGTTTCAGCGTCGCGGCCGATGATCACGAACTCCGTTTGCCCGGAGACGTCCGGTGCGGAATAGACTTCGTAGTCGTACAGCATGTCTTGGAACGCGGATCGCGAGATGGTGGGGCTCGCGGCGATCACATCGGGTTTGACGGTCGTGATCGGCTGGCGAGAACCATTCCGCGGGGCTTCGGCGTGGGCGATGGTGCCGAGAACGGCCAGGATGAATGCGATCGACAATGAGAAAACGGGTTTCATGGTCACGGCTCGTTGTTCGGGGGTTGGGAAAGGGGGCGGTCTGTCCTTGTCCAAGCGAAAACGTGGTGACACTGTTACAGGGGGATTGGGGGCAAGACGATGGGAGGCAGAATGATGGGAGGCAGAATGATGGGAGGCAGAATGATGGGAGGCAGAATGATGGGGGCAAGACGATGGGGGCAAGACGATGGGGGGAGAGTCGAGGCTTGAAAAAGGAAGAAGAAGTGTGGCGTGAATGGTTAGCCGGGTGCGTCAGCATTCGGTTCAAACATTATTCTGCCCCGAATCATTCTGCCTGTTGCTTACCGTAGGTAAACTCAACGGCCGCTCGCTTACGCTTCCCGCTGGCATGTCTTTTGAATCGTTTTGCCCCCATCGTTTTGCCATTGCGTTAGAATGCTCCGCTCCCACCCCCTCCTTCCCCCACCCAGGATCCGCATCATGAATCGTGGCTTCTTCGCTGTTCTTTCGTTCTTCTTGCCTGTCGCCTTGCTGGCGGCGGATGAATTGCCCAAGCCGGTGCTGGTCGATGTGCAGCGGATTTGGGACGCGGCTCCGCACAACGCGTTTACCGATCTGGTCCGTTTCCGTGACCGATGGTACTGCGTTTTTCGCGAAGGGCAGAAACACGTGTCGCCTGATGGGGCGCTGCGGGTGCTGACATCGGCCGATGGAGAGAATTGGGAATCGGCTGCGCTCGTCACTTCGGACGAGTACGATCTGCGCGATGCCAAAATCACTGTCACGCCCGACGATCGGTTGATGCTGGCCGGCGCCGGTGCGGCTGACACTCCCCAAGGCCGAAATCATCAGTCACTGGTCTGGTTTTCCGACGACGGCGTCAACTGGAGTGCCCCAACGCCCGTCGGCGACCAGGACAATTGGCTGTGGCGCATCACTTGGCACAAAGGGGAGGCCTACGGATTCGGTTACGGCTGTGGAAAGGGCGATCGCGGGCTGCGGCTGTTCAAAAGTTCTGACGGCAAGAAGTTTGAAACCTTGATCGAAGACGTCGAGGTCCCGGGCACCTATCCCAACGAAACCTCCGTCGTGTTTCTTCCCGATGACACCGCGTACTGCTTGCTGCGTCACGACGGCGAGCCCAAAGCGGGCAACCTTGGCGTGTCCCGGCCGCCGTACACGCATTGGGATTGGAAACCCTTGAACGTGCGATTGGGTGGGCCTGACATGATCCAATTGCCCGACGGACGGTTCGTCGCGGTCGTCCGTTTGTACGATTCCTCCGTTCGAACCTCGGTGTGCTGGCTCGATCCGGAAGACGGAACGCTCACCGAAGCGCTGAAACTGCCATCGGGCGGCGACACCAGCTATGCCGGCTTGGTCTGGCACGACCAGATGCTATGGATCAGCTACTACTCGTCACACGAAGGCAAGACCAGTATCTATCGGGCGAAGGTGCGTTTCGATCGATAGCCGGGCGGCTCCACATTACGCACAGAACGAGGTGAATGGTCGATTAAACGTAGCTACCTTCGCCAGAAGGTGGATCCCATCGTGAGTACCCCGCTCTGGCGAGCGTAGCTACGCCAAAATCACAATCGTTCCGGATCCAACACCACGTGCCGAATGCTTTGGCGTTTCCAGGTGTAGGTCAGGTGGATGTTGCCGTCAGATGTTTGGATGACAGCCGGGTAAGAAAACTCGCTCCCGCGCTCGCGTTCCAAGGTCAGCACCGGTTCCCACTTCTTTCCGTCATCGGACAGCGCGACGTTCAACATCGTCCGCGCGGCGGGAAACGGACCGCGTTTGATCGTGTGGTTGTAAACCAGCAATTGCCGGCCATCGGCCAGTGTCACCGCGTCGGTGCCGGAGTTGGGGTTGGGCAGCGTCGTCGCCGTGATCGGTGCCCAGGTTTTTCCTCCGTCTTGCGACCAGCTTTGGGCGATCACACCTTCCTTTGACCGGCAAAGCACCTGCAGTTGGTTCTCGGGGTGCACGAGCAGGCTCGGCTGGATCGCGTTGAAATTGGCCGCGTCGTTGATCGGGCCGATGACCGTCCAGGTCTTTCCAAGGTCGCGACTGATTTCAAAGTGCACGCGCCAGCCGTCGTGTTCGGTGCTGGAGGGACAGACGATCGTGCCATCGGCAAGTTGAACGGGTTTGTTTTTGACCGGTCCGATCAGGTTGGGGTTGCCCGGGCCCAGTTTTTCATCGATGCCGATCCGACGTGGTTTTGACCAAGTCGCGCCATGGTCGTCGGACGTCATCAGCATGCCCCACCAATGTGACGCTCGCCCAACTTTCGGATCGACGACCTTGTAAAACAACAGCAGCGGTCCTTCGTTGGTTTGGAACAGCACGGGATTGCCGACACGGTGCTCTTCCGATTCGCCTTCGCTGCCGTCGGCGACTTGGAGCGGTTCTTGCCATCGCCCGTCGACTTGACGAGCTACCCAGATCACGTTGTCAAGCGCCGGTTCATTCGTGCCTCCGAACCAAGCGGCTACCAGGCCGGAGGGGGTTTCGACCAAGGTGGACGAATGGCATTGTGGTGTCGGACGGTTGTCGGGATGGAAAACAAACTCGCTTTGCAGATGAGCTCCTTGTCCCGGCCGAGAAACCGATGGCAAGTCGACCAGTGAAGCGTGTTGGTTTTCGGCGCGCCAGATCGGTCCGCCTTGATACCGTTGGCCGACCGGGTAGCGGGGATGGGGCGTTGTCGCGTTGTCCATGATGCGGGCCAGTGCCGCGACGATTTCGGGATGATCGGCGGCCACGTCTTCGGACTCGCCGACGTCGTTCTTGAGGTTGTACAACTGGATGGCACCCTTTTCCTTTCCCAGCCGGATCGCTTTCCAATCGCCCTGGCGAACGGCCTGGTCATAAAAGCGTCGGCAATGGCCATAGTCCCAATACAGGTGGTCTCGTTTGGCCGTACGTTGTTGGCCAAGCATGACGTCCAGCACAGAGACACCGTCAAGATCCGCCGGCGTTTTTTGATCAGCGATCTTGGCAAAGGTCGGCATCATGTCTGCAAACGCGATGACTTCGTCGCTGACCGTTGCAGCGGGGATTTTACCGGGCCAACGCGCGATGAACGGAACCCGTATGCCGCCTTCGGTGAGATCGCGTTTGTATCCGCGCAGCGGGCCGTTGGTGTCAAATCGGTCCCAAACCGTCGCATGGCCGCCGTTGTCGCTGCTGAAGATCAGCAAGGTATTCTCTGCGATCCCAAGCTCGTCGATTCGATCAGCAATTTGACCGACGCCTTCGTCCAGCCGGTGAACCATCGCGGCGTATTTTTTTGCCTTGTCCGGCCAATCGCGATCCGAATAGGGGGCGGTCGACGGCACGGCCAAGCCGTCGCGATCTTCGGTTTTAGAAGAAAAGTGCGGCAGCGTGTATGCGACGTACAGAAAAAATGGTTGTTGCCTCGCATCCGTCATGAAGCTCAACGCGTGATCGGTCAAGACGTCGTGGCTGTAAGTGTGTCGCGCGATCGGATTGCCGGGCAATTCGATCCGACCTTCACCCCGGTCCAGGTATTCGGTGTAGTAATAATGCGCGTGGTCCTGGTTCAGGTAACCGACCCACTGATCAAATCCCTGCCGAGTGGCGGCGCCGGCGGTTCCGGCATCACCGAGCGACCATTTGCCGACACCGCCGCAACGATAGCCGGCGCCCCGGAGGACTTCGGCAACGGTTTGGTCGTGATCGTCCAAGTAGGTCGGGTAGTGCGGAACGTTGTCGCGAGCCGGGGTGTGACCGCCGTGCAATCCGGTCATCAACACACTGCGGGATGAGGTGCACACCGGGCCACCTGCGTAGGCCTGGGTGAAACGGGTCCCTTGTTCGGCCAAACGGTCGATGTTTGGCGTGGCGATCAGTTTTTGGCCGTAGCAACCGAGGTCACCATAGCCCAGGTCATCGGCGATGATCATCACGATGTTCGGCGGCGGATCACTCTGTTCTTGCGCAAACGTTGAATCAGTCAAGACGCAGCCGAGCCACAGGCTTGCCGCGAGGACAGGAAATAAAATGGGGGAATGATGCTGATTCATCGAGAGAGGATCGTGAGGGGGAACGTGGGAGCGATGAATGGAATGGGAGAAGTTATAGGGGATACGGCAACCGCTGGTGTTCAGGTTTTAGCCGCACAGTCTCGCTGCGAAGCAGCGGCGGGGGAGTCGCCTAAAGGCTAAACACCAACGTGCGCTGGACGGCGCAGTGTGTACAATACTGAATCGACGCAACCAGGCGTCAATGGTCCCCTCCCGATCTCGCTGCTCGTTTTCATCCCCACCTTGGTGCAGCACGAACCGCTCCGGCGGTCTTTCACGCCCCTGACTCACGACTCCCCGGCTGAAGGAACACCCCACGTGGATGGCGTTTCGTTCCAGGTCTCCATGTCAGATCAATCGATTGGATTTTTATGAAAACCTTGCCCGGTGCGTTTTTGTTGTTTTTTATCGTTTCGCCGATGCTGGCAGGCGCCGACGATGCCGCGCGATCCCAAGGGCTGTCGGCCGGTGCCGCATCAGTGGACATCTCACCGCGGACATTGCCGGCGATTCGTAACGGCGGGTTTTTGCAGGCGGTTTGGAATCGTGTTGACGATCCGCTTCACGCCCGATGTTTGGTGCTGCGAGACGGCAACGAGACCGTCGCGATCGCGATCGTCGATTCCTGCATGATCCCCACCGACATCTGCGACGCCATCAAAGCGAAGGTGGCCGAAAGGATTGGTCTGGCGAAGAATCGCATCTTGATCAGTGCCACCCACACCCATTCGGCTCCGTCGGTGATGTCGTACTGTTTGGGCACCAGTCGCGATGAAGCGTACATCGATTTTTTTGTGCCGCAGGTCGCCCAGGCCATCGTGAAGGCGCACCAGAACATGCGACCGGCCAAAATCGGGTGGACGTCGGTCGATGCGGCCGAGCACACGAATTGCCGACGCTGGATCACGCGTAGCGATCGCATCCGAAACGATCCGTTCGGCGCATCGACGGTGCGGGCGATGATGCATCCGGGCTATCTGAATCCCGACTACGTCAGCCCCGCCGGTCCGATCGATCCACAGTTGTCGGTGCTGAGCGTCGTGGCGACCGACAACGACTCGCCGATCTGTCTGATGGCCAACTATTCGATGCACTACTTCGGCAGCAGTTCGGGTTTTTCGGCGGACTACTTTGGCGAAGTGGCGCGCTCGCTGGAGGAAAAACTCAGTTCACCGGCCGACGCGGAGCGTCTCTTCGTCGGCATCATGTCGCAAGGAACCAGCGGCGACCTTCACTGGATGGACTATGCCCAGCCCCATCGACCGATCAACCGGGCGGACTATGCGAAATCGATCGCTGAAAAAGTCATGGCGGCATACCTCGACATCCAGTATCGATCCGACTTGACGATCGCGATGGATGAAACCCGGATGAAACTTCGTCGTCGCGTCCCCGATGCGGAGCGTCTGGCATGGGCCAGAACATTCAATGAGAAACGTGGTGATCGTCCGCCGAAAGATCGTCAGGAGGTTTATGCCCAGCAGGCCGAGTGGGTTGACCAGAACCGGGAAACCGAGGTCGTTCTGCAAGCCGTGCGGATCGGTGAGTTGGGGATCACGGCGCTGCCGAACGAAGTCTACGGCATCACGGGGCTGAAACTGAAGCAGCAAAGTCCGCTCTCCAGCACCTTTAACTTGGAACTCGCCAACGGAGCCGAAGGTTACATCCCGCCGCCGGAGCAGCTTCGATTGGGCGGATACACGACTTGGCCGGCGCGGACGGCGGGATTGGAGGTTGAGGCAGAACCCAAGATCGTCGAGGGCGTGTTGTCGCTTCTGGAATCGGTCTCGGGAAAGAAACGCCGCCCCACGATCGATCCGCCCAACGCGTATTCTCGCGCGGTGGTTCAGACCCGGCCGACCGCGTATTGGCGGCTGGGGGATATCGTGGTCGATCGGGCAACCGACGCAATGGGCAGCCATCACGCGACCTACCAAGGTGGCGTGGCGTTGTACCTGCCAGGGCCTGATGCGAGTGGAATCGGCGCCGCGACCAACCGCAGCGTTTATTTTGCCGGCGGATCGCTGCACGCGAACATCGATTCGCTACCGGACGAATACAGCGTTTCGTTATGGTTCTGGAACGGATTGACCGGTGGGCAGGGGCAACCGCCGGGGACGCTCGTGTCGCGCGGAAGTGATGCTCCCCAGGACGTTTTGTCGATCGTCAATGATGAACATGGAATGTCCGTGCTGGCGTTCGTCGCGGGGGCCGAGCAACACGTCGCGTCGACTCCGCTTGCCACCAAAGCCTGGCATCATGTCACGCTGGTCCGTGACGGGGATACGGTGAGGGTTTACTTGGACGGCAAGGGGAAACCTGAGCTGGAAGTCGAGTCGTCGGTGCTGACGGGGACGACGAAGGCGGAACTGGTCTTCGGACAATTCGATGGCAAGCTGGATGACGTCGCGGTGTTCGCGCGTCCGCTGTCGGCCGACGAATCAAGCGAACTGTATCGCACGTCGAACATGCAACCGCCGCAGCGTCCCCGGCGACCGGTCGTGCAAGGAGAAAAACCATCCGATGCCGATTCGCTGAAACGTTATGCCGACCAGGTGCGTGCTGCGAACCCGCTGGCGTATTGGCGGCTGCACGATGACAACCGCGACGCGGCCCACGACTTGGTGGGTGGAAACCATGGCCGCTATGAACCCAACGCCGGACCGCGTCAGCCAGGTTCCGCCACGCCTAACTTTTCCGGCGGCCGTGTGTTGGCGGGCGTTTCGAAACTGGACGATCAATACAGCGTCGAATTCTGGTTCCGCAACGAGATGCCCATCACCAGCCGACCGGTCACCGGATATCTGCTGACCCGCGGTGTCGACGGAGCGGGCGGTGCTCCCGGTGACAACCTTGGTATCGGCGGGACCTATTCTGCGACCGGCCGCTTGTTGGTCTTCAACGGAAATGAACGCAGCGAACTTGTCAGCGGACGGACGTTGCTGGTCCCCGGCAGTTGGAACCATGTGGTCTTGTCACGTGATGGGGAAAAGGTGAGGGTCTTCCTGAACGGAGAACTAGAAATCGACGGCCAATTGCCGAAGACCTATCCGCCGGGCTGTGCCGAATTTCAAATCGGTGGCCGCAACGACAATTTTGCCAACTTTCAAGGCATGATCGAGGAAGTGGCGGTCTACGATCGGCCGCTCTCGCGTGAAGAAGCCCACTCGCATTTCGTCACCGCCGGCGTCAAACCGACCACCGCTGTGGCTGCCTCGATACCCGACCAAGCGGCGGCGGAACCGACGCCAACCGACGCAGACGATTCGCTGGAACGCATTCATGTTCGCGAAGGATACGAGGTTCAATTGGTCGCCAGCGAGCCGCAATTGAATGACCCCGTTGCGATCGATTGGGGGCTCGATGGAAAACTGTGGGTGGTGGAAATGGCCGACTATCCGCTGGGCATGGACGGTCAAGGCAAGCCGGGCGGTCGGATTCGCATGTTGGAAGATCGCGATGCCGATGGACGCTACGAAACATCCACGTTGTTTGCCGACGGGCTGAGTTTTCCTAACGGAATCCTGGTCTGGGGCGACGGCGTATTGGTGACGGCCGCGCCCCAGATTCTTTATTTGGAAGATAGCAACGGAGATGGCAAAGCCGACGTTCGCCGTCCGCTGTTGAATGGGTTCTTGGAAGGCAACCAACAATTGCGAGTGAACGGTTTGCGTTGGGGGCTGGACAACTGGGTTCACTGCGCCAGCGGCAGCCATCATTCGGGGTACGGCAAAGGCAACCAGATCACGTCGGCGATGACGGGCAAAAGTTATCAAGTCGGAAGCCGCGATTTCCGCTTTCGCCCCGACACCGGGGAAGTCGATCCACAGAGCGGGCCGTCACAGTATGGACGCAACCGAGACGACTGGGGCAATTGGTTCGGTGTGCAGAACAGTCGTCCGCTTTGGCACTATGTCTTGGCCGACGAAGACATCCGCCGCAATCCGCACTTCGCGCCGCCGGATCCGAAACATCAAGTCGTCACGCCGGTCAATCCGCCGGTGTTCCCCGCAGCGCAACTGCAGAAACGGTTTCACAGCTTCAACCAATCCGGCAGATTTACGTCGGCCTGTTCGGCGATGGTTTATCGGGATGACTTGTTGTTTTCCATTCGCGACGACGAACAACACGCATTTACCTGTGAACCGTTTCACAACCTGGTCCAACACAACATCATTTTCGACGATGGGGTCAGCTTTGGTTTCCGCCGTGATCCGGCCGAAGATGTCGTAGATTTTTTTGCCAGTGAAGACCGCTGGTGTCGGCCGGTGATGGTGCGTACCGGCCCCGACGGCGCGTTGTGGGTTGTCGATATGTACCGCTACATGATCGAACATCCCCAATGGCTGCCGCAAAACGGCAAAGATGAACTGCGCCCGTATTATCGGCTGGGCGAAAATTTTGGGCGAATCTATCGGGTGGTTCCGGCCGGTGAGAATCCGAAACTGCCGAGGATCGAAGAGACGACCGAGCGACTGCTGACCGCCATGACCAGCCCCAACGGTTGGCAGCGAGACGCGGCGCAGCGTGAATTGGTTCGCAGCGGGAACCGGGCGGCGGTTTCCATTTTGGAATCGATGGCAACCATGGATCCAAGCCCACGAACGCGGCTACAGGCCCTGTGCACATTGAACGGACTGCAGCAACTGAACGCAGACGTCTTGCAGTCGGCTCTGCGCGATCCGCACGCGGGCGTCCGCCGCCAAGCCGTGCGGCTGGCAGCACAGCATCGCATTGATGTCGCCCCGCTCGTCTCCCTTGTTGACGACAAAGACGCCAAGGTGCGACTACAGCTAGCGGCGACGCTTGGAGAATACGATGATCCCCGGGCGGCCGCGGCACTGGTTGCTCTGGCAAGCCATCCCGCAGCGGAATCGTACCTGATTGCCAACGTGATGGGTTCATTGAGCCAGCGGAACATCGCCGACGTGCTCGGTGAGTTTCTGACGCGGACGGAATTTGCTGCCGCCCCGTCGACCGCGGAACGTACGCTGCAGCCCATCTTGTTCGCGCAGGTCGCTGCGTTGGGGGATGCCCGGGCGATCGGTCTGGTCACGGCCAGACTGTGCGATGGCACGGATGAA
This sequence comes from Stieleria maiorica, assembly GCF_008035925.1. NCBI lineage: Bacteria > Pseudomonadati > Planctomycetota > Planctomycetia > Pirellulales > Pirellulaceae > Stieleria > Stieleria maiorica. The sequence goes on from NZ_CP036264.1 coordinate 3,088,362, forward strand.
TCGCTCACGCCGTGGCAAATCTCGGGTCTGGCGGATCTGCTGGACGGACTGGGCAAGCGTCGTTTTCCGATCGCGCAGCTCTCTGATCAGCATCAACATGCCATTGATCAAACGATCCGGCAGGCGCGGCGTGTGCTCTCCGATGGCCCGCAAAGTTTGACTCCTTCGGCCGCCGCGTCGTTGCGGCTGTTGTTGCGACAGCAGGAATCTTTCGACGATGATTTGCAACGTCTTTCCGATTTGTTGATTCCACAATCGACCGTCGAGTTGCAGCTTGCAGTGGTCGATCAATTGGCAAGTCCGCCCCGTGTGTACGACGTAGATGAAGGGTCTGAGAAGGACGTCGAACGACAGTCAAATGACCGCTTGTCAAAGGTTGCGGACGCATTGCTGGGCGGTTGGTCGTCGTTTGGCCCGGCGGTCCGCTCCCGTGTGCTTGATGTCCTGGCTGGTCGCGAGGTGTGGAGTACGGCGTTGTTGGCGGAGGTGCGTTCGCAACAAATCTCCGCGGGGGAAATCGATCCGGCGATTCGTGAACGGCTGTTGGCGACCAAAGACAAAGCCCTGCGAGCGAGTTGGACCGAAATGTTTGCTTCGTCGACGACTCCGGATCGCAAGCAAGTGATCGAAGACTACCAATCTGCGTTGACGCTGACCGGCGATGCCGACCGGGGCCGAAAGCTGTTCGCCAAGAGCTGCGCGGCCTGTCACCGGCTGGGGCAAGTCGGGCATGACGTCGGCCCCAACCTGGCATCGATTACCGACAAACGACCGCATGTGCTGTTGGCGAACATCCTGGACCCGAGTGCCGCGGTCGAGGCACGCTATTTGACGTACATCGTGTTGACCGAAGACGGTCGCGTCCGCAACGGGTTGTTGGGGACGGAGACCGGCAGCAGTATCACGCTGCTATCCAACGAAGGGAAACGGGAAACGGTGCTGCGGTCGGAGATCGAGGAACTGCGGGCGTCGGGGAAATCGTTGATGCCCGATGGATTGGAAAAGGAGCTATCACCGCAAGACGTTGCCGACCTGATCGCCTTGTTGCGGTCGGAGGGCAAGTAGCTGTCTAGCGTAGGACCATCGCGTTTCGAGTGTACGATGGCCCTTCCGGGCCGTCGTCTCTCGCTGCGATGCAGCGAGGGGGAATCGCCTAAAGGCTAGACACCAACGTGCGCTGGAGTGCGTCGCTGCGCCGCGTACGATGGCCCTTCCGGGCCGTCGCCCGTGGGGCTCGGTGCGACGACCTAGAAAGGACGTCGTACCCCCCCTTCCGCCGACCACTTGATGCTTGATCGGTCAGTTCATTTCCTGTGGGTTCCTGCCCTCGTTTCGCAAACAAAAAAAGCCGGCTTTGCGTTTGAATCGCAAAGCCGGCGTTGTCGATTGAAGCGGAACCCTTGGTGAATCAGGCTACAGTGCCGGTGTGGTGTACGGTTCGACGTCGCCCACCATGTGGAAGTGGTTGTGGTCGATGTAGACGACTTCGACGGCTTCGCGATCGTGCAGGGTGTGCGGCACGGGATAGCCGATCGTGGTCTTCTCTTCGAAGTAGATCGTGCACTTGTAGTGTGCGTGGTGCAGTTGGGCCGGTCCGATCAGCGGATAGAACCGCGGCGGATCGACGTAGTCGGCGATCTTCTCTTTGATGATCCGCACGTCGTTGCGTTGCTTTTCGTACAACAGCGGGATACCGCCTTGGACGGGGCGAGCGCTTTCGAGGGCGTGCATCACTTCGTCGTCGCTGGGCGGATCCAAAGCGACCGGGGCGCCACCGGAGGTGGTCGGGCCCAGGATCGGAACTCGGTCGTAGCGTTCTTTCTTCCAGAAATCCTCTTCAGCCTTGTGCTGGTAGTACGGGCTGACGGGGATCGGGAATCCTAGGAATCCCAGGTTGTAGTTCGTGCCGACGCCCCAGCATCCGGTCGTTCCGATGGCAACGCAGGCCATCGTCACGAAGCTGACTTTGCGTGCGAGAGACGAAAGGGCACTCGCACCTTTCATGGCCGAATCCAGACGCTCTGCCTGGGCGGCGTTGTTTGATTGACTGTCCGTCGTGTTGGTCATCCGAGCAACCTTCCCTGGTGTTCGATAACGAGACCGCGCGTTCTAGCGCGATTGGGTTCCGCTTGTACAGACAGTTATCGTGTGAACTTATGCGGATCTTGCGGGTAAATCAGGAGTTTTACCGATTCCGTGGCCGGCGTGCAGTTTCACGGACGCAATGTTGCACGGCCAGCGGCCGCCAAGCTTTCACAAAACCCTCCCTGGCAGAGGGAATGCGGTTATTAGGTCGTTGATCGTCAACGGTTTCCATTGTTTTTCCCGGCCGCCCGGAACCACAGGAGGTCAAAACCCACGGATGGCAGGGCGAACCCACGGATCCCCGACCGCATCCCATCCGTGGGTTCGCGCTGCCATCCGTGGGCTTTCTCGATTCCCTCAGACCTCCACCCCAAAATGCGTGACCGCAAAGAAAAACCTTCCTGCATGAGAGGGCGTCTCCTTCACTTGACGCGTCACGGCTGCATTTGATCTCGTTCCAAGAGCGATGGCAGGCTGGAAGCCCATCCCACTGCAGCATGTTCGATAAACCATAAAAAAAGCCGCGAGGAACTGTCTTGTTCCCCGCGGCAGCGATTTCCAGAACTGTGGCTGGAGTCTCTGTCCATCGACCGATTTCGCCTTAGCGATCGGTGAAGTCCAGGAACCACCATCCATCGTCCCATTCCAGTGACACCTTACGCCATCCCAGCGGGACTTGCGGGTAGGGATAGAAGGGGCCGATGTAAGGCCATGCCGAAGGGCTGTACTGTTGAGGGTAAGTCAACGCAGCGTAGTTCGGGTAAGATGCGTAGCCTGGCCAAGCGTAGTTGGGCAGGTTGGGAGCGTCGTAGCGAGGTGCTCCGACACCCATGCCGTGATTCATGGCGACCGGGGTGCCTTGCATCGGCATGCCCATGGCGGGGGCGCCCATCACGGGTGCCGAGGTTTGTGCCATCGGAACCGGTTGGTTCGTCTGGTACGGTGCGGCCATGGCGGGAACTTGGTTCCCGTTGACCGGTGCCATCCGGTTGCTGGCCAATTGGGCCGGGATGCCGGTGTTTTGGCTGAGTGCCGGTGCGGGCTGGCCGATCACGGTGATCGCTTGGTCAATCCCTTGAACGCCGGGGGCGGATTCAGCAATGCTGATGATCCGCTGGCGTTGTTCGGCCGAACGGGCGCGGCCTTCGATCGAGACGATCCCGTCCAGGCATTTGACGTCGACGCCAAATCCTTTCAGTCGGCCATCTTTTTGGGCTGCACCGAGAGCTTGCACGACGCCGGCGACGACTTGTTGGTCGCTCAATCCGGCGGGGGCTGCCAATTCAACTGCAGCGGTCGGTTGAACTTGGCCCGGAGCGATCTCCAACGCGGCGACGCGCTGGGGAGCTTTGGCGGTCAGTTCATCGGTCTGCAGCAGGTCGGTCGTCAGCATGTTGCGGAGCGACTGGTCGCTGTCGGCGACCGCCGGCTCGGCGGGCTGTGACGCTGCGGCGACTTCGGGCGTGGAATCCGCCTTGACCGCGACTTCGTCGACGACCTTGGTGATTCCTTCAACGCCTTCGGCCGCTGCAAGGACAAGCTGTTTTTGTTCGTTCTCGCTGACACTGCCGCGGAACAGGACGACGCCCTGATCCACTTTCATGTCAAGCGTAAAGTCTTTGAGGGCACCGGAGTCACGGTTGCCTTTCAAACGGGTCATGATTTCTTCGGCGATCTCTCTGTCGCCGCCAAAGGCCGAACCTGGGCCCAACGCGGTGATCGCAGCGATCGCCAATCCGAGATACTTTCGTCGCATGGGAAATGCCTCCTACAGTTCCAAATCGCTCCGGCCGGTGACGTTCTCAAGAGCCGCCCGCGACGTTCGCGGGACTCTCCATCACGGGTGGCACAACGCCTACGGAAAATCCGTGTCGGACCGGTGTTGCTGTAGATTTCGGCGCATCCACCTGCTAGCAGGTAGGTTTTTTCGGATTTTGCCGTCGAATCAAGCGTGCGAAGCCGTAAAGATTACCTAGCTTGCCGCAGAGGCCACCGAATCGATCGCCGCTCGCAATTCGGCCACGAATTTGGCCACCGCGTCGGCCGCATCCACCGCTTCGGGATGTTCGGCAATCCGCCGCACGACCGCCGATCCGACGATCAGCCCGTCGGCCACCGGCGCCAATTTGGCGGCGATGTCCGCGCCGCTGATTCCGAACCCGATGCAAATCGGCAATTCCGTCTGTCCCCGCAACCAACGGACACTCTCCAGCAGATCGGCGGGCAATTCGTTGCGCTCACCCGTGATGCCGGTCACCGAGACGTAGTACAGAAACCCCGAGGACGAATTCGCGATCTGGACCTGCCGCTCGCGAGGCGTGGTGGGGGTGACCAGTTGGATCAGGCTGAAATCTTCGTCGCGACAGATCTTGGACAACTCGTCAGCCTCTTCGACCAACAGGTCCGGCACGATCGCCCCGGCGTATCCGGCCGCCTTGGCCCGCCGGACGTATTCCTGCAGCCCGACCCGATAGATGATCGCATAGCTGACCATCGTCACCAGCGGCATTCCCAGCCCCGCGGCCTTGTCCTGTCCCAGCTGGAACGCCTGTTGAAGCCGAAATCCGTGGTCGAGCGCGCGTTGATAGGAGGCTTGAATCACCGGGCCGTCGGCAACCGGGTCGCTGTAGGGGATGCCGATTTCAGCCAGATCCGCCCCCGCAGCGGCCAACCGCTCCAGAATCACGCCCGTCGCCTCGATATTCGGATCGCCCGCGGTGATGAACGGCATCAACGCCTTGCGCTGTTCAGACTTCAATCGGGCAAACAAATCGTCGATGGCAGACATGGGCTGGCGTCAACCGTTTTGATGGGAAAAGGGGAGGCGGCAATGGGAACGCGAAAGCGTACTCCAAACCAGGGGCTTCGTTTAGACCCCCAGGAATTGGAGTGCCGGGCCGTCGCTACGCTCGCCAGCGCGTGGAACGAGGTACTGGATGCGGGCGTGAGGCGGAGCCTCATAGACAGGGTGTTCCAAGGCGGAGCCCGGGAACAAGGGTGGGGTTAGGGGGAATCGAACGAGCCCACGGATGGCAGCGCGAACCCACGGATCCCTGACCGCATCACATCCGTGGGTTCGCGCTGCCATCCGTGGGGATTGACTTGGTGTCGTGGCTGGGAGCGTCTGTATTCAGCCTGGACTCGATCGCCGCGGCCAGCATCATCAGTTGCATCCACTGGCCCAGCGAATGGGTGTCCAGCACCGGCAATGTGATTCGGTTTTGCCGGATCCCTACATCTGCGAGCTGCTGGTCGATCGTCGCGGCAATGTGTTGTTGTGTTTGCCGAACCGATTGCGAATCATCGCCGCGCCGCAGCGGGTTTTCTGGCGTGACCGGCAGCGGGTCGGTGCGGATCGCCGCCACATCGACGTGGTTACAGACCAATGGCTCGCCGCGAAGGCACCCCGATTCCAGCTGCTCGTTCAACACCGACCTGCCGAACTCGGTCGCCACGTCGATCGGCCAGTGGTGGGGATGCAGACACTGCAGCCAGTCTTGAAAACCGGTTAGGCTGCGGGCCCACCAAGCGGACAGACGCTTGCACTCCGCCGATCGGTCGTCGCCCGTCGCCGCCGCCCGGTTGGCCGCCACAAACCGCAGCACCAGATTTCGTTCAAACGGCTCCTTGCGAAAATTTTCGTTGATCGCCGCAGCCCCGACCAGCAATTGAATGCAGTCCAGGCCTAGGAACGCGGAGGAGAGCAGGCCCAGCGGAGTGAAAACGCTGGAGCGATTCTCGATGGAATCGGGCACGCGTAAGGACTGGTCGAACCCGTGCGAGGCAAGTCGCTGGGCGATCGGGCCACCTGAAAGGGAATGGACCGGGCCGATCGCGGTGACCAGCCGTGCGCGAAGCTCGGGAGCGATCGACGGCGTGTTTGATATCAGTGTTTCGACCAAATGATTCAACACGTAACGTGGCGAATCAGAACGCCCCGCGGCATCGGCCGCGATGATCGCCCAAGTCCGATCGGCAACCCCGTCACCGTACCCGCCGGCGGATAAGCGGCCGATCAAGGATTGCAACTGGTCGTTGTCCAAATCATCGCCGGCAAAATAAATCCGGGGTTTGCTGCCACGTGCGGCACGAGTGGTTTCGTTGTGAAACGGGTCGCAACAGGCTGCGGCGATCGCGCGAGCCCCCAGAAATCCTCCGCCGGATCCGGTCATCACCACCGCGTCGATGTGGTCATGCAAGCCGTTGGCGATGCGAAAGATATGCCCCAATTCACTCGTCTCGCGGTGTTTCTCGTACGCCAGCAACTGCTGTTCGGGCAGGGCAAAGAACGGCAGATCCGCCGCCAGCCGCGGACACAAATTCGCTTCCAACTCGAAATCCACCGCGTTGGCGTCGACGAAGACATCACGCGCCGATTCGAGCGACGCCGGCAATTCCTCGGGCAGGGAGGTTTCGGAACATTCCAGGCGGATCAACGGCATTCGGGGTTCTGAAGCAAAAGATGACGGAAGTCGGCAATCGAGGAATTCAAGGATCGGCGATAGCCTAATCCTCTGTCGCAGCTTGGTTTTCGGGTAGTGGACGAGGCGACGAGTCCATTCGTCTAGCGAACTGCAAGGACTCCTCGCGTCGTCCACTACGGCTTACCCCAGGATGAAGACGAGACGGAATCCTAGACGCCAACCAAAGCCACGCCCACCGGGAAGTGGCCCACTTTGGAGGACGCCTGGTCTGGGCTAACATTCTGTCTTCAAACCGAAGGACATTTTGCCCGCGTCCGCCGCACGGCGGCCGCCTTTTATTCACACGCCCCGTCGCCTCCAGAATCCAATCGCTCCCAGAATCATGACCGAAGTTCGCCGCAAACCTGTCGTTTTGATTGTCCGTGATGGCTGGGGCGAGAACCCTTTTCCGGAGTGGGACAAGGCCAACGCAGTTGTCCAAGCCAAGATCCCGGTCTCCGATGCCCTGATGCAGCAGTACCCCAACGTGCTGATCAAAACCTCGGGCGAAGACGTCGGGTTGCCCGCCGGCGTGATGGGCAACAGCGAGGTCGGTCACCAGAACATCGGCGCCGGTCGGATCGTGGATCAAGAAGTGATGCGAATCACGCGTTCGATCCGCGAAGGAGCATTCTTTAAGAACGAGGTCTTGTTGGGGACGCTGGAGCACGTTCGCCAGACCGGCGGCAAACTGCACATTTTGGGATTGATGTCCGATGGCCGCGTTCACAGCGACTTGGAGCACGCGTTGGCCGTCGTCGACATGTACAAGGACAGCGGATTACCGGCGGACCGGTTGGTCGTTCACGCGATCACCGACGGGCGCGACACCTCGCCGACGGGAGGCTTGGGCTATGTGCAACAAGTCCAAGACAAACTGGATCAGTCCGGGGTGGGCCGGATCGGAACGGTCGTCGGGCGCTTCTACGCGATGGACCGCGACCTCCGCTGGGAACGGGTTCAAACCGCCTATGACGCCTTGACCAAGGGGGCCGAGCGGACGGCGGCTTCGGCTGCCGAGGCGATTCAGTCGTACTATGACAATCCGACCGAACCGAGCCGCAGCGGCGACGAATTCATCGAAGCGACGTCGATCGTGCCCCCGGGCGGCGCCGCGACGACGATCGGCGAGGGGGACGCGGTGGTGTTCATCAATTACCGCGGCGACCGCACGCGTGAAATCACCAAAGCGTTCGTTTACGACGACCCGACTTGGGCAGACATTCCCGGCGGCGGCTTCGATCGGGGGGCGAAAATCGACAACCTGTACTACGCCACGATGACCGGCTATGAGACCGGATTGCCGGTCAAAGTCATCTTCGAAAAGCCCGCCAAGATGCCGAACATCCTGGGCCAATACGTTAGCGACCTGGGGCTGCATCAGTTCCGCTGTGCGGAAACCGAAAAGTACCCGCACGTCACGTTCTTCTTCAACGATTACCGCGACGATCCGTTCCCCGGCCAGAATCAGGAAATGGCTCAATCGCCGCGCGACGTTTCGACCTATGACCAAAAACCCGAGATGTCGGCTGCGGAAGTGACCGAGTACGTGCTCAAGGAAATCCAGTCCGGTCGCAGCGAAATGATCATCGTCAACTTTGCCAACGGCGACATGGTCGGCCACACCGGTGTGTTGCAGGCGGCGGTCAAAGCCGTCGAAACCGTGGACGCCTGTGTCGGCAAGATCGTCGACGCGACCTTGGCCGCCGGGGGATCGTTGGTGATCACCGCCGATCACGGCAACTGCGAACAGATGATCAATCCCGAAACCGGTGGCCCGCACACCGCGCACACCACCTACGACGTCCCGCTGATCGTGGTCGAGCCGGACTTGGACGGCAAGACGCTGCGCAGCGGAGGTCGTCTGGCCGACATCGCCCCGACCGTGCTGGCCCTGATGGGACTGGAAAAGCCCGCCGAAATGACCGGTGAAAGTCTGATCGATCTGGGCTGAGACCGACGCAGCAGAGCCGCTCGCTTTCGCCTCGCGCTAGTGCTTCGCCGTTCGTTCCCTGCCTCGTTCCCAGGCTCCGCCTGGGAACGCAATGCCGGTGTGGCTCCCGCCACACGTACTTTCAATCATAAGCTGAGCCGTAGGCGCTAGCCTCGGGCTTTCAATCATAAACTGAGCCGTAGGCGCTAGCCTCGGGCCTTACAAGTCTCGAAGGGCAATTCAAGGCCCGCGGCTAGCGCCGTCGGCTCACTTTCTGCCGCCCCCCCGCCGACGCGGCGAATTGATGCACCGGTGACAATTTCGTCTGCGCTTGTTAGTTTTTTGGTCGCATCCGCCGCAATTTTTGCCCGCCGATCCGCCTACCACTGCCAATCAATACGACCATGAGTGATTCTGCACCGAGCATCGTTTACACGTACACCGACGAAGCTCCCGCGCTTGCGACCTTGTCCTGGCTGCCGATCGTTCGAGCGTTTGCCGGCAAGGCGGGCGTTTCGGTCCCCACCAAAGACATCTCGCTGGCCGGCCGAATCCTGGCAAACTTTCCCGAATCGCTGAGCGACACCCAAAAACGCGAAGACGCACTGACGTTGCTGGGTGAACTGGCCAAAACGCCCGAAGCGAACATCATCAAACTGCCCAACATCAGTGCCTCGATCCCGCAATTGACCGCAGCGATCGCCGAACTGCAGGCCGCCGGCTACGACATCCCCGATTTTCCCAGCGATCCGAAAACGGACGCCGAAAAAGAAGCCCGTGCCCGCTACGCCAAAGTCCTCGGCAGCGCCGTCAACCCCGTGCTCCGCGAAGGTAACTCGGATCGGCGTGTCGCCGCCGCCGTGAAGAATTACGCCAAAGCCCATCCCCACTCGATGGGCGAGTGGACCGCCGATTCGCCGTCGCACGTGGCCCACATGACCGAGGGCGACTTCTACGGCAGCGAAAAATCCGCGGTGATCGAAAAGGCGGGGTCGCTGAAGATCGAATTGGTCGCCGCCGACGGATCACGCACGGCACTTCGTCCGCCGGTCGACGTCGATGACGGCGAAGTCATCGATGCGGCGGTGATGAGCGTCCAGAAATTGCGGGCGTTCTACGAAGCTCAAATCGCCGACGCGCGTCAATCCGGAATCTTGCTCTCGTTGCACCTGAAAGCGACGATGATGAAGGTTTCCGATCCGATCCTGTTCGGACACGCCGTCAACGTTTACTTTGCCGACGTCTTTAACAAGCACGCCGACACGTTCGCCAAGCTGGGCGTCAACCCGAACAACGGCGTCGGAGGCCTGGAGGCGAAGCTTGCCGATCTGCCCGAATCCGAAGCCGACGCGATTCGCCAGGACTTGCAAGCGACCTACCAGAACGGCCCCTCGCTGGCCATGGTCGACTCCGACCGCGGTATCACCAACCTGCACGTGCCCAGCGATGTGATCATCGACGCGTCGATGCCCGCCGCCATTCGCAGCTCGGGAATGATGTGGGGGCCGGATGGAAAACTGCACCCGACCAAAGCGCTGATCCCCGATCGCTGCTATGCCGGCGTCTATCAAGCGGTGATCGATTTCTGCAAAGAGCACGGCGCTTTTGATGTGACCAAGATGGGCTCGGTCAGCAACGTCGGGTTGATGGCCAAAAAAGCCGAAGAATACGGATCGCACGACAAGACCTTCGAAATCCCCTCCGACGGAACCGTCGAGGTGACGGACGACTCCGGAACCGTGATCTTCCAGCACGCCGTCCAGGCCGGCGACATCTGGCGGATGTGTCAAACCAAGGACGTTGCGATCCGTGACTGGGTCCGACTGGGCGTCCAACGGGCACGGCTGACCGGCGCGCCCGCGATCTTTTGGCTGGACGACCAGCGCGGTCACGATGCCAACCTGATCAAAAAGGTGAACCAGTATCTGGCAGACCACGACACCGACGGATTGGATGTCCAAATCATGAACACCGTCGACGCCACACGACACGCTTGCCAGCGCGCCCGCGAGGGTCAGGACACGATCGCCGTGACCGGCAACGTGCTGCGGGACTACCTGACCGATTTATTCCCGATCCTGGAACTGGGCACCAGCGCCAAGATGCTGTCGATCGTTCCGCTGCTGGCCGGCGGAGGCCTGTTTGAAACCGGCGCCGGTGGATCGGCCCCGAAGCACGTCCAGCAATTCGTTTCCGAAGGCCACTTGCGATGGGATTCCCTCGGAGAATTCCTCGCGTTGGCGGTTTCTCTGGAAGACCTGGCCCATAAGTCCGGCAACGAGAAAGTCGCCGTGTTGGCCGAAACACTCGATGCGGCGACCGATCAGTTCCTGGCCAACGACAAATCACCCAAACGCGGCGTCGGGGAACTCGACACCCGGGGCAGCCACTTCTACATGGCGCTCTACTGGGCCGAAGTTCTGGCCGGACAAACGAAAGACGCCGAATTGGCCGCGGCCTTCGCTCCCGTGGCCAAGGCGTTGCGGGACGGCGAGTCCAAAGTGGTCGAGGAGTTGGCAGCCGCCCAAGGCAAACCGGTCGACTTGGGAGGCTACTACGAACCGGACAGTGAAAAGGCCGCCGCCGCCATGCGGCCCAGCGTCACGCTGAACGACGCAATCGCAAGTTTGGGGTGAGGGGAATCAGTCCCTGTCGGACGTGCTGACCGGTTCAATCGCCGAGGCGGGGAGCCAAGCTTCGCGCCCGTCGGACAGCCTGACTCGCACCCAATCGTCACGATCATCGGTGATCGAAACCTCCAGACCGGCAGGAACCGGTTGCCGGAATTTGGGTGGAGCGTTGATCGAATCTGCCGAGCGTGCGGTCACCTCGGCCCGCATCACGACAGCGTCACGTTGTTCGGTGTCACGTTGGTCCGTCCATGATTTTGCGACGATCCCGATCCAAACCAGCGCAAAGACGACGACAAGATTGCGGACCACCGGTTTCTCGGTCCGCAAGTAAAACGCCGCAAGCGTCATCGTCAGCAAAAAAACGATGGCGGCGATTCCCAACCAGTGATCGGGCTTGATTGATTCCGTCCAGTCGACGATCGAGCCGAACGAAATCGCATCATCTTCCGGCGTTGGCACCCAGTCGGGCAGCAACGTCCTGGCAAAGTCCAAATTTTGGCGTGCCCGTCGGTGGTTGGGATCAACGGTCAACGCACGCCGATAGGCCAAAACCGCTACGCCCAGACGCTCGGCGCCCAACGCGGCATTACCCTGATTCAAATACAGATCCGGACTGATCGATTGATCGGGGGCTCGCCGGCGTTGACTTGAGATCGCTTGGGTGAACAAGGTTTCCGCCCGAGCGAACAATTCAATCCGTCGATCTCGATTTGTTTCGTCCATCGCGGACTGGTAGGTGCGGATTGCTTGCTGCAGATACGCGGTGGGATCGGTCGTGACCGCATCGTCGGCGACCACGATCGACGCCGGGCCGAACGCCAGCAACATCCACAGAACCCTCATGGCCGACCATCGCATCATGCCGCACCTGCCTTTGACTTGATCGCGTCGACTGCCGCCAGGGCGCGATCGACCAGGTCCGTTGAGATCGTCGCATCGGGATTGCCCTCGGGCCGGTAAGCAATCGCATCACACTCGGCGAGCAGACGTTGGATGGCCGATCGATCAGCGTTGGGGAATTCCAGCTGAACCACACGAAGCGCATCGGCGATCTGTTTGGCCGCGTCCTTCTCGGGCAGTTTGCCGGCCGCGGCGATGCGGCCGCGTTGATTCCGCACGACGGCAAACGCTTGGCGGACCGCGGGGTCGACCTGACGCCGCCTTCGATCCAACAATGCGACGATCAGGCACACCGATCCCAGGGCGTAGTTGACGATTTGAAAGGACGGCTTGGCCAACAGGCTGGTGGATCCGGTCAATAAACGTTGCGGGTCTCGCTGGATCGCCAAATCGGCGCCGCTGAGCGTCAAACTGCCGGCGCCGCCGGGCATCGAGGGTTGGTCCGACGGGGCGTAGGCCGAGCGTGAGGAAGCGTCGGGGGAATCCCCGGGTTGGCTGCTGACGACCGCGTCCGCTCCGACGACTTGGGCCGGCATCACGCGTAGCGCGATCGGCTTGGAACGCGTCGTCCGATACTGTTCCTGTTCGGCGTCGAACCAGGAGTAGGCGATCGCAGGAATTTCGCTGATGCCTTCATCGAGCACGCGAACCGAAACGAAGAACTTTTTACCGTCCTGATCGTCTTCGATGGCACCGGTCACGTCGCCTTCGGGCAAACGAAAATGCTGTGGATCCAAGCCGCCGTCGGCCGACAGCGGCGGCAGCGTGGCCCCTTGGATATTCCCGTCGCCACGCAGATGCAGCGTCAATCGAATCGGGTCCCCCACACGCACGACGGTGCGATCGGCACTGGCATCCAATGAAAACCCGCTACCGACGGCGCCGGAAAAACTCTCCGGACGCCCCTCACGGGGGAACGGTTTGACCTCAAACGTCAACGGCTCGCCCGCAGCACGGAACAGTTCCACCTTGGCCGGACGACGGCGACCACCAAAGGCTTCTTCCAGCAACGATCCCCCGAAGCCGAAGCCACCGAGTTGTGATCCCTGACGATTGCCCCACTGTGTGACCAATTCGATCGTGGCGGTCATCGGCGGGATCTCGTATGTTCCCGGTCGGTTGGGAATCAACGTCCGCTGTGCCGTCACCACCGTGAACTCTTTTCCGTCGTCCGTTTCACGCGTTGCCGTGGCGGCCAATGACAGTGTGCCCGCGTCGGTCTGGATCGGCAACCGCGATCCGCCCCGTGGCGGCGGTGGGTCGGGGGCGAATTGAAATGCGTCCAGAATCGTTCCATCGATGTTCAGCTGATTGACATTGTCGATATTGCCGGCGAACCACCACTGGATTTGAACGGGCACCCGCTGGTCGGGATATGCCGATTCGGGCAGCTGCAATTTGATCCGCATGTCGTCGGTCGTGGGGACCTCCGCGAACGTCATCTTGATCGGGTCGACGCGTTCTTCGATGCCGCCCTGGGTGATCACGAAGGGACCGATCTCGTACTCGCCGGGTTGGTTCGCGGTGACGTGGAACTGGATCGTGTGGGTCACTTGCTGGACGCGGCGAATCTGACCGCCGGATTGAAACATCCGTTGAACGATCCGCGGGCTGACACCGCCCAGTCGAACACGCACGTCCGACGAGGATGCCTCGGCGACGCACTGTGGTTCCGGATCGGCTTCCAATCCATTGACGGTCAATTGAACGATCGCGTCGACGCCGACGTAGTGCGGTGGATTCTCGGTCGCGACCTGCACGGTCACCTCTTGGGCGACGGCCGGTGCGGCCAGCAGCATCGCCGTAGCTACCTTCGCCAGAAGGTGGATCCCCGGCGCATGCCACGCTCTGGCGAGCGTAGCTACGGTTGCGGCGGCGTCACGGTTGTATCGATGCGATCTCATTGCCATCACCAATCCTTTTCCACCGGTACCTGACGGGCATGCTGACGTTCCTCTTTGTCCCGACGTCGTTGTGCTTCGCGATCTCGCACGGCTTGCAAGATGCGCGAGGGATCCATTTGGGTGTCCTGCTGCTTTTCTTGTTCCTGCGGTTGGTTCTCGCCGGACTGCTGTTGCTGCTGCTGTTGTTGTTGCTGCTGGTCTTGTTGTTGATCCGATGGATCATCCTGGGGTGGTTGCAACTCGCGCAATGCCTCGATCAGCTTTTCCAACGCCACGTCTTGTGGTTCTCGTGCGGCTGCGATCTGAGGCATTTCGGCGCCGAGTTGTTCGGATGCTTTGGTCATTTGTTCGGCGGACTCCGTGACCAGGCTTACCGCCTTTTTCGCCCGCTCTGCATTTTGTTGCATCATCTGTTGTTGCTGCGGGTCGCTGGCGGCCGCTTGTTGATCGTCATCCGATGCGGATTCGCTCTGCTGTTTCAATGCGTCGGCGATCTGCGACGCAACTTCGGAGAGTTCGTCTTGCCGCGATGCGATTCCGGCCGCAGCGGTCTGTTGCCGCTGGGCCTCTTCGTCGGATTCCAATTGCAAGGCGGCCGTCTGCTCGGTTTCATCATTGATGTCCGCCTGCCGCTGGGCGGTTTCTTGCAAATGTTCGACGATCGAAAAGAACAACCGCCGGAGTTCCTGGAGCGTTTCGACGGCGGCATCGGCGTTGAATTGGGAGCGTGCGAACGGCGGCGTGGTTGTGTCGTCGGTGGTGGTCGCTGACACGTCTGTCTCGGCAGACTCGGACGCCGTTACGGGGGCTTCCTCGGTGTCCGCCGGCGACTCCGGATCAGCAACGTCGTTGATGTTTTCGGTATCGATATCGACTGCCACATCGGGCAGCGCGTCGATGACGGCCTGCATCTGATCTCCCGCCCGCACGGCCAATTGCTTGGCAAAGGTCAATCGCTGCAATTCCGCCGACGGTTCGGCGCTGTCTGTGTCCGCGTTTTCCGCTTGCGCGACTTCCGATGGGGAAGATTCCGCATGCCGGATCGCAACGTCGATCTCTTCGATCAATCGCTTCAGACGCTGCAAGTTTTGGGTTTGGTTTGTGGTGACGATGTCGACGATTTGTTGCCGGACATCGGCGGACGCCGGATCGACCGTCGGCGGTGGATCGTCTTCGCTGGACGGCTCCGATTGCGTTTCCGAATTCTCATTGCCGCTGACCTCTGCCAGCGCGGTAGCGACCTCTTGTTGGCCGGCGTACGCCAATTCGATCAGCGTACGCAGGTCTGCGAATTGCTCTCTGGCAAGCTGCAACTCCTTCAGCGCGTTGACCTGTTCTTCGTTGGCTCTCCGGTAGTCGGGCAAAGCAATCTTTTCGCCGGCCGACTTCATGGCTGCGGTGGCCGCATGCAGATGGGGCATCGCGCGGGTCAGTTTCTCGACGAACGCCTGTTGCTCGGGCGCCATTTCGGTTTGACCACCTTCTTCAGCATCGTTTTTCGTCGCGCCGGCTAAACCCGCCGCCAAGCGATTGGTCAGTTCTTCGCCTCGGGCGGTCAGGTCGGATTGACTGTCGGCCAGGAATTCTTGATCGATCCAGTGGGGGATCGGCGGCAGGTCGTCTTGCCGGCCGACGTCCTGCCCGCCAATGATTTGGCTGTCCAGTGCTTTCAGCGCCGTCTGCTGTACCGTCTCGGCGACGTCTCGCGAAAGGCTGTCCAAGATTTCCAGCGGATCTCGCAACTGATCGCGGGCACGTTTCAACTGGTTCAATCCCATCGCAGCACGACGAAACCCGCGAGCTGCCTGGCGACGGCGGAGCTGGCTGCGTGATTGTCCGATCCGTTGGCTGCTCTGGTTCAGGTAATTCAACACACCAGAAAGTTGTGCGATGCGAATGTTTTCCTCCGGCGATCGATCCGCCTCCGCTTTCACCTCCAACGACTCCAGCTCTCCGGCGGCCAGATCGACGATGTCCTGCAGATCGGATACTGCGACACGCTGATCAACGGCCAGCCGCTGGAACTGGGACCGATACTGATCGGCGATGTTCGGATCGTCGCTGCGAGCGATCTGTTCGACCAGCCCGCGCAGCGCTGTGATCGATTGCCGTTGCCCCTTGATCAATGTGTCCAACTGCGTCGCCAGGTCTTGGTCATCCTTTTGGTTCAATTGATCGCGCAGCTGTGTGATTCGCAGCAAGACGACTTCCAGGTTATGGCGGGCCTGGTCGGCGTCGCTGCGTAACCGAACGGCATCGCGGAACCAGCCGGCGGCGCGTTGAAGATGCTCCAGCGCTCGTTCGGGTTCCTCACGGATGCTGGCGTCGGCTCGATTGATTTCGACCCAGCCCAGGTTGTAGGTCGCGCGAAATCGAACCTCCCCGTCACCTCCGGCTTCGCGTCGGGCTTGATTGAGCAACTGTTCCGCTTCGTCCAGGTCTCCGCCCAATCGGGCCAGTCCGCGATTGTACGACTCGCGGGCGTCGATCGGTTGGTCGACTTCCCGGCTGCCGGGTTCGCTTGCGCTGTCAGCCGCAGTTGTCGGTGATGTTTCCGCGGGGGGCTTTGTGGGTTGAACGCTGTCGGGTTGTTCGGCCGGCGCAGGTTGCGGCGTGACCAACATTGTGATCATCAACACCAACGCCGCCTTGGTGCTCGCGCCCATCGGCGGTTGCTGCCACATCGAATCCACGTCTGCGTTGCGACGGTTCCCCAAGACGATCGCGGCGATCAAGAAAATCAGCCCGGCAAGGATCAGCCACTGAAACGCGTCGTGCCGGATCGCCCGCCCTTCGGTGGACAGCTCACCGCGGACCAACGGCTTGATGTGCACGTCATAGATCGATTTCAGATCCAAACTGCCCGTTCCCGCGGGGATATAAACACCTTCGGTGGCCAAGGCGAGTCCGCGCAGTGTTTCGCCGTCCAGGCGGCTGATGACGGGGCGGTTATCGGCATCGAGCAGCGGTTGTTGCACGCCTGTTCGGGGATCGGTGATGCGAATTTCGCTGCCCGCTTCATCCCCCAAGCCGACCGCGACGACTTTGATCCCGCGTTCGACCGCGTCCTGGGCAACATCCAACGGGTGCGAATCGTGGTCTTCGCCGTCGGTGATCAGAACGACGACGCGCGAGACGTCGCTTTCGGATCGAAATCCGTCCAGTGCTTTGCGCAGCGGTTCTTCCAATCGCGTGCCGCCGCGGCCCACGCTGTCGGGGCCGGCGCCGTCGAGCACCAGTTTGAAGAATCCGTAATCGGGTGTCAGCGGACACAAGACACTGGCCCGGCCTGCGAATCCGATCAACCCGACTTGATCGCCATCGAGAAACGTCAGCAAGTCGGTGATGTCGGCCTTGGCCCGCTCCAGCCGATTCGGCGCGACGTCTTCGGCCAGCATCGACTTGCTGACATCCAAACAAAACATGATCTGTGCGCCGACACGGGGTGCTTTCACGTACGTCAATCCGAATTGCGGTCGCATCAGCGCGATGACAAAACACACCGCGGCGAGCCCCAGCAGCAGCGTCACGATCGTTCGCCGGATCCATGACGATCGAGACACCAGACGCGGCTGCATGGTCGCCGACAGGAAACGCGACAGCGCATCACCACGCCGCTGCTCCAACCAGAGCAGCGCGCCGACGGTCGCCAACACACCCCACAGGGCCGTCGACCAATCTGGTGTTGCGAATCGAAAATCCGACATGGTGATTAGGGGAGTGTCCTGAACAAGCTGGCTTTGGAGGTTGCCGCCAGGCCGACCAACAGTAGCCCCGCGAGCAGAAACGGGCGATAGTGTTCGTCGTATTGCAGGTAGCGATACTCGGTCACTTTGGTGCGTTCCAAAGCGTCGATGTCTGCGTAAACCTGACTCAGCGATTCACGGTCGGTGGCTCGGAAATAGCGACCGCCCGTCGTTTCGGCAATCATTTTTAACGTGTCTTCGTCCAGTTCGACATCAAAAAGCCGCAACTCCGTGCGACCGGTGAACGGATCGGCAACGGGAATGGGGGCTCGGCCCTGGGTTCCGGCGCCGATGCAATAGACTTTCACGTCACTGGCCGCGGCGACTTCCGCCGCCTGTTTGGGATCGATGACGCCTCTGTTGTGAACACCGTCGGTCAACAGAATCGCGACCTTGGACTTGGCATCACTGCGCCGCAAACGCTCGACGGCCAACGCCAGGCCGTCTCCGATCGCCGTGCCGTCTTCTGCGCGGGGCGAAACGATTTCCAAGTCGTTCACCATGGTCGTCAGGTTTCCGTGATCCAACGTCAACGGACACAGACTGTCGGCAAACCCCGCAAACGCAACCAATCCGATCGTATCATCGGGGCGACCTTCACCCGCGGTGTCACCTTCACCCAGGACAAAGCTGCGGAACACATCTTTGACCACACTCAAGCGGTCGACGCTGTAGTCGTCTTGGACCAAGTCACGCGCTTGCATCGACCCCGATCGGTCCAACACCATCATAATCGCGATGCCTTCGCGGCTGACCTTGGATTCCGCGTCGGGTGTCCGCGGGGCTGCCAAGGCAACGGAAATCGACAACACTGCTAGGGCCATCAACCATGCCGGGGCCGTCGCCAGCCGGGCACGCCACGATCGCGGTGCCCCCTGGACGATCGCGATTGAGGAATAGCGGATCCGCGAGGGAGTGCGACGGGCCAGCCAATAGACCAGCGGGGCCAGGATCGCGAGCAACAGGAACGCGGGATCGCGGAATTCGATCTCACCCATGGGCAGCCTCCCCGATCTGGCGGTCCGATTCCGATTCGACGGAGACTTCGACAGCTGAATCCGAATCCGTCGCCTTATCGACCACCATCGGCGCGTTCTCACGTGTCTCTTCCAGGAATCGCTCCACATGGTCGATCGCTCGTGCGATTTCATCTCGCGACGGTTGGGCGCGGGCGAATTTCACCAAGTCGGCTTGGCGGAGAAACTCGCGCAACAAACTCTGGTGGTCCGTGGAAAAATCCGGTGACTGTCCGATCGATGACAGAAACTCTTCGGTCGTCAGCTCGGGCGCCCGCATTTCGAATCGATCTTCGATGTACTTGCGCAGGATGTACGACAATCCGACATAGAACTCATCGATTTGCGGTCCCGAGCTGCGTGGCGCCTGCAACAGTTTTGCCAGACGTGCGGTGGCGACGTCGTAGGCCGATCGGCGTCGCTTGCGTCGTCGCGCCGCCGCGATGGCTCGGGCCACAAACGGCAACGACACGATCGCGACCACCGCGATCGCGGCGATCCACGGCCACCGCGGCGGCGCCGGCGGCTCGATCGGTTCCAGGCGTTGCATCGGCGGTTTCAGATCGACCGCGGCTCCCTCGGGCAGGACCGAAGCGACCTCAAATGGAATCCGATCGGTCAACACCTCGTAGGCGTCCAAACCTTCGGGCGCCTGCCGCCGGCCGGGACGGCGATCGACATACTCGATCAGAATCGGCGGGATCACGTGTCGGCCCGACGAAGGCGGATCCAGCCGATAGGTTTGGTTGGCGATCGTGCGTCCGGCATCGTCGATCCTCTCTCGCGGTGCGAAGTCGACGATGGAGAATCGATCCAAAGCGTCACCGAAATCGGGCATCAACACTTCGACATCCTTTTCCGCCGTCACTTCGATCGACAGCGTCACCGTGTCGCCGATGACCGGGCGTTCGGGTTCCAGTGTGACGTCGATCGAAACCGGGCCGGATTGCCGGTGCTGGACGATCGGCTGGGCGGTGGCGGTGTGGGCGGTGAAAGCGAAGATGGCGAGCAGCAGGCAGATGTTGATGGCCGCTTGCCAATGCCTCTCGTTTACGATTGCGGACCTTGGGCGATGCCCAAGGCGATGGGGGTCGACGGCCGCTGGCCGAAACCATTCGCACAAACCAAATCCGACATGCAGACGCGGTGCAGACACGTGGGTCTGGCAGGAAGGACGAGCGAGGCGATGGGAGGTCGAATCGCGGGGCTCACCACCGAAGTCTCGGGTTACATCCATCATCGCATCCTCCGTTGACGCATCTGGAAAAACTTTACTAGCGGATCGACGACATCGCCCTGGGCATCGATGTGAATGAAGTCGATTCCGGCGCGGCCGAAGCTGCGACGGAGGTCTTCGACACGCCCTGCGGCCGTCGCGGCGACATGATCGCGAAACGCCACCGACCCCGCATCGCACTGGACCACGCGGCCGGTTTCTGCGTCTTCCAGATTGACCAGTCCGACGCCGGGGAATTCCAGTTCCTTGGGATCACTGACCAAGACCGCGATCACGTCGTGTTTGCGATTGGCGCTTTGCATCGCCTCCAGAAATCCGTCGCCCAGAAAATCGCTGATGACAAAGCAGATCGCTTTGCGTGTGGTCACCGACATCAGAAACTGCATCGCCCCGGCGATGTCGGTCGCCTGACGTCCGGTTCGCCACCAGCTGCGGCGACGCCCGATCGGCAACCAGCGACGTCGCTTTCGCGTCGGGCGTGTTTCCACATTGCCGTGGGCCAGAACCTCGCGAATGACGCGCAGCGAATGTCGCTGGCCTTTGCGCGCCGGGATGTATTGTTCGATTCCCCCGTGAAAGAGCGTCAGTCCGATTTTGTCATCGTTCAATGTCGCCGAAAACGCCAGCAAGGCACTCAGTTCTGCGGTCGCGTCGCGTTTGCTGCGCTGGCCCGACCCGAAGTCCTGGGATGCGGAGACGTCGGCCATGACCATCAATGTCAATTGCCGGTCTTCGACGTAGCGTTTGACAAACGGCTGGCCGATTCGTGCGGTTACGTTCCAGTCGATCGTTCGCACGTCATCGCCGGGGATGTAGGGGCGAACTTCGTCGAACTCGATGCCGCGGCCTTTGAACACCGAGACGTATTGCCCGGCCAGAACGTCGGCCACTTGGCGACCGGTTCTGACTTGGATCTCTCGGACTCTGCGTATGACTTCGCGAGGCAACATGGCTGGCGGCGTCGGTTTCCAGTTTTATGGAACGGGGACGTTGTCCAGAATGTGTCGAATCACGTCGTCGACCGACTTGCCTTCGGCTTCCGCTTCGTAGGTCAGCACGACGCGGTGTCGCAACACGTCGGGAGCCAACGATTTGATGTCGTGCGGGGTCACGTAGCTGCGGCCTTCTAAAAAGGCGTGCGCCTTGCCTGCTTGAAGCAGGTAGATCGACGCCCGTGGGCTGGCCCCCATTTCGATCATGTTTTCCAGTGACGCGATCGCGGCGCTGGCGGCGTCACGCGTCGCCCGGACAACGTCGATCGTGTAATCGCGGACTTTGTCGTCGCACCAAATCTTCTCGACCACCGCACGGGCTTCCAGGATCTCCTCCGGCGACGTCACGGCCGAAATCTCCGGAATCGCTTTTCCGCCGGCCATGCGGTCGACGATCTTTCGTTCGTCTTCTCGCGACGGGTAATCGATCCGGGCCTTCAACATGAATCGGTCGACCTGGGCCTCCGGCAACGGGTACGTCCCTTCCTGCTCGATCGGGTTTTGCGTCGCCATCACCAAAAACGGCTGTTCAAAACGGAAGGTTTCGGTGCCGATCGTGACCTGCCGTTCCTGCATCGCCTCCAACAACGCCGCCTGCACCTTGGCCGGGGCGCGGTTGATTTCGTCGGCCAAAATCAGGTTGGAAAAAATCGGCCCGCGTTTAACGCTGTAGGTCGCTTCTTTGGGGTTGAAGACTTCGGTGCCGATCACATCCGCCGGCAGCATGTCCGGGGTAAACTGAATGCGAGAGAAATCGGTGCGGATCGCGCGGGCCAAACTGCTGACGGTCAGCGTTTTTGCCAGTCCCGGGACGCCTTCGAGCAACACGTGCCCTCCGGTCAACAACCCGATCAATAGACGCGAAACCATCGTTTCCTGCCCGACCAGCAATCGGGCCACTTCATTCGTCAGCCGACTGCATGTTTCAGAATACTTGGCAATCTGTTCGTCTATTTGGGGTGCGTTCATGGTCTCCGCAATGAAATCCGCAATGAAATCCGCAATGAAAACTGGACGGGTCAAGTCGGCCGGAATCCTGGCCGGTCGCCCTGAACCGGTATTACAGACGGAATTACGAAAAAGATCAATCTCCGGTTCGATGGCCGCCGCCCGAGGAAGGTAAAAATGGAACGAGTGACAGAGTTGGACCACTGGAATCGACTTGTCAAAGGCCGTGACGGCTGGTTCCTGGTCAATGCCAATGACATGTATATCGGCCGGTCGTTCATCAAATACGGCGAGTTCTCTCGGGGGGAAATGCAGCTGTTTCGCCAGATCGTCCGTCCGGGGGATGTTGTGGCCGAAATCGGGGCGAACATCGGCGCACACACCGTGGGATTGGCACAGCAGGTTCAGCCACAGGGGCGCGTCGTTGCGTTTGAGCCGCAACCGGTCGTTTTCCAGAACCTCTGTGCGAATCTGGCACTCAACGGGTTGACGCATGTTGATGCCGTGCACGCCGGACTCGGTGACCAAATAACCACGACCGTGATCCCCAACATCCGATACGAACAGGAAGGCAACTTCGGAGGTTTTTCGCTGAGCGACCAGTACAGCCAAGGCACCACGGTGGACGTGAAACGATTTGATGATGTCTTTTGCTATCCTCGATTGAATTTCATCAAGGTTGACGTCGAAGGGATGGAGGCCGCAGTCTTGCGCGGGGCACGCGAGAGCATTGATCGGTTCAAACCCGTGCTGTACGTCGAAAACGACCGCACCGAACAGTCCGAAGCCCTGATTCGGCTGATCATGGACATGGGCTATCGACTCTGGTGGCACATCCCCCGATTGTTTAGCAACGACAACTTCTTCGGCGATCGCGAAAACATCTTCGGCAACCTCGCCTCACTGAACGTCGTGTGCTTTCACCAGAGCCTACCGGTGGTGCTGGACGGTTTTCAAGAAATCGTTGCCCCCACCGAACATCCGCTGTCGGCAAGCTAGTTGGGGCGGAAGGTGGCAAATCGATGGGGGCAAAACAATGGTCTGTGTGGAAAGGCAGAATGATACAGGGCAGAATGATGATGCACTGATCGGACGGTCGGCCCGAGTGCCTCGCTCCCGACGCGATTTTCCATCATTTTGCCCCCATCGTCTTGCCCCCATTGTCTTTCCCCCCTCCCCACTCCCATCATTCTTCGCCGTATCATTCTGCCTTCCCTTTCCCTTTTCCAACTTCGTAAAAACAGCAACCGGCTCCATGAACGACACAAAAAGCATTCGCCCCACTTCCCTACCAACCCTCCTTGGGCTCCTGCTGGCGTTAACCGTCTTCCCCGGCGCCGGCAACGCCGACGAATATCGCGAAGCGCCGGGCAGCGAGGGCAACGGTGACTACACGATCGGTCCCGACTACACCCTCGATCCCGACTTGACCGATCGCGGGAATCCCAAGGGCAAGCTGTTCGAGTTTTCGATTCGTCTGGCCGACAGCAAGATTTTTCGCGGCGACGACAAGACGCTGGATCCGAAGAAACCGGTTCGGACCGAGCGGAAGATTTGGGTTTATGTTCCGGCGGCCTATCTAGACGGCACGCCGGCACCGATCCTGGTTACGCATGACGGCCCCAGTCGACTGGACCTGGTCCGCAATGCCCTGGACAACCTGACGATTTCCGAAGACCCCGAACGCCGGCTCCCCGCCTTCATCGCGATCGCCGTGCAAAATGGTGGCAACGACAGTTACGGCAGCCAGCGGGGTCTGGAGTACGACACAATGTCCGACCGCTTGGCTCGGTTTATCAACGACGAAGTCCTGCCGGCGGTGCTGGCGAATCCCGAGATCAAAGCGGCTTATCCGAACATCGCCTTCACCGACAACCCGTGGGGCAAGGCCGTGATGGGATGCAGCAGCGGTGGTGCCGCGGCGCTGACCATGGGCTGGTTTCGCCCCGACCTGTTTCGCCGCCTGATCACCTACTCCGGCACCTTCGTCGACCAGCAAGACCATGACGCGGCCGAAGAAGCCGCGTATCCGCTGGGCGCTTGGGAATACCACTCCGGCATGAAATTGATCGAGAATAGCGAGAAGAAACCGCTGCGGATCTTTACCCACGTCGCCGAAAACGATAACCGTGCCAACGATCCCGAAGACACCTATCACAACTGGGTGATGGCCAACCGACGCACCGCTGCGGCACTGAAGGCTAAAGGCTATGACTATCGTTTCGTCTTCAGCCGTGACTCACGACACTGTGATCGACGCGTATTCGAGCATACGCTCGCCGATACGTTGGTCTGGATGTGGCGCGGGTATGAAGGGGAGTGAACGCGGGGTGTGATGGGAAAGCTGGGGGCAAAACGATGGGGGCAAAACGATGGGGGCAAAACGATGGGGGCAAAACGATGGGGGGTAAGACGATGGAAGGCAGAATGATACGGGGCAGAATGATGGAAGGCTGAATGATGAGAAGGCAAACAGTATTGGTCTGAATCCTGTTTTCTTAGATTGTTTTGCCCCCATCGTTTTGCCCCGCTTCTCGCCCCCATCTCCCTGCCTCCATCATTCTGCCCCGTATCATTCTGCCTCCTACTCCTCCAAATCCTTCCACAGCTTGTCAAACGCCCCGCGGAACGATTTCACCAAAACCCCGTCCCCGGTGACGATAAAGTTTTCTTCGTTGTACCGGGCCGCACTGCGGGTCCAGTTGTAGCTGCCGGTCAGCAACTGCGACCTGTCGAAGATCGCAAACTTGTGGTGCATGTGATACTCGGATCGGTCGACACGCACCGGGACCCCCAGACGTGCCAACTGGTCGATGTCGGATCCCAGGTCGTTGGATTTGTCATTGTCGGAAATAATCCGAATCGTGACGCCGCGCCGGTGCGCCGCAAGAATCGCGTCTTTGATCCGGTCATCGGTGATCGTGAAGACACAGACATCGACCGACTTTCGGGATGACGTGAACAACCGGTTGATCTTGCCGACACAGGCGTCATTCGGGCTGAAGAATGCTTCGGAGCGAAATTCGCGATTCCCCGGATCCTCCCGCGGCACCAGCACTTTCAGAACGTTTTCCAACCAGTCAATCAGCTCCGCATCGTTGGGACCACCCAGTTGTTCGCGGACCAGTTTGAATGCGACGTTACGGGCATACGCCAATTGCTGGTCGTCATCGCCAATTTTTTCAATCACCTTTGCCAGCGCACGCTTTTCACCGCGGGTCAATCGGTAATCGGCCAAGGTGATTTGTAGCGCGTCTTCAATCGAACCATCGGACATGGTCGGTCAACTCCAGTGTTCGTTTGCGGAAATCGATCAATGACAGCGCAGCGAGACGTGGTCGCTGGCGTACTCGATCGTGAAGCGTGTTCCGTCGGGCGAGGTGACTTCGTCGTCCGGGTTTGCGAACGCTCCGACAATTCGATTCGCCGCCATTAGCACGTACGTTTGTCCTGGAAGCGGTTTGAATCCATCGCCGGTTGTCACCACCAACTCGCCCGCCAACGTTGCGGTCCCATGGATCTGAACCGGCGTCGCGTCATGCGTCAGGTCAGCGACATGGAGTGCGCCGTGATTCGATTGGTGGTAGTCGGCGCGAATGCTCAAGTGTGGATGCTCCGTTCCGGACACATCGACCGTGCCGTCGTTGTAGAGTGTCCCGTCGATCGTTCCGGATCCGGTCAGCTTGCCGCCGGGTTGGACGTCGACCCAGCGAAGCGTCGACACGGTTGCCTGATTGAGTTTCAACACACCGCCGGCCGCAAGCCGGACTTCGTTTCGCCCGATCAGATGCGCGTTTTTGCCGAGCTGGAGGGATTGAGTCGCAGGCTTCGCTTTTCCCCCTGCGATCTCCAGCCCCAAAAACTCGACGTCAGCGTCGGCGTGAGCCGTGCTGGAGCGATCACCGTCGTTGTGCAGATGAGCGATCCATGACAGTTGTGGTGCGCCCTCATCGGTCAGGTAAGTGATTCCGGCGTTGGTGTAGCGGTAATCCGACCAGTTGTCCGCATCAGACACTGACGCGCCATCGGCTCCCGTCCAACGGTGATAGGTGTGGGCAAAACCTTTCGGCTCGTCGACCCGTTCGCCCAACAGCAGCGTCTGAAGTTCTTCGGCCAGCTCGGGATGCTCCGCGGCGATCTCGTCAGCTTCGGCGAGATCGGCGTGGAGATCGTAGAGCTGGACGCCTTTTTTCGTTCGCACCAGTTTCCAATCGCCGCGGATGATCGATTGGCCGTTGCCGGCTTCGTGGATGATGAACTCTCGCCGTCGCTGTTGACCGCGACCGGTCAGCGTCGGTGCCAGCGAGACGCCGTCGACACCCAACGGCGGTGCGACTCCGGCGAGTTCACAAAAGGTCGGCAGCAGATCGGTCACGTCGACAACGTGATCGACATCGGTGCCCGCTTTCAGCTCCGAACCGTCGTGAATCATCGCCGGCCAGCGCATCAGCAGCGGGACGCGAATGCCGCCTTCCTGGATACTGCCCTTCGTGCCGCGCAAACCCCCGTTGGCATCCAGCTCGACCAGGTTTTTCCCCTTCGGGCCTCCATTGTCGCTCTGGAAGATCACCAGCGTGTTGTCGGCGATGGAATCGGAACGGTCGCCGTCGTTGTTGGGGTCTTCCAAAGCGGCCAGAATGTTGCCGAAGTGGGCGTCGATGCGCGTGACCATCGCTGCCCATTGTCGGGTCTGGTCGGCGAGGCCGGCGTAGTGCGGATCGTCGGCGTAGGCTTTGTCCCACTCGGGCAGCCGCTCGATTTCGCCGAACGGGGCGTGGGGGATTTGCACGGCGAGCAAACCAAAAAACGGCTGTCCGGTTTGGATGTAGTTTTTCCCCTGGTCACGGACAAAGTCCAATGCGGCAAAGGCATAGTGGTCGTCGCAATAGGCCGTCTTGGGGTAGTCGGCATGATTCTGTAGCGCCGGAGTCGCGGGATACTCCGAACGTTGCTGATAAGCAGCCATCGTGTTGGGGACCAACTGGATGCCGCCGAGTGCCCCCGCAGCAGCAGGCGCACTCCACAACGTCGGCTGAAAGAACGTGTGGGCGCGAACGTGGTGCAGTTCGGCCAGGACATGTTTGTAACCGTGCGACGTCGGCAGGGTTTGAACGTTGTCGATGACCGGATTCGCCTGGTCCTTGGAGCCTCCGTATCCCCATTTGCCCCAATACCCCGTCACATAGCCGGCCGCCGACAGTGCGTCACCCATCAAGATCTCGTCGGCCCGCATCGCCTTTTTGGCGTTGTCGGGGTCGTTGCGATCGGCAAACGTGTGGCCTTGGTGGAATCCGGATTGCTGTGACGACCGTGCGGGCGAGCAGACGTGGCATCCATAGCCGCGGGTGAAATTCAATCCCTGGGCCGCCAGCCGGTCCAGGTTCGGCGTGCGAACCGACGGCAGGTTCTTCGCACGGCGCTCGGATTGTCCGTTGGGTCCGATCGACCCCCAGCCCATGTCGTCGACATAGAAGTACAGGATATTAGGCCGCGGTGCATCGGCCTTCGCACGAGTCGCGGCATGGCTGAACCACAGGCATGAAATCACGGTCAATGCAAGGCAGGGGGAGCAGCGTTTCATAGGTTGGCTTTTTGATGTCAGCGTTCGACTTCGTTTTGATCCGCGATTGGCACTCGACCACGATTGTAAATCATACCGTGGGGACGATGGCTATACTGAGAACGGCCCGCAGGCTTGCCGGCACGCCGGCCGCCCAGGCGAAATTCTTGCGATCAACTTCGAGGTCGAGATGAAGATCACTACGCTGTGCACATGGATCCGATTCACTGTCCTGTTCGCCACGTTCGTCGGAGCCCCCCTGGCTGCCGCCGATCCGGGAGGGAGCACTGAACGAAGCGTTGTTTTTGACGCCAACCGTCGCTTGGGACGCGGTGTCAACCTTGGCAATTTTCTGGAGGTGCCGCGTGATCAAAACTGGGGCGTCGATATTGCAGAGTCCCATTTGAAGCTGATCCGTCAGGCCGGGTTCGATAGCATCCGAATGCCGGTCAAGTGGTCCGACTACGCCGCGACCGAAGCCCCCTATACCATCGAGCCGGCGTTTTTCGCGAGGATTGACCGCTGGCTCGATCGGGCCGAGCAGGAAAAGCTGAATGTGGTCCTGAATATCCATCACTACGACGGGCTGGATGATGATCCGGAATCGCATGCTGAACGGTTCGCCGCGATCTGGAAGCAAATTGCCGAACGATATCGGTCGCGGGGCGATTGGCTGTACTTCGAATTGCACAACGAACCACACGACCAACTGAACGACCACTGGAACGCCATCCTGCGGGAAGGTCTGGCTGCTGTTCGCCAGAGCAATCCGACACGCCCGGTGATCGTAGGGCCGATTCGGTGGAACCGCATCGCAGAGCTACCGCAGCTGGACCTGCCCGACGATCCCAACTTGATCGTCACCGTGCACATGTACAACCCGCACGAATTCACGCATCAGGGCGCCTCTTGGGCCGGGCCGGAGGTACGGTCGATTCGTGGACGAATGTGGGGAAGCGACCAGGAACGTGCCGCACTGGAAGAAGAATTCCAGAAAGCCGGCGAGTGGGGGAAGTCGAATTCGCGGCCCCTCTTCCTGGGCGAGTTCGGGGCCTACGGAGCTGCGCCGCAGGAAAGCCGCGTTCGCTGGACACGAGCCGTTGTCGAACAGGCCGAAAAGCACCAAATGAGTTGGGCCTACTGGGAATTCGCAGCCGGATTTGGTGTCTATGATTTGGACAAAATGCAATGGCGAGAGGACTTGCTGGGAGCCCTGATGCCGTCGCAATGATCGAAGTACGACATCCGTTCTGGGGCGGAAGGAGTCTGGGTGTTGGGGGCTAGTTGAATGGCGTCACTTTGACGTAGCGACGCTCGCCGGAGCGTGGGAGACGACGGGCCCCACCTTCTGGCAAAGGTAGCTACGGTTGAACCGCGATTCACCATGCTTCTTGCACAAAGTGGCGCCGTCCAGCTTAAGACGATCGCTTTTCGCATGCACGACAGCACTTCCGGACCGTCGTACTTAGGACTCCCCCGCGACGACCTGGAAAGGACGTCGTACATGAATTCAGCGATACTTGTCGTTCAGCCCTTGGCCGTTCGCGATCATCGGAACAATCTTCTCGATACGTGACGCTTTCGTCGCATCGCGTTTGGCATCGGTGATGTAGTCGGCGTACTCGCGTTGTTTGCCTTGGCTGAGTCCCTCGAAGGCGATGCTAGCCGTTTTGTTTCGGGCCAATGCCTGCTTCAATTCCGGCGGAACGGTCAACGGCTTGCCGCGTTCCGGCTTGATCTCGTGTCCCTCGATCTGTAATCGGATCCCTTCCTTGACATACGCCTTGATCGTGCGGCTCTTGATCTCCTTCTTCGAATTGAATCGCCACTGACGCATGGCTTTGGTTTTGCCATCCTGGGCGTTGATCAACACGCCTTCGGGGTCCGACAGCAAGCCGCCTTGGAAGAACCACAGCCCGAAATAGGATTTGAACGCCCCGATCCCCACCAGGTTCTTACCCTGGTAGGTGTAACAAGGCGCGCCCCACTTGACGGTTTCTTCCAGTTCCGTCGACAGCAGGATCTCACGCAGCCGTTTCAATTCCTCGTGCCAGCTTTCACAGCCATCGATGAACTCATCCACCGTCTTGAAGCGTTTCATGACTTACCTGTTCTTCTTTCTCGGCGGTGCCGGCGGAAGCTTGGCGTCGGGGCCGTAAAGGTCGGGGTATTGTTCGGCAAGCTGCGCCTTCAACTCCGGACGATTGTCCAAAATTCGCAATTGCTTGCGTGCATTCTTCGCCTCGCCTACTGCAGCCAACGGCGCACTGTCGGGCATCACGCGCGAATCCCATCCGGCCAGGTCCAGTGGTTTGACACCTTCATAATAAAACGCGCCGTTGGTGTAGGGGCTCGGTGCATACTCGCCCACGATGCTGACGTCCAAGTTCGGCTTGATCGTGTCCTCCAATCCGCACGCCCACAGACATGCGTTGACGAGAAATCGACGTCCGTCTTCGCTGAGTAGGTCTTCCGAGGCGCCAAAAGAAGTGTAGACAACCCGCGCGTCCTTTTTCTCTCCGGAGGGCGCGGTGTACGAGTCACGCGTCCAACCGGCGTTGACCAGGGGCTTCTCGGTATTGATGTCCTCGCTGGGGCCGAACGTGTTGAGCACCTGGACCTGCAGCAGTTCGACCGCATCGGCCGGCGGGTGCGACTTGTAGGCACCCGAATAGGCGTGAATCTGATCGACGCCCGTCAGGATCGGATGGTTCTCGGCACCGGCAACCGCTGTGATCCGGCTGCCCATTTGATGATTCGAACCGTAATGGCTTTGGCCGCGTTCCTTTTCCCACGTGTTTCCGAAGACTTGCTCTCCCAGGCCTCCGTGGTAGTCATCGCCGGAGTAATTGAAATTCAGCTTCGCCCATTTTCCTTGTTGCCCGTTGAAGCAGTGCGTCGAGGTTCGCACGCCGACGACCGGGCCGCCGCTTTCGAAGTAGTCGACCAACCGGTCCGCTTGTTCGTCGGGCAGATTCATGAACCGCGTGAAAAAGAACAGCATGTCGGCGTCGGCGAGTGCTTCCATGCCGGGCACGGCGCGTGCCCCCGGCTTGATCGTGCCCTGCTGATCAACGCCGAACAGAACGGTACAGCGGAATCCGTGATGTTTGGCCAAGATCTTTGCCAACAACGGACACGTCTGCTCGCTGCGGTATTCATGATCATTGGCGATGAACACGATGTGCTTGCCCTTGCCAATCCCCTCGGTGCCTTCATAGACCAATGGTTCGGCCATCGTCGGTGAGACGGCCAGTAAAGTGATGAGTGTTAAGATCCAGGCTTTCATCGGCGGTGTGGCTCCAAGGGGCGAATTCTAAAGGGAATGTAGTGAAGGATCGATCGACCGGACGTGGAGTCGGCGGCAACGCGGGGAGGTTAAGTGGCAGGCCGAATCATCATATTCGATCCTCTTCGCGTTTGCCGAGCCCGCTGAATCTTTGCGACAGATCCGGACAGATCCGCAGGGACAGGCGTCGTGCAACTGGGGAGTAGACGATGCCGTGGAGGTAGGCAAAACGATGAGAGAAAATGCCAGCGGGAAGCGTCAGCGAGCGGCCCCGTGCGAGGATTGCGTGTGATGGGGAGGCAGAATGATACGGGGCAGCGAATCATTTTCAGGCAGGCCTATGTCTCCCCCAATTTTCTTACCCCGAAAATCTTCTTACCCGAAACTGAAGCCCAGAAGGTACGTTAGGGGAACAAACCGCGGGCCAATTTGGCTTGCTCGACACGCTGGATCCCTTCGATCAATGCGGCCGTCCTCAGGTCAATGTTCTGCCGTGCCGACCGATCGAGTGCGCGGCGAAACGCGTCGACCAGGATTGTGTGCAACCGGCTGTTGATCTCATCCAGCGTCCACGTGTAGTTCTGCGTCCCCTGAACCCACTCGAAGTACGACACGGTGACGCCGCCCGCGTTTCCGACGATGTCCGGGAGCACAAAGACATTCCGGTCATGCAAGATTTCGTCAGCTTCCAACGTTGTCGGCCCATTGGCACCTTCGGCGAGAATCTTGCACTTGACGCGATCCGCGTTGGCTTGCGTGATCTGATTCTGCATCGCCGCCGGTGCCAGGATGTCACAGGGCAATTCCAGCATTTCTTGGTTACTGATCGCTTCACCATCCGGGTAACCGGCCAACACACGGTTCTCGCGGGTGTAGGCCAGCAGCGACGATACGGAAAGACCGTTGGGGTTGTAGATTCCACCGGTGACATCGCTGACGGCGATCACACGCGCGCCCAACTCTTCCAGGAATCTCGCGGCGTTGCTGCCCACGTTGCCGAAGCCCTGTACGACGACCGAGCTGCCTTTGAGATTCATTTCCAGGTGATCGGCTGCGGCAACAATCAGATACACGAGCCCGCGCCCGGTCGCTTCGCTGCGGCCTTGGGAACCACCCAAGACGACCGGTTTGCCGGTGACGACGGTGGGCACGGTGTAGCCGACTTGCTGACTGTACGTGTCCATCATCCACGCCATCTCGCGTTCGCTCGTTCCCATGTCGGGGGCCGGAATGTCTTTGTCCGGACCGATCATGTCCAGGATTTCGGTGGTGAAGCGGCGCGTCAGTCGTTGCAATTCATGCCCCGTCAAGATCGTCGGATCGATGCGGACACCGCCCTTGGCACCGCCAAACGGCAGCCTCATCAAAGCGCACTTCCAGGTCATCCACATCGCCAGCGCGGAAACCTCGCCCAAGCTGACGTCTTCGTGATACCGCAGGCCCCCTTTGGTCGGCCCCATGGTCAGCAAGTGTTGCACACGATAGCCAAACACCGTTTCCACTTCCTGGTAATCGTCGCGGCGGAAAGGAAACGTGACCGTCATCGTTCGCTGCGGAAATAGCAACCGTTCGCGCAGGTTATCGTCCAGCCCGACAATCTGTGCGGCCTTGAGGAACTGTTGTTTGGCCAGCTGATACATCGGAGATTGCCACTCCGCCTGTTCCGCCGCGGTGCGCTGGATGGCGTATCGCAGCGCGCGGGCGAGGCGGTTTGCGTCGATCTTCCCTTTGACCAGATACGCCTCCGCTCCCTCCTCCACCGCTTTTGCGGCCAGGGTCAGATCATCGCTGCCGGTCAACACCACCACGGGAACCTCGCCGGCGGCATCCGACACCCTGAGGAACGTGTCCAACCCCTGGCTGTCCGGCAGCGTCAGGTCCGAAAGGATCACGTCAAACGAGCCGCGTGAGATCGCGTCGAGCGCCTCGGCGAGTGTTTCGACCGTTTGGACATCAAACGGGACGCCGACCGCTTTAGCCAACAATCCCTTGATCACCATGCGGTCGACCTTGCCGTCTTCGATCAGCAAAACCTTGGCAGACGCCATCGGACCACTCCTTAGGAAGACGAGACACAGGCAAAACGGGATTCAGCAACCGTTGATGTCTAGCCTTTTGCCCAAGACCGCTAAGTCGAGCTCAGCGAGAAGGCCGCTCGCGCCGGCGCAAACTGGCTGATGTCAATCGAATATCAGCCGTTCGGCGCTAGCCGACGGGCCCGTACCTGAGCAAAACAACGCCTAACTCAGCGGTATTGGACTTTAGGCGACTCGCTGTCGCTGTGGCGCAACGACCCTGGGCGACTCAAGCCTGCACACCAACACCTTCGCTCGTGATATTCAAGTATGAGCCTTCAACGCGCTCACTGCAACAAAATGGGAAGTTTAGGATTGAGACGCCAGCGCGATCGATTCGATCACTCGTAAAAATGACAGAAAGGTTTGCGATCGCCGTCAAACCTGCGGTAAAACGAAGTCCTCTTCGGCATGCCGGCGACGGCGCGATTTTTGCACCGGCGGCGTCGGGTGTGCACATGTGCGACGAAACCCCGATCGAATCTCAGAAAGCAAGGGTGGCGTGATGAGTGATTCGCCAGGCATGGGACGTTTACTGCAGTGGCGCCTTTCGGTGCTTGCGACGCTTTTGTGTCCGTTGTGCGTCAGCAGCAGTCTGCGTGCGACGGACGACGTCGCCGATTCCCCGCCCTTGGTCCAGCGTGCCCTGCAAGCGGAGTTGGACGGCGATGCCGACAGCCGCCAAGAACTTGTGTCGCTCGCTTTGAAACACGACCCCGATGATTCAACGGCGCGATGGTTGGCGGGATACGTCAAGCACGACGGCCAGTGGATGCCTGCCAGTCGTTCGGCGTTTCTGAATGCCATCGACGAAGTCATCGCCGAATACGAAACACTGCGAGACCAGTGCGCAGGGAGCCTTTCGGGTGAGATCACACTGGCGCGATGGTGCCGACGAAACGAACTGGCCGATCGCGAACGCATGCACTGGAGAAACGTGATTGCCTTTGACAACACAAACGACGAAGCACGCAAACGGCTAAAACTAAGAGACTTCCAGGGGCAACTGGTGACGACAGACCAGATCGAGGCCTACAAGCAGGCGTCCACCAGCAATCGACGCGCGCACAGAGTCTGGGGACCGAAGCTGAACCGGCTGAGACGTGAAATCGAAGGCAATCCCAACAGCCACGATTCCGCGGCATGGAAAGAAGTGGCCGAAATCAAAGATTCCGACGCGATTCCATCGATGGCGAAGTTGGTTCCGACCGCCGAACCGGAACTTCAACGTCACCTGATCCAGACGATCGCGAACATCCCGTCCCAGGTCGCGTCGGATGCGTTGGTGCAGCTCTCGCTCAATCTCAAAGACGACTCGGTGCGGCAAGCTGCGGCGGAGGGTTTGGCGGGACATCCGATTCACTCCTACGTGCCCCAGTATTTAAATCGCATGGAGTCACCGGTCAAATTCGTTTCGACGACCAATCAGGTCGGTGACTATGTTGTCAGTGCGATTCAGATGCGCAAAGAACGCCCCGACGATGCGATTAATTTGAGCCAGTCCAGTAGCGCCCGATTCCAAGTGATGGGCGCCGCTGCCCGCAATTCGGCGCTGTATCGGTCGGTCGTTGCACGTGAGTTGCGTCGGCAGCAAAGCAGGGTCAAGACCACCGAACGTGCGATTACCACGAACAATGCACGGATCAAGCTCGCCAACGATCGGATCTTCACCGCACTTCGCGTCGCGACGGGCGAGACGATGGATGACGTCCCGAGATTGTGGTGGGATTGGTGGAAGAAGTACAACGAGTACCTGGTCACCGAAAGAAAACCCGAGTACTACTTCACCAATGCCGACTACCGTGAACGCGTGATCCGTTTGCCGTCGGCGCGACGCTGTGAATGTTTTCCCGCCGGGACGCTGGTCCACACCGAAACGGGAAAGCGCGCGATCGAAACGATCCGCCGCGGCGACAAAGTGCTTTCGCAAGACACTGAAACGGGAGAATTGTCGTATCAAGTCGTGACTCAAACGACCGTCCGACCCCCCAGTGCAACGATGCGAATCACCGTCGCCGGCGAGGAAATTACGTCAACCGATGGGCATCCGTTCTGGGTGATCGGCAAGGGATGGACGATGGCCAAGGATTTGAACCCGGGCGATCGTTTGCAAAGCATCGGAGAATCCAAAGCGATTGAAGTTACCGAAGGGGGGACCTCAGTCGAAGCGCATAACCTGATCGTCGACAACACCAACGCCTACTTCGTTGGCAACGCCGGCATCCTGGTCCACGACAACATCCTCCGCACCGCGTCACGCATCCCGATCCCAGGATGGCAAACCAAATAGGAATGCTGTCAGCCGAGCAGCGATCACGCCGCCGCTTGTTTTGTTCTACGTTCGCGCGAAGGGGCGTGTGCCGCTTTGGTCGTGGTGCGTGTGATACGACGAATCCGAATGAATGCCTGAAGTGAATCAGCCGCCGGTTGAGAAGCCACTCCACTCTACCAACCCTGCAAGGGCGACGACCCTTCTGAGCGACCACCCCTCGCACGCGAGAGATCGATGCGTTAGACATGTTGTCTGTATTGGCCCGCGCTGTTAGAATGCGGTTTCAATCTCACTCATCGTCCCGTGGAGGTCGCCATGCGACGCCGTCTTGCATTCACGTCACTGATCTTGATGGTCGTCGGTAGCGTCGCGGGTGAAGAGCCTGATCCTCGAATTGCCGAGGCGCTCGAAAGGACGACGGAGGCGGCGACGCACTACGAGTTTCGTTTGCCAAGCGAACCGACCCAAAGGCTGGAGTTTCAATCGAAATCATTGCTCCACTGGTCAAACCCGGTGATCGGAGTGATCTACGGGAATGTCTTCGTTTGGACCCAGCAGGAACACGGGCGTCCGGAGGTCATCGGGTCGATCTTGCAATGGTACGAGCCGCACAAGCACGGGACGCATGAATTCCACTCGCTCTCGAAAGGACCAGTTGAAGGCTCCCGCGACGGACAACCGGTTTGGTCGACCGATGCACCTGGCATTGAATGGATGCCGATTCCGAATGCCCCAGAGGTCGGTGATTCGCCACTGGTTCGTCTGCCCCAAATGCGATCGATCGTCCGCGGGCTGAGTGTGACCAGCACCAGCAAAGACGGACTGCCGTACAACTTGCGGCTATTGTCTCAGCCGCTGTATCGGTACTGCCATGAAGATTCGGAGGTTGTTGATGGCGCCCTGTTCACGTTCGTGCAAGGGACTGATCCGGAAGTGATCGTTCTGGTCGAAGCGAGGGCCGACGACACCGGCACGACTCGTTGGCAGTTTGCGATGGTGCGCATGGCCGCTCTAGAATTTGTTGCCGAATTTCAGGACCGGGAAATCTGGCGGGTCGATGCGATGCCGTACGCCATCGCGATGAGTGGGCGAGAGCCGTACTCGTTGTTCCGATTTCGCCCACGGAGAACGACTGCGCAGTAAGACTTGCAGGTTTGCGCTGCCAGCGACGGGCATTTGCATTTTTCGAAGGGTACCGGGGCAAAGAAATCACGCCAGGATTTCGTCGACGACACGGGCCGGGCGACCGGCCGTTAAGATTTCTTGGCGTCCGTTGTGGTGGAAGACCAGGTCGTTCCAGTCCAAGCCGAATTGGTGCAACAACGTCGCCTGGTAATCGTTCGGCGTGACCTTGTTTTCGACCGCTCGGTGTCCGAAATCATCGGTCGCACCGAAGGTCATTCCCGGTTTGATGCCGCCACCGGCAAGCCACATGCTGAAGCCTTGACCGTTATGGTCGCGGCCGTCTTTTTCGGGAGCCCCCTGGTTTTGTGTCACCGGCAGACGCCCGATTTCGCCGCCCCAATGCACCATCACCTCGTCCAACATGCCGCGTTGCTTGAGATCCTGGACGAGTGCCGCGGAGGGTTTGTCGGTCTTGCGGCAAACCGCCGGCAACGCCGTCCCCAAGTTGCTGTGGTTGTCCCAGGGCTGGCCGTTCTGAAACAGCTGCACAAATCGGACGCCACGCTCGACCAGCCGCCGGGCGATCAAACAACGTGTGCCGTACTCTCGGGTCGCGTCATCGTTGATTCCATATAACTCATGTGTCGCCTTGGTTTCTTTGGAAATGTCCAATGCTTCGGCCGCCGCGGTTTGCATCCTGGCGGCCAGTTCATAGCTGGCGATACGGGCTTCTAAATCAGCGGCACCGGGGAACCGCAGGGCATGGTTGCGATTGAGTGCTTGCAGAAAATCCAGGTTTTTGCGTTGCGGAATCCCTTGCAGGTGGGCCGGCGCATCCAGATTCAAGATCCGCGGCTCCTTGGGACGCAGCACCGTGCCCTGATACAGTGCGGGCATGAAGCCGCTGGACCAATTGTGCGTGCCGTCGACGGGATGCCCGCCCGGGTCGGTCAGCACCATGTAGGCGGGTAACTCCTGTGTTTCGCTGCCGAGTCCGTACAACAACCAAGATGCCATGTGGGCTCGTCCGGTGACGCCGGGGATTCCGCCGTGAAAGTAACGGATCGACACTTCGTGCCCGTTCGCCCCGGTGTGCATGCTGCGGATCAAGCAGATGTCGTCGACGATTTTTGCCGTTTCCGGCAACAGCTCGGAAAGCTCCGTGCCGCACTGGCCATGTTTGGCGAATTTCCAGCGGGTGCCCATCAGTTTCTTGCTGGCTTCGTTAACGAAGCTGAATCCGACTTCGCCTTCATATTGAGTGCCGTCGTACTTGGACAATACCGGTTTCGGATCGGTCAGGTCCATGTGCGACGGGCCACCGTGTTGAAACAGCGAGATCATCGCCTTGGCCTTGGCCGGATGGTGGGTCGGCTTGAGATCCAAATCGAATGTCGGCGGTTGTTTGGGAACGTTCTTCGGTTTCGCCCCTGCTTGCTCTTGCTGCAACAACCAAGCCAGCGCGACCGATCCGATCCCCAGAGCCTGGCGATTCAAAAAACAGCGGCGTGTGACGGATTCATTCCACATACAGGAACTCGTTGGAACTGAGGAGTGACTGACACAGGTTGGTCATCGCCTGGGAGACACTCGATCGCCCCGACGGAACCGCCTCCGGCATCGAGTCCATCGTCCGGATTTGATCGGCGACAAATTGGAGGGCCATCGTCAATTCGAGGTTGCTGGGTTGACGGTTGTAGGCGAGTTCCCAAGCCCGAACGATCTGGCCGGGGACCGCATCGGTGGATGCCGCGGGGCCGGCAAACTCGGTTTGTGCGGTGAACGTCGCGTCCGATTTGTCTTGTCCGGTCAACGTGATCGTGACCGGCCAACTGAACGAGTCCGAACTGTGGTTGCTGCGGCAGTCGGTAATAAAGTCGATCGTGTCGCCGGTTTGAACTTCGATTGAATCCAGCTTCGTCTCCGCACCCCCATGTTGTGCCACCCACTGGCCGATGACCCCGGACCGATTCGCCACGATCCGTCCCTGCACCCCGTCGCCATTTTCGGACGGATGATGCAGTTTTCCGCCGATCGCGACCACGCCATCGTGCGGCGCCACCCAGCGAAGAATCACGGAGCGACCTTCGCCGTCGGGGTGTCCACCGGCGGCGTTCAAGTGCGCCCAGCCGAGTTTGACGTCCGGCAATTTATCTCCGCCGCTGTAGTGTGTGCCGGTGAAGTGTGGAAACGCGGTGAACTCGGTCCGGCCGGCGTCTTCGTCGAATCGACCAAAGCCGTACTGCCAGCGGCTCGGTTTCGGATCGGGCACCTCGGGCAGTGAGGCCAATTGTTCGTCAGGGATCGGCTGGGCTTCGCGCGCCGCGCGGTCGGCCAGCTTGGCGGATTGATCAAGAATGAATTGTCCGTTCAGCAGCATCAACGATTGTGTCGCCACCGTCGAACTGACACGGTTTTCGCAATTGGTTTCCATCACCGGTGCGTCAAAGGTCTGCAGCAGCGCGACGGGACGGCTGCGCCGATTCTGGATGTACAGACTGCGCCGGGACTGGGGCCCGTCGACGACGACTTGGCCCGTTTCGTCCTCCTTGATCTTCACCGGCGGACCGAACAATTGGCGATCGAGCGACCCCGATGCGGCCAACATCCGGTCGCGAATCGTCTCCGCTTCCAGCCTGCGCAAGTTTTGGGCATAGGGATTCGGGGACGTCGGGACCACACGCTGTCGCCACAGCGCCGACGACAGGATTGTGAGGTGCAGACGTTTCAGACTCCATCCTTGGTTGATGAACTCCGCCGCCAGCCAATCGAGCAATTGGGGATCGGACGGCGTTGAACCGAGTTTGCCGAACTCGCCCGCCGTCGCCACCAGGCCTTTGCCGAAGTGATGCATCCAGATGCGGTTGACGATCACGCGGGACAGCAGCGGGTTGTCGCGATCGGTCAACCAGCGGGCAAAGGCCAGTCGACGGCCTGTTGACGGAAGCGCGGGGTCATCGATCGGAAACACCACGTGATGTCCTTCGGGTGAGGCGACTTGCGGTGCGGCCGGCGCGACGGTTTGTTTCGGCTGACCCGGGTCGCCACGATGGAACAATTTGGTTTCCGGAGCGTGTCCGGCCGGTTCGACCAATGCACGCACGAATTGTTCGGCCGGCTTTTTGGATCGGACGTCGGCGATCCGTTTGCTGATCTCGGCCAATTGCGTCTTCGATTCGGGAATGTATTGGTACAGGTTCCCCGGCGTGATGTTGACGCTGGGGTTGGCCGCCAGCAGTTTCTTCTGTTCTTCGTTACGCTGATTGGCTGGCGTTTCGTATGCCTGACGCAACGACGTTCGCAGCGGTTCTTCGAATTTGAGCAGTTCGTTGTCCAGCGCCTGCTTCATGTACTTCTCTTGCCGCTGTTGTCTCTCCTGCTCGATCGTCTTGGCCTCGGCTTCCACCTGAGCGGCTTTTTCGCGGTCGGCGGCGGTGTACAAGGAAACCAATCGAGCGTTGGGGGTTTTCCAGGCTTTCCAATCGAGCGCTGGTTCGAATACCGCCCGCAGCGCGTAGTAGTCGGTTTGCAAGATCGGGTCGTAGCGATGGTCGTGGCATTGGGCGCAGTGAAAGCTGGTGCCCATCAGGGCTGTCCCGACGATCTTGATCGTGTCGATCATCACTTGATTGCGTGCTTCGTCGTTGTTCGCCCCGTTACCGGTTCCGTCGGCGGCCATTCGTAGAAAGCCGGTTGCGGTCAGTCGTTCGATTTGCTCGTCCGTCAAATCGCCCTCGCGCTCCCCGGCCAGTTCGTCACCGGCCAACTGTTCAATGATGAATTGGTCAAACGGTTTATCGTCGTTGAGGGCTCGGATGACCCAGTCGCGGTACTTCCATGCCCAGGCGCGTTCCTGGTCGGCGACGGTGTAGCCTTCGGAGTCGGCGTAGCCGGCGACGTCCAACCAGTGGCGTGCCCAGCGTTCACCGTAGTGCGGGGAATCGAGCAGTTCGGTCAGCAGGTGGTCGTACCAATCATCACGTGGATCGTCTCGCCAGCGTTGCATCTGATCGGCCGATGGCGGCAACCCGATCAAATCAAAAAAGGCGCGGATGACCAGCGTGGTGCGGTCCGCCTCGGGTTCAAAGGGGCTGTCGTGCCGGTCCATGGATTGCAAAACGATCGCATCGATCGGGTTTCGAACACCCGGATGATCGGTCGTCGGTGCGACAGTTTCGGGGGCGATCGGTTGATACGCCCAATAGGCCCGCTCTTCTGGGGTGATCCCCAATCCGGGGCCGATGGAATCGGGTTCCGGGCGTGCCGTCGGGGCTCCCGCGGAGATCCATTGTCGAAGGGTCTCCACCTGATCGGAGGGGACGTTGTGGTCGCCCGGAGGCATTTCGCCGGAGACGACACGCTCGATGACCAAGCTTTCCTCGGGTTTCCCCGGCACGATCGCCGCACCGCTGTCCCCCCCGTCTTTGATCAGCCGCACCAGACGCAGGTCCAAGCCGCCTTCGAGTTCCCCGGTGGCCCCGTGACAGTCAAAACAATGGGCGCGAAAGATCGGACGAATGTCTTGCTCGTAGGTCAAATTCGGCGACGGCGTTGCGTCGGCCGAAAACAGCCGGGGACATGAAACCCAAGGGTTCATGCAGATCAACAGCATAGTCAAAAACGATGTGCGGGTCATCGTCGATGTCTCGAGAGAGCGAGTGGGGTGGGAATCGGATGACACCTGCGAACCGGTTGGGGCGATTCGAAAGCTCCGATTGAACCCCCAGCATAATCGAAACCGCAGCCCGGCGTCACTCCACCGAATTCTGACCGGAAAAGCATCGCCCTAAGCTGGACGGTCGCTGTCGGCGAGACACCAACGGTTGCGTGCGCCGCACTTCACGATAGCCTGAGCGCGAAGAGGCATTTGCCCAAATTCTTTGACGCTCCAGATTTCCCGCGAAACCGGATCCCGGTGGCGTTGGTTTAACAGCGGATTCAGACGGTACGTACTGTGATGGCCAGCTTGATTCTCGAATCGAAACTTGCAGCTTTCGAGTGGGCATCGTTGGGGGTGAATTTGTGAAACGATGGTCTTCAGTCGGTCTTGCGGTTTTCTTAGTTGCCCTGGTGGTGGGGTTCGCCAGAGGCGTGAGCAATCGGTCTGCCCAGTCGGATAACTCCATTCAAGCAACCGCGTCAGAGAAAACGGACGCGGACGCCCACGTCAAAGCGTTGGAACTGAGTCTGACGGCAGCGGACGCCTTCGCCAGACAATCGCTCGAAGAGACAATGGCATCGCAGGAGGCCGTTTTGACGGACCTGGCGCGGGCGTATGGCAACGAATCC
Source organism: Stieleria maiorica (assembly GCF_008035925.1). Taxonomy (NCBI): domain Bacteria; kingdom Pseudomonadati; phylum Planctomycetota; class Planctomycetia; order Pirellulales; family Pirellulaceae; genus Stieleria; species Stieleria maiorica. The sequence goes on from NZ_CP036264.1 coordinate 3,129,829, forward strand.
GATCCGACATTTGCCCAGACGTTTCTCTCCACATCCGGCGAGACCTATTCGCAGTACGTGCAGAATCAACATTACGGAAAGAGCGACCAGGTCGCAAACGTCCTGTTCCGGCTCGGACAAACACGATTCTTGCAAGGCGATGGAATGCAGGCCATCGACGCGCTGAACCGATCGATCGCAGCGCCGTCCATCGCAAGCGATCCGAGGCTTCGGTCCAGGGCGCTCAACATGCGCGGATGCGTCCAGGCGACGTTGGGAGACTGGGAGCACGGAACCGCCGATTTTCAAGAGAGCTTTACGAGTCTGGTTGGACAACCCGGCAGCCGGCGACTCGCCGCAATTGCTTTGCGAAACCTTTGCTACGCCACACAGGCCCAAGGGATCGATGGCAAAGAGTACTTGTACAAGGCGATCGAGTTTCTCGCTCCCTGGTCCGAGTCCAAATCGCTGACGGTCGAACACGAAATGCTGGTCGACTTTCGCGCCGAACTCTGTTTGCTGCTAGTGATCGACGGTGAACACGAGTCGGCACAACGTGTTTGCGATCAGATTCAAGGTGATCTTCAGTCGCTGTTGGCTAAGACTCAGAATCTGGCGAAACGGCAGGCGCACCGCTATCGATACGAAGACGCCCTGCTGCAGATCCGCGCGTGCACCGGAGCGATCGCCGCGGAAGCGGTGCATGACGATCAACCTGAGGTCTCGCATCGGCGCCCTGTTCCGCAGTGGCGGCCCCTGGTCGACCTCCGCAGTGAACTGGTCTCCAGTGATCGTCTGCTTCGGGGAACGATGGTCGGGGAGTTTGAACGTCAATCGAGTTTTGCGGTCGCTTGGTGCTCGTTCGATTGGACCGAACGGATCGTGACCAGCATTGCCAAACATCTGTCCGCCCGTGCCGACTTGGTCATCGTTGCCGACAACCCCGATTCGCTCAAACGAGCCGGGCGGTCATTGACTGCCGCGGGTGTCGACCTGAACCGCGTGGACTTTCGGATGCTGGAAACCGAGGTTCCTTGGTTCCGTGATTGCGGGCCGATTGTTTCAGTCGCCCCCGGCGGACGAACGATTTGGTTCGATTCCCAACTGACACGTCGCAATACCGATTTTCGGCCGATCTGTGATTCACTGCCCGAAAGAATCGTGGACTTTGCAGGCACGTTGGTCGGTCGGACGCCGTTGCGGGTCGAAGGCGGAATGCTCGCGTCCAACGGTCGCGGGTTGACGATCACTTCCGAAGCGATGTTGCAGAAGAATGCCGAGTATGGATTCTCGCCCCAGGCGATCAGAGATGAGTTAATGCGGATCACGGGGGCAAAGGAGCTGGTCGTCGTCCCGACGTTGGAAAACGAACCGACCTCTCACGTCGACATGTTCCTCACCTTCGTGGACCCCGTCACGGTGGTCGTCGGCCAATACTCGGATGCCGACGATCCCAACGCTGCGGTGCTCGACGAGGTCGCACGGCAGCTTTCTGAGTTCAACGACGACGGGCAAAGATTACGCGTGCATCGCGTCCCGATGTCGCCACGAACTGACGATCATTTCCGGACCTACACCAATGTCGTCTTCGGAAATGGAGTTTTGTTGGTGCCTTCCTACGCCGGGCATGAACGTCTCGAAGCCGACGTCCGACAGATCTATCAAACGCTCCTGCCGGATTGGGAAATCGTTTTCATCGACTGCACCCGGCTCATCGAGCTTGACGGTGCCCTGCACTGCCTGGTGACCAATCTGGGTCCGGCGGGATTGGACAGGACCCGAGGCTCGGTTCAGGTGAGGACAGAGGCGAAACGCGACGAATCCAAATGATCTGGCCGATTGGAAAAGCGGTGGTCAGTGGATGGGTGTACGACGTCCTTTCTAGGTCGTCGCGCTGAGCCCCACGGGCGACGGCCCGGAAGGGCCATCGTACCCCAAGAAGAGTATCGCCCTAAGCTGGATGGTCCTTCATGGCGAGACACCAACGGCTAGCCTAACAATTCGAAGGGCAGTGTTCCGAAACTCTGACCGTTGATTTGTAACGTCACATGATGCGTCCCGGGATACAACGTGTACGTCGTGGCGTTGGCCCGTAAGACGTGCCGCTTCCGGATCTCCGTCGATTCACCGCTTTGAAGCTCAATCTGTTTCAGCTTGTGCACTTTTGCGGCGAGCGTTCCGTTGGCTTTCACAAAGTCGATCACGTAGTCGATCATCAAGGATTCGTCCCGACGGGCGGAAACGGTGAACGACAACTCGATCGCCTGGCCGGGGCGGAGCTCCGGTCGTGCCAGTTCATATCCGCTGACTTCGATTTTTGGGTTGGGACGAAAACCCAGAAACCGCAACGCATCGGACGAGCCTTGTTTGACAAGCGTCCGCAACGCATGTTTGCAGATCCAACGCAGTTCTTTTTCATCCTGTTTCGCTGCTTCTCTCCAACGCCCCAATGTTTCGAGGACCAGCTCGGGATGTGACTTGGTCAGATCATTCAAATGGTTTGCCACCGAACGGGTGACGTAACGGGTCGGATCGACGTGAAGCTGATCAAGCAACGGTAGCGGCACGGTCGCATCGATCGACAGCCGCTTGGACCAAGGCAATTTGGGGCGTGTCCCTTCGCTGACCAGTCGGCGAACGTGGTAGTGTTTGTGCCCGGCCCACTTATCGAGTTCCGCCAGTGTCTTTTCGGGATGGGCGTCGATAAACGCCCGAATCGCATCCTCCATCGAAAATCGCTGGGTCAACGCTTTGAGTGTGCGGAGCGATCGATGGAGATGTTTTTTTTCGAGTCCGTTGCGGACCACAAATTCGCCGAGCGGGGCGAAGATGAAGTCCCCGAAATCATCGTCGGTTTTTTGAGGATCCAACGGTGGCGGTAAGGCGTCGGTGATCTGCCGTGCCGCGATCGCGAAATCCGGCGACAGATGTTTCTCCAGCTGCTCGGCCAAGTGAACGATGCGTTCCTTCAACTCCAGCTGCGACAGGCCGTTCATCGAGTCGCGGACAAAACCGCTGCGGTCGAATCCGGAATCCGCATCGGCGAACAGCCCCGCCAAATACTCGACGCGATCACGATTGAACAATTGGTCTTTGAGACTGAATCCGGCTGCGCGATTATCTGTTGCCATTTCACCTAGTGCTCTGTCAGCATCAAGATTTCAGGTACCAAAAGCCAAATGGCCCGAAGGGTGCTTCGCGTTTTTGGTACCTGACCCCTTTTCCGCGGCACTAGTCATTTAAAATCGCGCCGGTGGCGACGAACTGTTTGCGTTGGCCGGCGTCAAACTTGGCGCCCCGGAGATCGACAAGGTAGAAATCGATCCCGGAAATGTCAGCCCCCCTCAAGTCCGACCCACACAGGTTGGCTTTGCGGATCGTTTCGGGGCTCTTGAAATACTGTTCGTCAAAGTCATCGGTGTAGAAGCCTGTCCGCGTTCCGTGCGAGGGATAGGGGCTGCCAACCATTCCGCAACGGGTGGACCCCAGGTGAAAGCTGCAGCCACGCAAGTCGGCATCGCGGAGATCACAGTCTTCCCAGTTGATTTCCGCCAATCTTGCGTTGACCAGGATCGCCTCGTGGAAATTGCAACCGGTCAACGTCGACTCGGTCATCGAGGCATACGACAAATCACATTGCTGGAAACTGACGTTGGTCGCCGACACTTCATCCAGCTTCAGTGACGAAAAGCTCGCGCAACAAAACGAGGAATCGTCGATCAGCGTGTTGCGAAAGTCGACTTTTACAAAACGCGATTCGGAAAAGTCACCCCGACTGAGATTCGCCCCATCCAGCAGGGTTTCATCGATGATAACGCCGCAGGCACGGACACCTGTCAGGTTGGCGTTGGCCATGTCGCATCGCTGGAAACACCGACCGGACAGGTTTGCATGAGAAAGATCCGCACCAGAAAAAACTGCCGAGACGATGTCCAGCACGCCGAGCCGGACTTGGTGTGCGGTGTTCGCCTGCCGAATCTCGCTGCTTTGCCCTTTGCCATAATGCTGCTCGTCGACGTCCGGGGCGCTCGGCAGGCCGCTGAAATCAGCAAACCGTAGATCCGAACCGGAAAAGTCAACTGATTTGAGCAGCGCCGCATTGAACTTGGCACGCGCCAGATTCGCATCGCAAAACGTCGCTTGGTTGAGGTCTGCAGAGCTCAAGTCAATTTCGGGCCAGATCGCACTGTCGAACCGTCCGCCACGCAAACACATCTGTGTGCCGGAGGGTTTCCATGCCGGATCGCAAAGACAGAGCAGCGTGGCACAGGTCGGGGCGGACGCGGATCGGCCGTCGGCGAAGACTTTCTGCAGGTGCATTGGTATTTGATCGCTGCCGTCGATAAGCATTGCCACAGCTTTCAGTCGCCTGAACGGCCAGCGATGGGACAGTAACGTTCGCAATTCTTCGATCTGAGGTAAACGCAATCGCTCAAGTAGTCGCTCGTTGGTGAACGCAAACGCGACATCGGGTCTCGACAGAACTCGGGAAACCGATGCCGGCAAAACACTGGCCAGCGGAAACATTTCCAAGGCTTCGGCCGAGTGCATCAGCATCATGTCCGCGAGCGCTCGGGCGTGCCGCTCGTTGCCAATCCTGCGATGCACTTGGTCAACGACGATCGACTCGATCTCGCGAGCGTTTGGATCAGCCACCATTTCGTCAAGGATCCATTGCCAAACGGCGGGCGATCCCGACGCGTATCGCAGGTTTTCCCCTTCAAGACGGCCCATCACGCTTCGGCATTGGTTGCGATGTCGGGCCAACAGATACTCGATCATGTCGTCGCGCGACCATCCACAGAGACTCAAGACCAGATCGCAGGGGATGAGCTTGCTCGTGACGACGGTGACCGTTTCATCGCCCAGGTCGAATGGTTGAATCTCATCATCCAGCCGCAATCGGCCCGACGCAATCATTTCGGACATCGACGCGGCGAGGTGATTCAATGCTTCGACGTGCCCTTCGCCTTCCACACGCACACGGACGTGCTTGGGCCGGGCCAGCAAGCCTTCGATTTGATCCACCAGGGGCGTGACGTCTCCGCTGATCGGCGAGACCACACGTGGGGCAACGGGCGAGCGAATGGGCCGGATCATGATACCTCCAAAGACCAGGTCATTGTCCGACTTTGATTGGCCCGCGGCAAGAATTTCCGCCGGTGAAATGCGGATTTCTCGGCACGCCCCCTCCATTCGCCTCCACGATTCGTCGCCCACGGGCACACCGCTTTGCTGAATGGTCTAAAGTAACGTCCCTGCAGGGACATACGTCTCCCTCCTCCGTTTCGTGTCTCTCTCGTTTCGATTTTCCCGTGAACCATGACGACTCCATCGCCTCCAACGAAACATGCGACGTCCGCGATCGGTGTTAAAGCGATCGACCATGTGACGATCGTCGTGCATGATCTCTCGCGCAGCCGAGACTTTTACCGCGACCTGCTGGGGATGGAGGAGGTCGAACGGCCGGATTTCGGGTTCCCGGGCCACTGGCTCCAAGCCGGCGCGACGCAAGTCCACCTGATCGAGACGATGGAGGGAACCTCCGAGCCGGGCGGAGGATTGGATCCGGATCGAGTCACATCGGGTTTGACCCATCACTTTGCGTTCGAAGTCGAAGACGCGATTCGCGCACATCGCATTCTTGAATCGGCCGGCGTGCGGATCCAAGGCGGTCCGCGAAAACGCCCCGACGGCTGCATGCAACTGTGGTTCTACGACCCCGACGGTCATTGTGTCGAAGTCTTTGACCGAACCGGATCCGCCGCGTCTCACTAAGGCAACGAGGATGAACGACGAAACGCTTCCACGATCGACGTCCCGCGAATTGACTTTCGACAACGGCCGGGCGATCGGTATCAGCAACCGTTGGGAAAACGGTCAGTATTGCTCGATCCTGACCCGGCGAGGGATCGTCGGCTGCGGGATCTATGACATGGCGACGCCCACCGAATTCAATCAGGCGATCGCCATCGCCAAAGGCACCCCCAGTGATCCGCTGGTCGAACCGGAGGACCTGTTTGATGCACCCATCGTGGACGCGACACCGCAAGCCAAAGCGATGGGGATCGAAATCGGGATGACGGGCCGGCAGGCGGTCGAAAAGATGCTTGCCGCAGAGAATCCGCCGAACACCAAGAGGATGCGTTAGCGACCGATCGCAGCTTCGGTTTCGATTGGGATGGACCGTCGCCGTCCTCTCCGAGGTCGGCGCGGGGCAAAGCTTCGCTTTTTCGCACGCGCCGAGTTCGGAGAACACGGCGACCATGCGGTCAACGATTACGCAAGACCTCGTCGAACAGGCGATACGCCTGCTGCCTGACGTCGACCGGAAAGTCGTGATCGCAATCCGGGTGCTCGACCCGCAGCCGGTCGGGATGGCCCAGCAACGCGTAGACCATGCGGGCAGCCTCCGCAATTCGGTCCACGCTTTCGGCTTGGAAATTGCCGTCGTGCAAGGGAGCGGAAATCAGCACGTGCCGCGGAGCGAGGGCACCGACCATCTCGTGAAAGTCGAACGGGATTTGTTCCAAACGTCCGCGGTAGTCCGCCAGTCGTGGCATGTATCGTGTTTGACACCAGCCCTGGCCGGGCAACCAACGCGCCGCGTCGCCACCGTAGTAATCGAGATAGGAATCCAGACCGCAGCTCGATACGACGGCTTTGATGCGATCGTCGAAAACAGCGGTGTAGACGGAATTATGTCCACCCAGCGAGTGGCCGATACAGCCGAACCCGGCGCTGTCGACGTACGGCAACGACTGCAATAAATCCAAACCGCGGATGTTGTCCCACACCGCCTTTAACGTTCCGCTCTCCCACCCCAGCGATTTCAGGTCGGGTTGATAAGCGGCCAACAACGGATAGCTGGGCGAAAGCGTCACAAAACCCCGCGCGGCCAACTCGCTGGCATACTGACGGTTCGGTCTGGCATCGGAATCGATGACGACACGGTGACCGATCCGATCGTCGGTCGGATGCAGACACAAAACGGCCGGAAGTTTTCGCTCCGGGTGGTCGCGGGCAGCGTCGGGGATCAACAGGTACGCGGTGACGCGGGATCCGGGTTCGGACTGGTAACTGATCCGTTGCTGCAAATAGCCGGGTTGCCGGACTTGTTCGATCACTCGAACGTCGAGCGGGCAACGCTTTTCCGCGCCGGGCAGCATTCCCATGACCGACTGCATGCCAGCCACAATCTCCCGTCTTCGCTTGGCCCAGTCGTCAGGGGTTTTCACGGGGCGAGGTTGTCCGCGATCGTCGCGATAGAGCAACAAGTTTTCGCGCGGCAGCCGTTGATGCGCCGCGTCGGAAACCAACGTGATGCAGACCACTCCGTCAGCCGCTCCAGTCAGCGGATCGGCATCGACCATGGTCGACGACGCGTCATGATCGGTGATCTCACGATTCCGCCATTGCGCATCGACCAAGAAACCGGCCAGCACCGACAGCCCGATCACCGCGGAATGTCTGAGTGCGTCCCTTCGATTGCTCACGGTTCTTCCCCCGATGCGAATCTCGAATCGGAACGCAGCCCTAGGCCCAACTGACCTTCGTCGCGACGTCCTCCCGGTCACTTTCCGGCCAGTCGCCGGAGACGTGTCCCAAGTAGAATAACCCCAACGCACGGTCCGGGGCAGCGAGTCCGATGAAGTCTCGCATTTGATCGCTCATCGCAGCGACATTGGTCGACCAGAACCCACCCAGACCGTGTGCAGTGGCAGTCAGATGCATGTTTTGCACGGCACAGGCGACCGCCATGATCTCGTCGAGTTCGGTGATCTTCTGGATCTCCTGACGCTTCATGCCGACTGCGATGACGGCTCCGGCCAGCGTCGGGTTGACGCGAAAACTGTCGTACTTGGCCTGCTTGAACGATTCCGGCGCCGTGATCGCTTTGTAGGTCGCGGCAAGAAAGTCGGCCAATGCTTGTCGCGATGGCCCCTCGAAGACTTTGAACCGCCAGGGCTGAGTCATCCCATGGGTGGGGGCCCAATTCGCGTTGATCAAGATTTCTTCGATGATTTCACGGTCGATGCTGGAATCGGACATCCGCGCCGGTTTGACCGTGCGGCGGTTTCGAATCACTTGGGTGATGGAGGAGGGATCCATGTGGGCGCAAGCAAGGGGCGAGAGATGACAGGAACGCGATCAATCGCATGTCTTACCATCCTCGCCCTTCGATGTCAGCCGTGCTTGCCCCGCTCATCGACCGGTGTCGTTACCAGCGAATCGTAAACCGTGAGCTTCCGCTGCCGATCGAAATGCCGCGGCCGAATCCAGAGCCGCCCCAGCGGTAGGCGTCGTCGTCCGGGCACCTGGACGGCGGAGCGGCGAAGACCGGCGGACGCGCGAGCGTCGTGCGATCATGATGGTGGTACGGCCGTCGCAGCGAGCGGAAGTCGTTTTGCATGTGGTGAATGTCGACTTCGATGTAGTGCAGCAGCCGGCGGACATGCCGCGTGTCGCCGTGGATGTGGCCGTGCCCATGAGCCGCGTGCCGTTCGACTCGGTCGAACACCGATACCAAGTGATGGAACTCGCGATCCAGTTCTCGGAGGTCCGATTCCATGTGCGACAGGCTGCCGTGATCGTGGGCGACGTCGTGGATGTGATCGGCCAGTTTGCGAATCGCACGCGTGTCCTCGACCAGATGCCGGTACTCGGGGGTGTGGCGATAGTGGCGGACCTCTTTCTCTAGCAAACGCGCCTTGTCTTCGATGTCGTTGGCCAGTTCGTCGATGTGCCGGTACGTGTCGGCCAGTGCGGGGGAAGCGATGAGCGCGGTGAGCAAGCCAAGGGTCGCAAAAGATTGGATCAGAAGAGGCATTCGTGGTCTCCGTAGATCGTGATCTGAGTCGGCGGACCGCTTGTCCGCCCGATCACCCTGAGAGGCAGTCGTCGTGCCAAACCCGGCCGCCGGCACGCCAGGTCGCCTTCCAAAACGTGATCCGCACCGTGTTTCACGGAGTTTTACAGAGATGCTGGCAACGTCAGATCGAAGCGATGAACGCACCAGAAGTAGTCATTTTGACTTCAGTCAGCCGGCTGTGATGCGCAGTCGTTATGATGGCGACCTGCGAGATTTTGCGGCGAGATCGGCGTCGGCTACCCATTGGCATCAAGTGAAGACGCCCCCCTCTCCCTGGCTGAGGCCGTGCGTTTTCAAAGTCTTTGATTCTAAGAGGTTGTTGCAGATTTCTCTGACCACCCTGAACCACAGGGAGGTCGATTGCCCACGGTTGGCAGCGCGAACCCACGGATCCCAGGCCGCATTACATCCGTGGGTTCGCGCTGCTATCCGTGGGCTTATTCGGTCTCTCCAGACCTTCGGCCCGAACGCACCACCTCAAAGGCGGCGTCGGCGTTGCCGCCCCGGCGAACCTTGCTGGCCGCCGTGGTGTCGGCTTCTTGCGATTCGCATGCTCTCACAAGCCACGTTCCCACCGGCGCAGGAAACTTGTTGCGTATGGATCCCCTGGTACTTTCGACTCTCGGTTGGAAACCTTGCTTCAGCCTGCAACTGACCGCGGAAGAATCGTCGTCGCTGGCGCCGGCCCGCGTGGCGGCACACTATGGCAGCCAAATCGTGCTGTGGAGTGAGACGGGCGAAATCGCGTTGCCGCAATCCTTGCTGGCCGCCTGCGGCGATCTCGCGGTCGGCGATTGGGTGCTGTTGGCCGTGGATACCCATCGCGGCGTGCGGCGACTGGAGCGGGAATCACTGGTGACACGGAAGGCTGCGGGATCGAAGGCGGAGCTTCAACTGATCGGGGCCAACATCGATACCTTGTTCATCGTCAGTTCCTGCAACCATGATTTCAATACCGCGCGTCTGGAACGCTATCTGGCCGTCGCGGCCGAATCCCATGTCAATCCGGTCGTTGTGCTCACCAAATCAGATTTGTGTGATGTGCCCGACCAATTGCGACAGCAAGCCGGTCGGCTGATGAGTGGCTTGGTGGTTGAAACCGTCGACGCGCGCGATCCGGCGGAAACACAGACGCTTGCCCACTGGTGCCGTCACGGGCAAACGGTTGCGCTGGTCGGATCCTCCGGCGTCGGCAAATCGACCCTGGCGATGAGTTTGGGGGCGGGGCGGATTGCGACGCAAGGAATCCGCGAAGACGATTCGAAAGGCCGGCATACGACGACGGCTCGATCGATCCACCGTCTGCAAGCCGGCGGACTGTTGATCGACACGCCCGGAATGCGTGAATTGCAATTGACCGCCTGCGAACAAGGCATCGACGAAGTGTTTGACGAGATCGTCGCAATCGCAACCGAGTGCCGATTCCATGATTGTGCCCACCAAGACGAACCCGGTTGCGCCGTTCAAGCCGCGATCGAATCCGGACGACTCGATGCCAGACGGTTGGCCAGCTATCAAAAACTTCAGTCCGAGCAAGCACGCAATGCCCAGTCACTGCGCGAACAACGACAGCAGTCCCGGAAGCAGGGCAAGTTTTACAAATCGGTCATCCAGGCGAAGCGGAGACGACGTGGGGATCGGTATTGAAAGGGGGAGTCGCGGGAGTGAACGTGGCAAAACGATGGGGGCAAGACGATGGGGGCAGAATGATACGGGGCAGGATGATACGGGGCAGGATGGTGGGGAAGCGGGATGATGGAAAGTTGAATGATGAAGTAGATGTTGGCTGATCGAGTCATCATGGTCTGCCGACATCATCATTCTGCCCGGTATCATTCAGCCTTCTACTCTCCATCCCCACCCATTGTCTTGCCCCATCGTTTTGCCTCTCCCACCAGCATCTAAACCCGTTTCAAGAAATTCAGCCCGAACCGTCCGTAGTCCTGACCATCGACGTCCCCGTCCCCGTCGGAGTCCATCGAGGGGTCAAAACTCGGATCGCTAGAGTTGCGTAAGAAGCTCAACCCGAACCGTCCATAGTCCTGACCATCGACGTCACGGTCTCCGTCGGTATCACCATAGAATCGAAAGAAACTGTCGACGGGACTTTCACCGAACGAGTACGGGGCGGTCATCTCGTCGCCGCTTCCAAGCTGAGAGACGAATTCGGGACGAATGACGAGGTGATAGTTGCCATCGGCCAGCGAATTTCCGTAGGCCCCCGAACCGCTGCGGGGAACGGTCGAAGCGCCGTCGAAGGTGAGTGTTGCCACCGTTTGCCCTTGATCGATGTCGTCGACCGCAGACACATGGATGGTCCCGACACTCTGGTTGCGATCCAGATTCAATAATTCGAATGCATCGTCAAGCGTTGCGTGGTCCAGGATGGTGTTGAACCGGATCGTCAATGATGTGATCTGCGATCGATTGTTCGCCCCGTCGTTGACGACGATCTGCCGAACACCGGGCATCACCTTGATCGATCCGTCGACCGGATCGTCGGAGTCATTGGTCGGCGCCGGAGCCAGCGTCAGTTCTTCGACGCTTGCATCGGTCACGCCCGTCGTTGTGCGGCTGATCGCGTCGATAAAGTTAGCCCGCAAGTTGATCGGCGAAGCCCCGTAAACGGCATCGCTCTTAACGGTCATGTCGAATTCCAGCAGCGATCCGGTCGTGTCCATCGGCAGCAAAACGGTGCTACCGGCCGTCGACATGGTGATGCGAATGATCCCTTCCTGCTGTGTGTTGACCGCCGGATCACTGAACCCGGCATCCTGCAACAGATCGCCCAAGCGGAAATTGGCAACGTCAAACTTGTCGGGATCAAATTCGATGACCAGATCGACGCTGCTGAGCGTGATGCCGTCGCTTTCGGTCACCTTCAGCATCACCGGGGCGCTGACCGTCGTCGTCGGCGATGCCTGGAGGTCGGTGGGCAGGTAGATCAGCGGGTCGGGGCCGCTGGGAGGCGGTGGCGCCACGCCGCCGGGGATCGGGGGCACCTGATCGACGGGGACGCCAATGATCACGCGCTGCAGCAACGTCGCATCGCCTCCAGTCAGATCACCGCCGTGGTCGATGTCCGCGATGACGCGGGGGTCGGCCAGTTTGTAATCGGCGAACCCCGTTGCGAGACCGACGATCACACGCTGAAGATGCGTGACGTCGCCACCGGTGTAGGACCGACTGGCGTTGCTGTCGCCGGCGTAGGCGGCGACATGCAAACCGTCGTCATCGCGGGTCGGACGCAAGGCCGGCAGCGGGGCGCTGTCACGGACCGCGGCGGCGCGGATGTCCAAAACGTGCTTGGCGGTGTAGGGCGCCGAGGTGGGGACGGAGGCGGTGAATCGGCCGAGTTCAAACGCACCGTCCGCCGCGGAAAACTCTCGGGGGCTGCTGACGGTCACACGTGCCAGTCCGGGAGCGACCAAGTTGAATGCCGCGGCAGCACCAGCGATGTCGGTGTGAAAGCCGCTGACCGTCAACAGGGTCGGATCAAAGGCCAATTCAAAGTCGACGCTGGAGACGTCATGCCCGGTGCTCAACGTCACCGGGATGCCGACATCGCCGTTGCGGGGAAGATGAACGTCCTGGCCGGCGCCGCGGGCAAAGTCGGCGATGCCCAGGGTCACGCCTTCGGCCGCCGGCGTCGCGATTTCAAAAGTGCGACTGAAATCATCGCCCGCCGTTCCGTCTTCGTTCCCGTCCAGCAAGTCGCCTTGATCGTCATTGAAACCGTCGGCGGCACTGCGCAGCGTGACGGTGTAGTGATCTGGCACGAGCGGACCACCGGTGCGGATGAAGGTCACGGTTCGTCCGGCGTCGCCGAGCACCAATGATCCCCGGACGGTACCCGACGTGGCTCCCTGCAAGACGACGTCCGCCGCCCCAAGGCTTTGGTCGAAACCGTCGTACAGATTCAAATCGTTGTCATCGAGGGAGTGGTTGAAGTGTGCGACGAAGCCGTTGTTGGTCGCCATGAATTGTGTGACGACCAGCGTGGGGGTCACTTGGAAATTTCCAAAATCGATCCCACCGACAACCTCCTCGTCTCCCACGTGCACCAAATGCGATTGATCACTGGCGGTGCTGGTGAAGGTGAACTGATCGATCACGCCGCCGCCAAAAACGATACGCGAAATCGGCGCGCCCGGATCCAATGTGACAAAGTTGGCGGGGTCCGCGTTGGTGGTCGCAAGTTGACTGGTGACCTGGCCCAAAACGGCCCCATCGATCCCGTACGCCGTCGCCGTCGCTGCGGTGGTCCCGGCATGGACGAAGAAAAACCGTGCCGAATCGATCAACCGATCAAACTGCACACTCGCCTCTTCGGAGGTGACTTCGTATGCGAACAGCCCCGAGGCGTTCAGCTCCGGTACGCCCGAATTCAGGATCGTTCCCCCAGAGAATTCGGCGCCGGCGAGTTGGAAGTCGGAAACGCCGGGCAGCGTGACGCCGGACTCGGGTCCGATCCCGTCGAACCCGATGGTCGTCGCAACGGCGTCGACGACCGGAAAGGTTTGCTCGTATCCGGTCGGGACGACTTCTCGAACGACATGGCTGCCTTCGATCAGGTCGATGATCCGGTAGTTGCCGGTTTCGTCGACGTCGGTGGTATTCGGATCATCGGCCGCCGAAATCGAGAATGGTTCACCGGGGTCATGCTGCCCGTCGTTGTTGATGTCGACGTACATCCGGACGCCACCGAGCCCGGGTTCACCGGCATCGCGCCGACCGTTGTTGTTCAGGTCGTTGAACTTGGTCCCGGTGATTTCACCGAATCCGGCCCGAGGCGCGGGCAGCGCCGGCAGGTAAACCGCAAGCGGGCGATCGGCGTCGTCGATCTGGTGCATGATCTTGGCGTCGATCTGCTGCGGCGTCGTCGTGCCCCAGTAGTTATAACGCAGGTCGACTTCACCGTTCGGATCCCCGACCAGCACGATGCCGGTGTTGTTGGACAGCAAGTTGCTGAAATCGTTGATGCGAATATTTGTCCGAGCCGAACCGTCGATTTGGATCGGAGTGTCAACCTCATTACGGTCAAGCGTGATGGAGCCCGCCGGATCAACCTCGATCTGATCCCAAGCAAGTCGTGACTTTTCGGCGTGAAAGTTGCCACGGACGAAAATCCGCACCTTGTCCGAAGCATTCCCGGTGTTCACACGCGTGAAATCTGTGTTGACGACATCCAGCGACCCCGTTGCACCGACCGAAATGCCCGAGGTCTGCACGCCATATCCATCCTCGATCAACAGCGACGCCGCATGATCAAAACGTAGCGTGCCGTCGACGTTGAATTGCTGATTCTCCTTCAGCAGCGTCCGCACCCCTTCATTGATCGAAAGCAAGGCGTCTTCCCGGATGGTGAATCCGCTCGGAAAGATATAGCGAAGGTCTGCAGCCGTCGCGGTGCCGATTTGATTCAGATTCAACGATTCTCCGACAGGCAAAGAACCGTCCAAAATAGCGACATCTTCGAAACGCAAGTTGTCCGATAGGTGTGAGGCGACTTGCAGATGTCGATACGGCAGCGAGATCGGTTGCAGGAACTCGTTGCGGAGCACCCATGGATTTGAACCACCGCTGATAAGACTTCCATCGGCGAGATCGATGGAATCCCAATCGAATAGCGAATCGCTCGCTTTGAACGCACCACCGGCAGCAACGTTGATGCGAATATAGTCCTGCAAGTTCCCCGTGTTGACGCGTCCGAAGTCGGTGTTGATGACATCCAGAGTGCCTGTACCGCTGACGGAGATCCCGGCCTCGCCTCCGCCATAGCCGTCTTCGACCACTAACCGCGCCGCATTGTCGAACTTCAACGTCCCGTCGACTGAAAAAAGTTGATCCTCTCGCAACAGCACCGACACATCTTGGTTGATCGAAAGCATCGCGTTTGTCTGCACCTCGAAACCGGAGGGGAACACGTACCTCAAGTCGACCGTCGTCGCGGTGCCGATTTGATTCAGGTTCAGCGCTTCACCGCTCGGCAGCGTTCCGCCAAGGATCTCGATGTCTTCAAAACGCAGGTTACCCGACAATCGCGATGCATCTTGCAGGTGTTGATAGGGCACCGAGATCGTCTGGACGAATTCGTTCCCGACCACCCACGGAGTCGCGCCGTCATTGATGACGCTGCCCGCGGCCAAGTTGATCGCGTCCCAATCGAATTGTGAATCGGATGCTTTGAACCTGCCTCCGGCGTCCACATTGACACGTACGATATCCTGCAGATTTCCGCTATTGATTCGGGCGAAATCGGTATTGATGACGTCGAGCGTCCCCGTCCCACTGACCGAGATTCCGGACGCGTTTCCGCTGAAACCGTCTTCGACCACAAACGGCGCCGCATTGTCGAACTTCAGCGTCCCGTCGACTGAAAACAGCTGATCCTCTCGCAGCAACACCGACACATCTTGGTTGATCGAAAGCGTCGCGTTTGTCTGCACCTCGAAACCGGAGGGGAACACGTACCTCAAGTCGACCGTCGTCGCGGTGCCGATTTGATTCAGGTTCAGCGATTCACCGCTCGGCAGCGTTCCGCCAAGGATCTCGATGTCTTCAAAACGCAGGTTGGCGTTCAAATGTGATGGATCTTGCAAATGCGTGTGGGGGACACGAATCGTCTGATTGAATTCATTGCCTTGGACCCAGGTAGCGGTCGCGTCAGCGATCAAGCTGCCGTCTTCTAGCGTGATCGCGTCCCAATCGAATCGGGAATCGGCCGCCATGAACTTGCCACCGGCCAGAACTGCGATCCGCGTTCGATCAAACCCATTGCTGACTGTCCGACGCGTGAAGTCGGTGTCGTTGATGTCCAGCGTCCCCGAGCCGTTGACGACGATTCCCGAATTCTGCCCCCCACTTCCGTCGGTGATCTCGACGCCGGCGGAGTGGTTGAACGTCAGCATGCCGTCAACACTGATGTTGACGTCGTCATGAATGATGACCGGAACATTCGCGCCGACCTCGAATTTCACGCCGGACGCGATCACGGTGTCAGCGGTAAAGGTCACCGGATCCGCCGGGTCGGTGAGCGTCATGTCCGTCGTGATCAGGCCCGAAAAGGCAGCCAAGACTCGACGATCCTCTAACGACTCAAACCGCGGTCGCTTGGTCATTCGATTCAGTCGACGGCGAAGCGAGGTGCGTTGGCGTCGTGTTCGGAATACGTTTCGGCGTTTCATGGCGTGCTTCTCGAATCGGTCGGGTGAATCAATGGCGATGCAAATCGGATCGGTGACGTTCCGGGTCAATCAGTCAATCGCGACAGCCATCGCTTTGTGACAGAGAATTCGGAGGATCTTTGAAAAAAAGACAAAACTTTCGTTTTCGCCCTCACGGCCGCCAGTCTTCGTTGCGGGCGTCAAATGGACGCCAATAGCGAACGGCATCAAATTGCGAATGGCCGGACCCGTGATTGCCTAACGCGACCGTACAGGGAGTCAGGTCATAGTCCAGCGTGATCGGGTCGCTGATCGATGAACCGTTCCAGAACACCTGGACCGAGCGGCGATCGACGGCAAGCCCCAGACGGTTCACGTGACGAATCGTGTCGGTCGCAACGGTCGTTAATAAACGCTCGGCGACTTGTGGCGTGAATTGAAACAGACTTTGTCCGAACCGAATCTGTCCGTCGCTGCGGACCACAATCCGGATGCCACGTCGAAGGGAGACGTTGGTCAAGTTCACCATCCAGCTTGTTTCTTGGTTGGCGGCGCGGCCGGTGACCTCTAGCAGCCCCCGACGCATTCCGATCACGTTCCAGGCTTTCGAGCCACCACCGGATTTGATGTTCAGCTGGCCGTCGGCATGCCAGCGGACAGGTTCGGGTTCCCGCGAGCGGAACGCGTTGTCATAGTCCTTGACCGCCGTCGGCGTCTCCTTTGAAACGCTGTCAAAGGCCGTGTCAAAGGACTTCAGCGGTTCGTTCATCGTGGAGACCGCGTCGGCCGGTCGGCTAAAACCCGGTGGCGGCGTCCCTGCGGCGATCACACGTCCGCGGTGGATCTGACCGTCGAACCCATTTCCCGTCGCATCGATTGCCGTCTCGTGCGACCGATCATCGAAATGATAAAGCAGGATCGTCTCTGAGTCCTTGCGATGTCGTCTCGGAGGTTGAAAGTCTTGGCGGTACCGCACCGTCTTCGAGAATCGGATTTCGTCGAACAGCGCCCGAAGGTGACGCGAGACGCCGGTCGCGGTGGTGGGATCGGCCGCGATGATGAAATCCTTCTCTCCGGCGGCAAACGGCTCGGACGACGTTTTCCGATACTGAAGCTTTCCATCGACGAACAACGCAAGTGTCGATGAATCGTAGGTGAACGCGACGTGTGTCCAGCGATCGGTCGCCGCCACGGTGTCCGCGATCACGTCGCCGCAGCCGGCGGCCCCGCATTGAAAGAATCCACGCTCCATCAACAACAGATTGATCCCGCGTCCGTCGTTTTGCGAGATCACGCCCGGCCGGTGATCGGACGGGTTGGTCGTGAGCGATGGCAATCGCAACCAAGTTTCGATCGTGATCGGGTGTGTCCCGTCGTAACGAAACTTTGGAATCCGGACATGCGAGGAGACACCGTCACAGTACAGGACGTGGTTCTGATCGGCTTCGGGTCCAGAGGGCGATCGAGGAGCATCGGCGACAAAGGGACGTTGGGTTTTCGTGATCTCCCACATCTTTACCAAGCCGCGATCACCACAGGTCACCATTCGCCGGTCGCGATCGAGCAGCCCGATGATTCCCAGTTTGCCGAGGTGAGTCATTGTTTCGCCGACTTGCTGACCCGATGCGGCATTCCAGAATCGCACGCGTCCGGATTGATCCTTGGAGACGACCGTTTGGTGATCGCGAAACCATCTCACGTCGACCAGCGGGTTTTGATTCCACCAAACGCTCATCAGACTGCCATCGATCGTGTTCCAGCAGCGAATCGATCCATCGGTGCTGGCCGACAGCAATGCGTTTCCATCGTGTGAAAACGCGACCTTGGTGACCGTATTGCAATGCCCTTTCAGATTGAATCGAGCTTTTCCACTGGCAAGATCCCAGACCTGGATGGTGCGGTGACCACCGGCGGCGACCAACGTTGCGTCGTTTGACAATGCCGTGCAGTGGATCCGGCCATCGGGATACTCCAGTACTCGATCGGTGCGGCCCGTTGCCGTGTCCCAGACGTGTATCTTTGCGTTCCATCCACCGCTGATTAATCGGTCGCCTTGCGGAGCAAAATGCACACCGGTCATGGCCGTCTTGCCAACGCCGGTAGGGGCATGGAAGTTCGAACGCTGCTTTCCGGAGTCCAGGTCGACGACCCGGACCTCGTTGTCCCATCCGCAAACGGCCAGCGACTGTCCGTCGGGGGCAAAGGCGAGATCGATGATCCGTTTGGGGGCGACGGAAATCTGCCGCTTCAGATTGCCGGTTGCCGCATCAAAGATTGCGATCGAACCGTCATCGCCTCCGCTGGCAATCATTGTTTCGTCCGGCGAAACGGCGACGGCTCGGACGGAGCGATGGTGAACGGCCGCCGTCCAGCGGTGGGTGAGCGTCCAATCATCGACCGCGTCGATGTCGGGTTCATGCTTGCGGACCCAACGCGCGTGGTGGATGCGTCCGTCATGACCGTTACCAGAACGGTCGCTCAGAACGTCGCCGGTCTGTTCATTAAAGTCGTACAGGGCCAGCGTGCTTGAATCATTTGCCAAATCAAGCGGCGGCTGAAAATCGGCGTTGTAGCGTGCGACGCTGGACAGCCGCACCTGATGGATCAGCCCGGAAAAGAACGTTTCGGGTTCATTGACCGCATTGTTGCCCGCTCCAAGGAACAAGTGCTGGACCGAAGGGCGATGTTCGTATTGAACCTTAACGCGATGCTTGGCGTGTCCGTCCACAAACAAACACACTTCACGACCGTCATAAACGCCCGCCAAGTGGACCGTACGCCCGAACTCGCTGTGTGGAGTTTTGGCGTGCCCCCATCCTTGCAGGTCACGGAAATAGAAATTCCAATTGCCTCGCTGTGACACGAGCGAAAAACCGGACGATTGCGTATTTGAAACCACGTGCCCGTCGTCAACGTTCCCAAATGGTGTGACAAACGCTTCAACGGTCATCGGAAACGACCCGTCATAACGGAACGACGGGATCGACACATAACTATCGATTCCGTTAAACGCCAACGCCGAATCGGCGGTGACGTCCGGCGGCACGCTGGCAGCCGTGGCACTGGCGGAGTTGGCTTTTGATTTGACGGAGTTTGGCTGCGGCGGGTCCGCCGGGGGCGGCAGATCGATCAACGACACGTGCATCACATGCTTTGTCCCACGCGCGACGTCGAAGGTGTTGGACGTGATGGAAACGCCGTCGATTTGCACGGCGAGTTTTGCACGGCCTTGGAACTCGACCGTTTCGATCGTAAACGGGCGGTCCAGTGGCACCTGCGTTCCGCCGATTTCGATCGCCAGCCGGTGCGGCCCCGGCGTCAGTCGCTGGGGCACCCCCAGCTCTTGCAGCTTGAATCGGTTGCCGTCGACGACGACGCCGAGATCGTTTTGCGACAGTTCGAATCGCACCGATCCGTGGTCGGTGCGTACGATCAGCACGACGGCCATTACGATCAGCAACAAAAGCGATAGGCCGACGGCGATCACGCGGGGCCAAGAGTGAACGAAGCGTCGCGCAGCGGTCGCATCGACTTGGGGCGGCTGTTCCGGTTGAAGCCAGTCGGAGAGCATCCGTGCCACTTCGCCCATCGACACATACCGGTCCTCGGCCCGCTTGGACATCATGGTCAGACAGATGGCTTCCAATTGCCGATCCAAATCTGGCAGGGTCTTGCTCGGCGGATCTGGATCATCGCGAAGTACGCCGCTCATGATCGTGCCCAGCGATCCTCGAAACGGCAGCCGGCCGGTTAGCAAGTGATAGAACACCACACCCAGGCTGTAGATGTCGGTCGCCGAGTGGATTTGATCGGCATTCGCCTTGACCTGCTCGGGCGACATGTATGCCGGTGTACCGATCAAGACCCCGTCGCGTGTCAGACGCGTCTGTTCGGGTTCCGTGGACAGCCTGGCCAATCCGAAATCCATCACGACCGGCTCGCCGAGTGAGCTGATCATGATGTTGGCCAGTTTCAAGTCGCGATGGATGATGCCACGTTGGTGGGCATAGTCGATCGCCTGGGCGATCTTGATGACCAAGGCGGCGGCCCGGCGTGGCTCCAGCCGGCCATGCAATCGCAAGTGGGTTTCCAGCGTTTCGCCGTCGACGTACTGCATCGCGATGTAGTCGATCGCGTCGACCCGTCCGATTTCGTAGATCGAGCACAGATTGGGATGCTCGGTGAGCTTTGACGCGGCCCGGGCCTCGGCCAAGAACCGGGTTCTGCACTCGACATCGCGGGGCGAATCGGTCACAAAAAGCGGCACTTTCAATGCCACACGTCGATCGTACAGTGAGGTGTCTTCGGCCAAGTAGACCGCGCCCATGCCGCCATCGGCGATCCGCCGGATGATTCGGTAGCGCCCAAACCGATCCGGCAGCTTTGGACGCTTCGGCGGAGTCGGCGGCAATTCACAGGATAGGTCGGACCGGCTGGTGTCCCCGCGCTGGATCTCCCGCGTATCCTGCGGTCGGCGCGGCAAGAAGGGCTGTAGCTCGGTCTCCAATTTCGGAAACCGCGTCAGGAATTCATCGGGATCCGGCGCGGCTCCGGTACCCGCACGTGCCTCGATTTCTGCGATGGCAAAATCCAGCGGTACGTCCTTCAGCTTCGCCACGTCGGGATACTGTCGCAGATAGTCTTCGACCTTGACCTGAACGCCATGTTCCCACTGTCGTTCAAGATCGATCAGGATCATCTCACGCAGCAGCGATTCGGCCAGCGGGCTGGTGAACCTCTCCAATCGCGCGGCAAACTCTGCGAGGGTGTCCGGGGACCAGTGCTCTTCGAATTCCAACAGGAACGCATCAAAGCGTGACCGTTGCTCATGCGACAGACCGGCGGCGGGATCGGCTTTAAAACTCATTGGACACTCAAACCAGACTGACCATGCAGAAATCCAGACGTTCTCGGTTTTCCCCGTAGCGGAACTCGCCAAGAGTTTCGTAGCGGAACTCGCCAAGAGTATTCGCCCGCCACAACGCGACTCCGATAGCGAAAGCCTTGTCGGCTTCGGCTACGCCCGGCGCCCGCAGCGCCCGAACGTTCCTGGCAACGTGCTATCGTTGCAATCGCGATGGTGCTCCGATCGAGACACGAGAATCGACCGTTTTTGAAAACTCACTCGTCCGTCTCGCCGATCTGGGATTCCAATTTCTCGCGGATTCGAAACAGCACTCGGTCGACCGTTCGCTTGGAAAGCCCCAAATCCCTGGCGATGTCAGCTTTTGCTTCACCGCGAAGGATGCGTTCCAAAATCTCGCCGTACTTTTCTTGTTCCAGCCACTGCGTCAGATCCTCCAGGATTTCCGACAGCACGATCGCCTCGACCGGCCCCGGTTCACGTGACATCGCGGCGACCAGCCAGGTCGCATTCGCTTCGCGCCCCGGGTCGCGCTGTTCGGCCGAATGACGTCGTCCCTGCGTCTGTGCTTTACGGACCGTGATGGTGACCAACAATCGCCAAATGTCTTCCGGATCGCGAATGTCGAATTCCCCCTGTTCGACACGACGAAAAAATGTGAACAAGGCGCTCTGCACGATGTCTTCGTCGTCCACCCTTCGCCGCACCTGGGCGCTCAGCAGATTTTGAGCGACTGCCATCAGCCGGGACGAATACTGACGCACCAAGACGCCCACGGCTTCCGAGTCGCCCTGGCGACATCGGATCAGCAATTCATCAAACGATTCGTTGGAATACAAGATCGCCCCCAAGGAGAAACCGTCCGGTACAGGTTCGCCATGAGTGTAATGTCTTGGGGTGGGTTGCTGCTATCCTGCAGAGGGGATGGTGGCTGGATTTCGGCGGTTTGTTGCCGGGATGCAGCAACACCGCGATCGCCTCTCAGCCGGAGCGGTTGAGAAAGTGTCGAACCGTTGTCCCCAACTGTTCTCCCGTGCGAGCGCAGCGAACACCCCGGCGACGGCTCTCAGCCGGAACGGCTGGGGGGGAACAATTGGGACAATGGTTCTACAATGCTGTGAGCGCAGCGAAACACCGCGGAGCGTCTCAGCCGGAGCGGTTGAGAAAGTGTCGAACCGTTGTCCCCAACTGTTCTCCCGTGCGAGCGCAGCGAACACCCCGGCGACGGCTCTCAGCCGGAACGGCTGGGGGGGAACAATTGGGACAATGGTTCTACAATGCTGTGAGCGCAGCGAAACACCGCGGAGCGTCTCAGCCGGAGCGGTTGAGAAAGTGTCGAACCGTTGTCCCCAACTGTTCTCCCGTGCGAGCGCAGCGAACACCCCGGCGACGGCTCTCAGCCGGAACGGCTGGGGGGGAACAATTGGGACAATGGTTCTACAATGCTGTGAGCGCAGCGAAACACCCCCGGAGCGTCTCAGCCGCAGCGGCTGAGAAAGTGTCGAACCGTTGTCCCCAACTGTTCTCCCGTGCGAGCGCAGCGAAACACCCCCGGAGCGTCTCAGCCGCAGCGGCTGAGAAAGTGTCGAACCGTTGTCCCCAACTGTTCCTGCGTGCGAGCGCAGCGAACACCCCGGCGACGGCTCTCAGCCGGAGCGGCTGGGGGGGAACAATTGAGACAATGGTTCTACAATGCTGTGAGCGCAGCGAAACACCCCCGGAGCGTCTCAGCCGCAGCGGCTGAGAAAGTGTCGAACCGTTGTCCCCAACTGTTCCTGCGTGCGAGCGCAGCGAACACCTCGGAGGCGTCTCTCAGCCGGAACGGCTGGGGGGAACAATTGGGACAATGGTTCTACAATGCTGTGAGCGCAGCGAAACACCCCGGAGCGTCTCAGCCGCAGCGGTTGAGAAAGTGTCGAACCGTTGTCCCCAACTGTTCTCCCGTGCGAGCGCAGCGAACACCCCGGCGACGGCTCTCAGCCGGAACGGCTGGGGGGAACAATTGGGACAATGGTTCTACAATGCTGTGAGCGCAGCGAAACACCCCGGAGCGTCTCAGCCGCAGCGGTTGAGAAAGTGTCGAACCGTTGTCCCCAACTGTTCTCCCGTGCGAGCGCAGCGAACACCCCGGCGACGGCTCTCAGCCGGAACGGCTGGGGGGAACAATTGGGACAATGGTTCTACAATGCTGTGAGCGCAGCGAAACACCCCGGAGCGTCTCAGCCGCAGCGGTTGAGAAAGTGTCGAACCGTTGTCCCCAACTGTTCTCCCGTGCGAGCGCAGCGAACACCGCGGAGGCGCCTCTCAACCGGAGCGGCTGGGGGGAACAATTGGGACAATGGTTCTACACTGGCACTACGTTTGCTCTCACCTGAACCTGACCGACCGGTACGTCATCGGTCGCGCCTTTCAGAAACCCTTCAACATCCCCCATGAACTTAAAATCGAACCAAACGGTCACGACGCTGGCCACCGACCTGGACGGAACGTTGATCCCTGTCCGGCAGACGCCCGAGCAGCACGCGGCGGTCAAGCATCTGGGCAGTCTGGTCGTGGAACACTCGCTGCAATTAATCTTTGTCACGGGGCGATCGTTTGAGCTGACGTTTGAGGCGATCACGAAGTTCGACTTGCCACACCCGGCGTCGATCCTGTGCGATGTCGGGTCGACGATGTGGCATCGCAGTGACAACGGGACGTACGAACAAGATCTCGATTACCAGCAGGCGTTGTTGGATCGAATGGGCGGCTGGACGAACGCCGGAATCCAGACGGCGCTGTGCGAACGCGTCGAACGGCTGACGCCACAAAGCCCGAACCAGCAAACGCTTTTAAAGTGCAGTTTCGACTTTCCCCACGACGCGGTGGCGGAGGTGCGCGAACAGGTCGCGGCATGGATCGCGGACTTCGATTGCCCGCTCGCATTCACGATCAGCCGCGACCCGGAAACCGGCGAAGGATTGATGGACATCTTGCCGGTCGATGTGAACAAGGGCAGCGCGATCCAGTGGTGGGCGACGCGTCGATCAATCGACGCCGCGTCGATCGTATTTGCCGGGGATTCGGGGAACGACACCGCAGCGATGACGCGCGGTTTTCGAGCCGTCCTGGTGGGCAACGCCGACGAGCAATTGCGCGCCGAAACACGCGACGCGATGGCCGATCAACAATGGTTGTACCTGGCCGAAGGTCATGGCCCCGAAGGGGTGCGTGACGGGCTGATGTATCACCTGGAGCGTGAGGTACGGCAATCTTAAGCGCGAATCGCGTGCGAGGAAAACCTCGGGGCGCTCACGTAGCTACGCTCGCCAGAGCGTGGGAATCACAGTGGACACGACCGGCTCAGCGGTAGTGGACGACGCGAGGAGTCCCCGCAGTTCTCACTCCGAATGGACAGGTGGCCTCGTCCACGAGGCTGTTTCCCTAAACCCGGCAAGCGTCGTAGGTGGTAGCGGAATTTGCCACGAATTTCGGCTTTTTTCGTGTGAATTGCTGCGAGTCGAAAGCCTTGGCGACTTCCGCTACGGGCTGAGGGACAAAGCCTAGATCCGCTTCAGCCACAGCAACTCGTACGGCGCCAACACAACCGGTTCGGCGGTGCCGTATTCGACGTCGTTGAGCAGATTCTTGAAAAAGCGTCCCAGCCCGGCGGTCCGCAACCGATTGGCGTCCAAGGACTGTGGGTGTTCGGTGAAGTTGGCGACCACGACCACGTTGGATGCTTCGTTGGAGCGGACGTAACCGAGAAGATGCGGGTTGCCGGTCGGAAACAGCGTCATTTCCTGTCCGGCAAAGGCGAGCGAGCGTTTCCGGATCGCGATCATCGACTGCAGCGATCGGAAAATGCGACGACGGATCGAATCGCGTCCGGATTCGTCATCCAATTCTTCCAGGTACTCCCACTTCATCCGTGGCCGGTGAATCCAACGCGAATCGCCGGCCTTGGCCGGATCGGTGGTGAAGGAGTAATCGTTCAACATGCCCCACTCTTCGCCCATGTACAACAAGGGAATGCCGCCGATGCTGAGCGTGATGCCGTGCAGCAGCATCATCCGCCGGATGGCGAGTTCTTTGCCTTCCTCGTCTTCCTGTTCGATCGCCCGCTCCAGGCCGGCCAGCGACGCCATCGTGCCGGAGATCCGCATGTCACCGGTTTCGTGGTTGTGTTGAAAAGGCACGCCCCTGGCAAAGGATCCCTCGAACTGACCGGAGTAGAACTGGTTCAGGAAATTGCGATGGTCGAAGGCATTGATTCCGATCGACGCCGCGTCGCCGTCATCAAACGTCCAACCGATGTCATCGTGACAGCGCAAGTAGTTGACCCACGACGTTCCGTCGGGCAACTTAAATCGTCTGGCCAGCGTACGCACCAACAGATCGGTTCGCCGGGTTGCCAGCGATTCCCACAGCAGCGCCATCAAGGTCGGATTGTAGGAAACCTGGCACTCGTCTTTGTCGATGTACTTGACGACTTCATCGGGGTGCACGATCGCTTCGGATTTGAACACCAGCGCGGGGGCGGCGATTCGGACCAGACGGTTGAACGCGCGGATCACCAGGTGTGCTTGGGGCAAGTTTTCGCAACAGGTCCCCATCTGTTTCCAAATAAACGCGACCGCGTCCAGACGCAGAAAATCGACACCCAAGTTGGCGATGAACAGCATCTCGTCGAGCATCGCCCGAAACACGGCCGGATTGCTGTAGTTCAGGTCCCACTGAAAACTGTTGAACGTCGTCCAGACCCAGCGCCCCATGCCGTCGTGCCAAGTGAAGTTTCCTCGGCGGACGGTCGGAAAGATCTCGCGCAAGTTCCGTTCGTACTGTTCGGGCACCTCGCGATCGGCGAACGTGTAATAAAATTCCTGGTACTCGCGATGGCCGGCTTGGGCCCGCTGCGCCCATTCGTGATCGTCCGAGGTGTGGTTGAACACAAAGTCCAACACCAGACTGATCCCCGCTTCGCGCAGGTCATCGGCCAGCAGCTTCAGATCTTCCACCGTCCCCAGGCTGGGCGCGATCGTGCGGTAGTTGCTGATCGCATAGCCGCCGTCGTTGTTCCCGGGACGGACGGCAAACAACGGCATCAGGTGCAAGTACGTCAGCCCCAGGTCTTTGAAGTAACCGACGTGTTCGCGGAGCCGGCCGAGGTTGTCGCTGAACAGGTCGACGTACAGTGCACCGCCGACGATCTTCTGGGACTGGAACCAATTCGGCTCGATCAATCGATGCCGATCGATTTCACACAGTTCATCGCTGCGCTGGGCAAAGGCCAACGCGCAGGTCAACAGCACCTGTTCGAGGTGGTAGAAAAAATCGTATCGGCCGCTGTACAGCTCGTGGAGTTGTTTGAACAGCGGCCGCCAGTGTTCGCGCAACCGCGATTGGAAGATCTTCTGGCGTTCCTCGGAAATCGAATACCGCTCCCAAACCTCCTCCAACCGCGGGTTCAGCCTCTCCAGGGACAAATCCGCCTGGAACGAAAGTTCATCGAGCTCCGTCTGGGTTTCCCTTCCGTAGTCAATCAATCCAATCATTGGGAATTACGATCTTGTCCAAAAAGTTGTAGTACTCGATGCCTTCAAGAATTCCGCCCGCGTGCGGCGTGTTTGCGAAATAGATCCGCGGACGATCTTTCAACCGGTCTAGCTCTCGGCTGTAATTGCCGACGACGACGCCCAGGGTCCGCCCCAGCAACATGCCGGCGTCGTTGCCCGAGTCACCGGCGACCAGGACGTGATCCGGCTGGAAGCCCCACTTCCACAGCACATGCCGCATCGACAAATCGCTGCCGCCGCGGACGGGGATTACATCCAAAAACATCCCCAGGGACAACATCACCTTAGCCCTCAGTCCGGCTTCTCGCAGTTTCTTTTTGACCTTTGTGACCGTGATTTTAGCCGGGTCCATATCAAAACTGACTTTGAAATCGGATTGTCGGTCCTCCGACTGGGGCGTCAACCCTTCGACATTTTCCAGACAGGCGAGGATCCCGTCGCGGTCCCAGGCATAGCCGATCGATTTCTGCCAGGTCCGGTCGGGCGTCATCGCTTCGCCATAATGCAGCTGTGTGCCGGCATCGGTGTCGATCAAATCCGGCTGCGGCAATCCGAGCGACTCGATCAATTCCAACGCGCTGTCCAGCCGCCGCCCGGTCGCGATCCCGAACCCGATGTGATCGTTGTCGCGAATCAGGTCGGCGAAACGCGAGAGTGCCTCGTCGTCACCGGTGAGCGTGTTGTCCAGGTCGGTGATGATCATGCGGTCGAATTCCGGCAGCCGGCGGACCGGACGGTTGATCGTCGTGGGGGACGAGGCCCGCTCCAGGATCTCGTTCACATCACGCAAGTACCGTGAGGCGTGATTGCTCCACGCGTAGTGTTTCCGCGTCCCGGCGATCCCCGCCTGTGAGAATTGCTGCCACACGTCCGGTTCGGTCAAAACACGCAGCAGGGCGCGTTCGATGGCGGCCGGATCGAGCGGGTCGACGAGCAACCCGTTTTCGCAGTTGGAGATGATGTCGCGTGGGCCGCCGTCGTTGGTCGCGACGATGGGCAACCCCGACGCGCCGGCTTCCAGCAAGGTCAATCCGAACGGTTCGGTCAGCGCCGGGTTGATGAAGACGCCCTTGGATCGCGCCGCCATCCGATACAGATCAGGCACGTCGGACGGGCGGTGCGTTTTCGGATAGGCGACTTTGCCGTACAGATTGTACTTGTCGATCAGGTGCAAGATGTTGGTGATGATCGTTTGCTGTGATTTGGGGAGCTCGCGCAAATCGTCGCGCGTCCCCAGGATCAAAACCAGGTTGGCGACTTGCTGCAGTTCCTCGCTTTCGCCATACACCCTGACCAACATTTCCAGATTCTTTCGCTCGTCCGGGCGGGCCATCGTCAGGATTGCCGGCTTGTCTGGGTCACGAAGAAACGGAACGAGCGCGTCCTCGATCTCGGCCTTGTGATTCGGGTCGGCCAGCGGGGTGAACGCCGAAAGGTCGACGCCGGGCGGAATCACCTCCATTCGGTCGGGCACATAATGGTCGTACAGTTCGTATTGCCGTTCGACTTCCTGGTTGGTGCTGGTGACGACCATCGCGGCCGTTTCGAGCGCGGTCTCTTCGGCCTCGATCCGCGAGGTGAACTTGTACCTCTTTTCCAGTGAATCGGGGTTCGTTTTGCCGACCGATAATCGCTGGCGTTTGACGCGGCCGAGCGAGTGACCGGTGAAGATGTACGGGACGTGCAGCAGTCGCGCCAGGTGCGCGCCCGCGACCCCGGCGTCGGCGTAGTGACCGTGGATCAAATCCGGGATCCCGGTGCGTTTAAAGTGGGCCAGGGTTTGATCGATGAACATTTCGATGTACGGCCACAACGACTCCTTCTTTAGGTAGCGTTTGGGACCGAAAGGGATGCGAACGATTTTAGCGCACTCGCCGATCGGTTCTTCCAGGATCGAGTAATCTTTCGAGACTTTGGGGTCGATGATCTGGCGCGTGAGAAGTTGCACCTGACGGACATTCTCCCGCGCGCCGAGTTCACGGGCCAGTTCCAACACGTACTTGACTTGGCCACCGGTGTCGGCGTCGCAGCCGAGCTCGGGGTCGGTGCCGCGAATCAGCCCGTGCAGGCTGATCAAACAAATGCTCAAATCCTCGGCCGCCGGCAGGTTGATGCTCTCGCTCGGCGGCGCCAGGACTTGTGGGATCGTATCCTCTGGATGGTGGTGTTCTTCAGATTCGATGATCGAGCTCATTGATTCTTGGGTCCGTTTCGTTGGACGGGCAGACGCCCGCCTGTGGAAGGTGCGATTACTGTCCCCCGTTAGTGGCAAGTGATATGCCAAAAAGAACGTACGTGGAGCAGGACGCCCTTAGGCGGTGATAAGGTGCCTGGGAGAAGGTCGCGTTTAGCTGGCCACCGCGGGTTCTAACTCACCCGCTGCCATCGAGGCGTAGAATGCAAACCCGTTTTCACGGCGTTTGACTTGGCTGCATTGCAGCCCTTGAGATTCGAACACGCGTCGCGAATGCTCCGCTGCCTCCTTTCCTGCGGTTCGAATTCGCCAACTGTGTGTTCCGGTCGTTGTCACGACGATTTTTGGACTGTTGATCGTTATCCTGTTCAATTCGAGTTGATGGTGGTGATTGGTCGGCAGCCGACACGGGGCTCGCGCACGCGTGCACACTGGGGGCGTTTCCCCCAGACTGGTCGGCAATCGACCAGTGTGGTCTGTGGGCGACCAGTTGGTGATTCTGGCGGCACGTGGATACGCCACGTCATTCGCACGCCCTGGCGTCGCCGGCGGCGATCTTAATGACGGTGCAAATGCCATTCCGGGACCAGCGGCGGCCGGCAGGCCGGCTTCGACGTGGCGACGCTCGCGGGAGCGTGGAAACCGCCTTGGACCCACCTTCTGGCGAAGAATGGTAGCTACATCGAATCGGTGTTACAGAAACACGGCACTGACCATCTTGGATGTCAGGCCGGCATCGCCGGTGATCGTCGCGAACGCAACATCGGCCGCATCGCGGCCGGTCGCGATGCGAACCAGACCGCCGACCGATGCGAGTTTGGTGGGGTCGAAAAAGTACCATTGGTCGCCCAAGTAGGCTTCCATGAAACCGTGGAAATCCGGCGGCTGGAGTTCAGCGGCATAGCCGGAGACGTAGCGTGCCGGAACACCGATGCCGCGACACAACGCGATCGCCAAGTGGGCGTAGTCACGACAGACCCCGGTCCGCTGCAGCACGACGTCGGCAGCCGTCGTCGTCACCCCCGTGCTTCCGGGGGTGTAATCGAGATGCTCGTTGACCCAATCACAGATCGCTTGAACGCGCAGCAATCCGGGCTGCATTTGACCGAATTCTTCGAACGCGAATCGACCCAGCAGATCACTTTCACAGTACCGACTGGGGTTGAGATACGGCAGGACTTCGGTAGGCAGATTGCCGACATTGGTCTGCGGAATGTTTCCCGGGTCGGTCGGCTGGGCAACGGCATCGACTTCCGCTTCGTAGTGCAGGGTCAATTGACACGGTTGCACCGAAACGCGTTGCATCGTATTCCCTTCCAAGCCGACTTCCAGAGTTTCAATGGTGATCTCCGGGTCGATCGTCAGTTGCGTGTTGCGAACTTGTTGTCGGTCGGTTTGCGCCGCAGCGATCTTGAACAGCATGTTGGTCGGTTGGCGGACGTCATACTGCAATTGGCTTTCAACTTTGATGGTCGGCATGGTGCTACAGCGATTGGGATTGATCTTGGGGGTTGGGATCGGTTGAGGTCGAAGGATTGGCCGACCCCAACAAGGGATCGGCCCACTGCATCGGCAGCCCGGCAACCACGCTTTGCAATCCTTGTACCCAGCGAGCGCTGGTTTCGGCAAGATCCGGACCGGAGAAACGCTGGTACATGGCCTGCCGGCTTTGGGTCGCAACCACCGCGACGTCGATCGGGTAACCGACGTCGGTGACGCTGGCACGTGTCGCGTCGAACGCCAAGAAAGCCAGTGCCAGTGCATCTCGCAGGGGCGTTTCGAAGGCCAACAAGCGATCGAGAATCGGTTTGCCGTAATACGTCCGCCCGATCATGAAGTAGGGCGAATCGATCGCACACTCGACCCAATTGCCTTCCGGGTAAACGTAAAACAATTGCGGTCGTTGGTCGGCCGGCAAGCAACCACCGATGATCGCATGCAGGTTGAACGTGTGCCCGGTGGAGGCGAGTGAGGGGCCGTCTTCGTCTTTCACGCGTCGAAGTTGTTGACCGAACAGATTGGCAAACTGGTACAACCGATCCTGGGGTTCGCCACCGCCACGCAGCGACTCTTCGACATAGACGAGTGTCTTGTCGCGGACCGATCGCAGCCCACTGGTCATCGTGAACAGCGCGCTGTTGCCGTGTTGAAACGCGGCCAGTTTCTGTTTGTTGACCTGTTCGCTGCCGCGAACGATGCGTGTGTCGGCAAGGGCGATGATCCCCTCGCGGACCTGGATGCCGATGCAAAATGTCAATGTTTTCTCGGTTTGTCGATGAATGAAGTGATGGTTCGATCAAGCCGCCAGTGCAACCGTTGTACCGAACCGTGATCGCAGCGGGTGAGACTGCGGGCCGGACTGCGTCGCCACGCCGAGTGGGAAGTCAGGCGGTGGTGTAACATGAACAGGGGCGGGGAACTCGCCAATCTTTCAAAAAAATCTACGACCGAACACTCCGGAGCTCGAACCGATGGACCATTCCCTTGACCGCCGGCGATTTGCGATCGCAAACGGGGCCTGCATCGGTGCTTGGCTGCTGGCCGCTGAAAACCACAGTGACGCGGAGGAACGCAGCTTGGTCGAAAAGCGGTTGGTGCGGCTGGGAATCAATGCGCTCGCGCGGTCGCCCGAGATGAATTACTTTGCCGACGGGCACCGCGGCGCGGCGATGATCTCCGCACACCTGATGTGCGTGGACAACGGATTCGACGACGCGGCGGCGGCACGAATCGTCCAACTGTTTGACCTGAATTGGGCGCCGACGAAACTGTGCGAACCCTTTCCGGAAAACGATCCGGTCCCCGACGCGGTCCAGCAGGTCGGCAAGGCGCTTGCCCAAGGCGGCGGCGTGTTGCGCGAAGTCGGCCACGACGCCATCTTTGCGATGCACGCGATCAAGGCGTTCCGAATGATGCCCGAAACCGCCACGCCCGAACGGGTCCAGGGGGTTTGTAATCTGATCCAAGCGTTCAAACCCTGGCGCGACGTCACGCCGGACGACGATGTGAATCCGCCACCCTTTGCCGATTCCGCCGCCGCATCCCGATTCATTCTCCAAGAAGCCAGTGACGCGATCGATCGATTCGTCGGCTACGGGCAGGGATTTGCCGGCCACATGTTGACCTTCGGACAATCGCTCGTCGAACTCGCCGCGATGGGCGACGTGGAATGGGCCGAAAGTTGTCGCACCGCATTCCGCAAGTACGTCACGGTCACCCGCCGCGGACCGCAACCGGGAGACCGCAAGATCAAGGACCACGCCTTTAGCGAGCTGCGACCCAAGGACGCCCGGTACTGGAAAAACCGTGGCGACAAAACGTTGGGCATCGGGCACGTGTTCAAGTATCCCTATGGCTACTACGACCTGCTGGCGCGCGCCGATGCCCCCGAGCTGACCCGCCAGCTGGACGCCAAGGCGTACCACCTGTTTTGAGGCGGCCACCAGAGACGAATCCATGCGGGGCAGTGGGCCGTTTTTCGCACGTGGGGTTAGCAGAACTCCGGCTATCAGGGACACTAGCTGTCAGGGACACTGGGCTGTGTCCCTAATCCCGGCAAGGGTCGTCTGTGGGAGCGGAATTCGCCAAGAATTTCGGCTTTTCACGTGTGGACTGCTGCGAGTCGAAAGCCTTGGCGGCTTCCGCTACGGGTTGAGGGACAAAGCCTTGCCTTGCGTCTCGCCTTGACTTTCGGGGAAGCCGTCGCGGACGACGCGAGCAGTCCTCGCCGCTGACAATCCGAATGGACTCGTCGCCTTGTCCGCAACCCGAGAACCGCGCCATCACCCACTTCGCCCCATCGAGCGTCCCATGTCAATCCAGTGGTTTCCCGGGCACATGCACAAAGCCCGGCTTGAGATCCAAGCCACACTTCCCAAAGTGGATGTGGTGATCGAAATCCTTGACGCCCGGATTCCGTATTCGAGCGAGAATCCGATGCTGGCGGAATTGCGCGGTGAAAAGCCGTGTTTGAAGGTGTTGGCAAAGAGCGATCTGGCCGATGAAGCGATGACCGCGATCTGGCACGCCCACTTCGAAAAAACCGTCGGCGTCCGAGCCCAGGCCGTCACAACCGAAGACGTTCCCACCATTCGGCGTCTGAAATCCATCGCCACATCGATGGTGCCGCACCGCCGCGGCCGAACGGTGACGGCGATGATTGTCGGGATTCCCAACGTCGGCAAATCGACGATCATCAACTACCTGGCGGGACGGAAAATTGCCAAGACCGGCAACACACCCGCGGTGACCAAACAACAACAACGCGTCAACATCGGCGATGGTGTCACGCTGTTGGACACCCCCGGTGTGCTGTGGCCGAACGTGTTGAACGTCAACAGCGGATACCGACTGGCGCTGCTGGGATCGATCAAAGAAACGGCGATGGAATACGCCGACATCGGATTCTTTGCCGCGAGGTACATGCTGGCCGAATACCCGGACAAGCTGATCGAACGCTATGGATTAGACACGACGCCGACGACGGAACTGGAGGCGATCGAAGCGATCGGCCGCAAACGCGGCTGCCTGGGCAAAAGCAATCTGGTCGACATCGACCGCGCGTCACGGATCCTGGTGACCGAACTGCGATCGGGCGGCTTTGGCCCGCTGACTTTGGAAACTCCCCAAACCATGCAGCGAGAAAAAACGCAAACCGAAGCCTTGGCTGCCGAAAAAGCGGAAAGGGATGCTGCCAAGGACGCCAAACGGAAAAAGCGGTTTCGCGACCGAGAACGGGCCAAACGCAAAGCGCGGGAAAGACGCTGATTCCGATTGACGCGATCAATCCCGTTGCCCGACCAGCTCCGGAGGGCATCCCCTCAGCGATCTCCGCAATCCGGCGGGGAATCATTCGTTTGATGTGTTTGTAAACGCCCTCGCATAAACCGTGGTCTACGTTCCCCGCAATGGCTAGTGCTTCGCCGACCCTTGGTTTTGGGGTTGCGCTGCGAGCAGGCGAGCGACAGGGGGACCACGATGCATCACAACCTTCACGACTCCACACGCGGTCGGATTGCGTTTGACCGCCTGGCGCGTTTTCGCCGCGGCTGGGCGATGCACACGTTGGTGCTGGTCTGGGGCGCGCTGGTCGCCGGAGGAATGGGCTTGATTTGGCAATACCAACATGCCGCCGGCACGCTGCACACCGCGCCGCAACGATGGCCCGCCGATTCATCACTGCGGCCTTCACCGGATCGATGGACGCTGGTGCTGTTTGCCCATCCGAAATGCCCGTGCACGCGGGCGACGGTCGGCGAATTGGAGCGGATCATCAATCACGGCGGCGACCGGTTGCGGGCACATGTGTTGTTTGTCAAACCGCGTTCCTGTGCGATGCAGCCCGACTGGGAACACACCTCGTTGTGGGATGCGGCCCAGCGGATCCCGGGAGTCAGCGTTTCGGCCGACATCGGCGGCGACGAAGCGTCTCATTTCCGCGCCGCCACGTCAGGGCTGGTGTTGCTTTATGACCCGTCGGGCAGCTTGAAGTTTCGCGGCGGCATCACTGCATCACGCGGCCACAGCGGTGACAATCTGGGACGCTCCACGGTTGTCCGTTTCTTGACCCACGGTACTGCCGACGTCGACCGCACCAAAGTCTACGGATGCGAACTCGGCATCGAACTTGAGGAGACATAAATCGTGATGATGTCCACCGCAACGGCCGTTTCGGACGCCGGCGACCGACGTCGCGCCGACGCACTCTATCGAGCACAGCAATCACTGATTCATCATCGCACCGACCGCTTGTTCGCGGCGCTGATGGCGATTCAGTGGTTTGCCGGGATCGCTGCGGCGCTGTGGATTTCGCCGCGGACCTGGTCGGGGGCGATCAGCGAACCCCATTTGCACGTCTGGGCGGCGATCCTACTGGGCGGAGCGATCACGGCGTTGCCGGTGCTGTTGGCATGGCAGCGACCGGGAAGCGTGGTGACGCGACACGTCATCGCGATCGGCCAAATGCTCACCTCGGCGCTCTTGATTCACTTAACCGGCGGCCGCATCGAAACGCACTTTCACATCTTTGGTTCCCTGGCATTCCTGGCCTGCTACCGTGATTGGCGGGTGCTGTGCACCGCGACGATTGTCGTTGCGGCCGACCACGGGCTGCGAGGCTGGCTGTGGCCCGAATCGGTCTACGGCGTGATCGCCGGAGCCCCCCTGCGGTTGATCGAACACGCCGGCTGGGTCGTCTTCGAGGACCTCTTTTTGATCGTCACCATCCGGCAAAGCCTGGCAGACATGCGGCGCAACGCCGACCATCAGGCCCAGTTGGAATCGACCAATACACGCATCGAGGCCGAGGTGGCGCGGCGAACGGAAGAACTTCGTCAAGCGATGGACGATACCGCACGGGCCAGCCGGCAGTTGATCGAAGCCAACAAGGTTCTCGAAGAGCAGAACAAGGAACTCGACCAGTTCACCTACGTCGCCAGCCATGACCTCCAAGAACCGGTGCGCAAACTGGTTTCCTTCAGCCGTTTGCTGGAACAAGACATCGACGGTGACCTGAACGAAGACGCGAAACGCGACCTGCAATTCATCGTCGATGCCGCGAAACGGATGCGCACGCTGGTCCAAGCGCTGTTGGAATTATCGCGTGTGGGCAGGTCGGCCATGAAACACGATCCGGTTGATTTGAACCACTGCGTTGACGACGCGCTCGAGGCGCTCGAATTGAAAATCGACGAAACGGGAGCGGTCATCAAGCGAGACCGCTTCCCCGTCGTCATCGGGGATCAAACCATGCTGACGCAACTGCTGCAAAATCTGATCAGCAATGCGCTCAAGTTCACCGAAGAAGCGGCGCCGGAGATTCGCCTGACCGCGACCGGAGACGAGGACCACTGGACGCTTGGCGTACGCGACAACGGCATCGGAATGAAGAGCGAATATGCCGAGCGAATCTTCCAGCCGTTTCAGCGACTGCACAACCGTGGCGAATACGAAGGGACCGGAATCGGTCTGTCGATCTGTAAGAAAACGGTGCAACGACATTCGGGGCAGATTTGGGTTGAGTCTGACATCGGCCGGGGAGCCCATTTCCGCTTCACCCTTCCGGTCGCCGACATCGACCCGCCGGGATCCGACCGAAATGAAGGTGACTCCGCTGTCGAGCTGGAATTGGCGACGTGCTAAAGCTTTCAACTTCGAAGCCCTGATCAGCAACGGATCTGAACCCTTACCCCTGAAATAATACTGCCATGAATCATCCAAACGCAAAACGAAAACCGGCCGTGATTCTGTTGGTCGAAGACGACCCCGGCGATCAAGAATTGACCCGCCGTGCGCTCAAACACGAGTCGTTCAATGTCGACCTGAGGATTGCCGGTGATGGAGAGCAAGCGATGGACTACCTGAGACGCGAAGGCGCGTTCGCCGATCCGGAGTCATCGCCCACGCCGGATCTGATCCTGCTAGACCTGAACATGCCCAAGCGGAACGGCCGCGAAGTACTGGGCGACTTGCAGGCCGATGAGACTTTGTCACGAATTCCCGTGGTCGTGTTGACGACCAGCGAGCAGGAAGCGGACATCCTGCGCAGCTACGACCTCGGTTGCAATTCGTACATTCAAAAGCCGGTCGACATCGATCAGTTTACCGAATCGGTTCGGCGACTGGGTTCGTATTGGTTCGGCGTCGTCACGTTGCCGACGCCCAACGTCGCCGTCTGATTAGTCTGGTCGCGGCCATCAACAGAAATCAACACCGAGTGCAGCGAACGTCATGAGTTCTAAGACCGCATCCTCCACCGTTATCGTGCTGGTCGAAGACGATGACGTCGACGCTCTGCTTTTCGAGCGGACGCTCGCCGGTTGCGACGGCAGCTACGAACTGCACGTCCACTGCACGCTGGAATCAGCGATGCAGTGGATCGAGCAACACCACTGTGACGTCGTGTTGCTCGATTACTCCTTGCCCGATTCATTCGGGCTGGATGGTCTGCGCCGATTACAATCTCGTTTCGCGCGGCTGCCGGTCGTGATGTTGACCGGATTGGACGACCCGCAAGCCGCGATCGACGCCCACGATCATGGCGCGACGGACTATCTGGTCAAGGGGATTGTTCCGTCGAGCGAACTGGATCAAACACTCCAGCGGGCGGCCCGCGGCGCGCGTCTGGCCGTCGCGGACAAATGATGCAAGCTGCCGCAGGCCTCAGCCGCCGATCATGCATCGACCGGACTGTTGATCAGGATTCTTGCGCTTGAACCATCCACAGGTGCTTCTCCAGCGGACCCGCGATCGCGATGCAGAGGTCCTCGCTGACCGGGTCGATGTCGCCGAGCTTGTCGATCGCGTGACGCAGACCGTCGATGGTCGTTTTCAGTGCGTCGGCAACCAAGCTGATCGTGTCGGCGACTTGTTGAAAGTCCCTCGGGTAGTCCGACAGATCACTGTCTGCGGCGACGGTGCCGGACCGACCATCGGCGGGCAACCCCAGGGCCGCGATCCGCTCGGCGATTTCGTCGCTACCGTCGCGCACGGTTGCAATGATTTCATCCAGCTGCAGGTGGATCGAACGAAAATTCTTGCCGATCACGTTCCAGTGGGCTTGCTTTAACAACAGCGCCAGGTCGACCAGGTTGACCAATGATTTTTGCAACAGGTCAACGGTTTGTTGTTGCAGTTTGTCGTTTAGGACTTGTCGCTTCAGGGGAGTTGTCAGAGTCGTCATTCAAAGTTCCTTTTGGTAGGGAGTTTACAAACGTTTGGAGGCTATTGACCCGAGTTACCCGAGCAACCAATACACCGTGGCGAACGCCAGAGCGGCCAACAGCAGCAGCGCCAGGTACGAAAGCGCGACCAGGGCGAAGGGGCTGCCGGGCGCCTTCTGGCTGAGCGGGGTCTCGTGATTGGAAGTATCCGGAGGAGCAGTATCCGGAGGAGCTTGGGGTTTGGTCGTCGTTGTCATGGCAAGGTCTTCAATAGGGGCAACAAAAAGACGCGTTTGCCAGGATCCGGCATCGCGTCAGCCCGGTGGGCCACAGACAGTGTCGCAGCAATCGTGCCAAACGATCGCTGCAACGCTTCCTTTGCGGAGAGAGGGTACCGGGGAGGCAAATCGATTCACCGATCGGGCCTTCAGGCACCACGTTGGTCGAAAAGCGAACAGCTGTTGGCCACCGAAGACATTCAGAGGGCGGCTCGACAGGAATCTCAACTGACCAACGGATCGCCCTCGCGTTCCCGTTTCTTAGCGGGCTGCGAAAATGGGGTAAAAAGATTCTGGGGGTAAGAAGATGAACAATGGCACCCTCCACGGAGTCTCGCCAATTTTCCTACCTCCGAAATCTTCCTAACGCTCTGCCTGACGCGCCGAAAACGAAGCGAGGGACTCTCGCACTCAATCCGCCGCCGGCGTGACGACTGGACGCAAATTGTTGAGCGTCATCCGCAGTTCGTTTCCGGTCTCATTAAACAAGACCTCGTCCATGAAGGTTCGAATCAGAACCAGCCCTCGACCTGCTTCCTCGTTGATCGATTCGTCGCCCGACGCCGGCCATTTGGCATCGACATCAAACCCCGACCCACTGTCGCCGACGACCAATTGGGCGCGGCTGCGGTTGAAGTCAGCGGCCACGTGGATCGTCCGATCGGCGTACGGTTGCTCCTGACGTCGTTCCTCGACAATCGGTGACGTCTTGCCTTCGTGCAGCAAATTACGGGTTTCGGTCAACTTCTCCGCCGGTATCTCGAGATTGCCGTGCAGCATCGCATTGAGCAGCGCCTCTTCCAACGCGATCCCGATGTGCATCCGCTGGGTTGCCGAACACAGTTGCATCGCGATCATCCCCTGCTGAATTCGATCGACGATCGGCGAGATCAACGTGGGGTCATTGCCCAGGACGAATCGATAACGTGTGTTGGTGGTCAGTTGAACGATCCGTTCGTCATAGTGGTCCGCGTCGCGAACCGCCAACACCTGTTCGACGGTCTCCAACAAGCTCTCGGCAAGTTGTTGTTTGGGGACAAAACTGGCCGCACCATGCCGCAACGCCCGAAGCGCGATTTTGGAATCATCCGTTCCGGTCACCAGAATGACCGGGACTTCGGGAAACGATTCCGCCATGTGCGACACCAGTTGCATGCCGTCCATTTCCGGCATGTTCAAATCGGTGACTACGACGTCGGGCAAGGCGTAGGTGACCATGTCGACCGCTTCGACGCCGTTCTTGGCTTGGGAAACCAACCAGTCCACGTCGGCACTAAGCAGTCCCTTCATCAACAGGCGATCAACGTCCGAGTCGTCCACCACTAATATGATCGGCATTGAATCACCCGCGTTTTTGCGTGCCAAGAAAAGGTTTCCACAAGCCTGAAGCTAGCATCTTGGCCTGCACAATTCCAGTTTTTTGAGCCCAAATCCGATGACCGATTCGTAGAATGGTTTTGTCGCCAATTTACTCAAGATGGATTTCGGTCTGTTTGCTGCACCCATCACGATCACATCCAATGCAGAAAGCCCATGATCGCCGTTGAGGGCGTTGAGAAGGAATCAATCCGCAGTCACTATCAACTCGGAACGCTGTTTTATCGGCTGTTGTGGGGGCCCCACATTCACCACGGTCTCTGGGATGGGGCTCATTCAGCTGACAAACTGTCCGCCTATCAGGCCCAGTGTCAATTGACCGACACGCTGGCCGATCTGGCCGACGTGACGTCGGCGGATCGGGTGGTGGATATCGGCTGCGGGATGGGCGGATCGGCGATCCGACTGGCCAAGTTACGAGGCTGTGACGTGACCGGCGTCACACTCAGTCCGGTCCAGCGACATTGGGCGGCGCTTTCGTCTCGCGTCAAACGACTCGCCGGCCGCACGCGATTCTTGGCCGGCGACGCGGAAGATGTCATTTTTCAACCCGACAGTTTTGACGTCGTGTGGTCGGTCGAATGCACCGAACACCTGTTCGACAAACCACAATTCATCGGCCGCGCAGCAAATTGGTTGCGGCCCGGTGGACGCATCGCAATCTGCGTCTGGTTTGAAGGCGAAGACACGTCGCGGTCGGGGCATCGACGACAATGCGAAGAGGTGTGCGAGCGGTTCGTCTGTCCGTCCCTGGCGACCCGCGCCGACTATGCCGACTGGATGATGGATAGCGGGTTACGGATACGACACAACGTGGATTGGACCGATCGCGTGACACGGACGTGGGAAATTTGTAAACGACGTGTCCGGCGGACCGGGGTTCGTCATTTGGCGCGCGTGCTGGACCGCGAGCAAGTGAATTTTATTGATGGCTTCGATGCATTGTTGAGGGCCTATCGAAGCGGTGCGATGCAATACGGTGCGATCGTCGCGGAAAAACCGGGCGCGGCCGACAGGCCCTGTACAACGGCCCCCCGGGATGATCGCGAATCGATTGCGTGAAATGGGACGGCCGATCAATCTGGAACGGATCGAATGAGGGACAGGAGTGATGATCATTGACGGCCTGGGCACGGCGACGCCGACTCACGGAATCTCCCAGAGTTCGGCTGCCAGAATCGCGCAGACACTGTGCTGCGACAATCCGAAACAATCGCAGTTGCTGTCGATCTTGTATCAACGGTCGGGGGTGAATTATCGCCACAGCGTTGCCTTGGAGTCGTCGGAACCGCGGTCCGTATCCGACCGGTCGCATCGCGTGGCCGTCCAGGCGGCGGGCGGTCGTGTTCCGGCAGCGGCCGACGTGGCGGTGGAGACGCAACCGGTGCGGCAAACGTTTTTCCCACCCGCATCGAGCCCCGAGGATTGTGGTCCGACGACCGCACAGCGAATGGAGCTCTACGAGCGTCACGCAGGACGATTGGGGGCGCAGTCGGTCGCGAAAGCACTCGATCAGTCCTCCTGCAACGCCGGGGACATCGATCACCTGATCACGATTTCTTGCACCGGTTTCTACGCGCCCGGGTTGGACGTCTCCATCATCAACCGATGCGGGCTTTCCCCATCGGTCGGCCGCACCCATATCGGATTCATGGGATGCCACGGGGCCTTGAACGGACTGCGGGTGGCCCAGTCGCTGTCGCAATCGAATCCCCGACTGCGGGTCCTGTTGTGTGCCGTCGAGCTCTGCACGTTGCATCAACAATACGGCTGGCACCCGGAACGTGTCGTTTCCAACGCGTTGTTCGCCGATGGTGCCGCGGCGTTGGTTGCCCGCACGTCATCCTCACCGCCTTCCGGCCCGAAGGTGATCGCGAGCGGATCCACGATCTTGCCCGACAGCGAAGATCTGATGCGTTGGCGGATCGGAGACCACGGTTTCGAAATGACGCTTTCGCCGCGCGTGCCGACGGTGATCCGCCAATCATTGCAACCTTGGTTGCGGGATTGGCTTGCGAAGCATCATCTGGCGATCGAAGACATCCGCGGCTGGGCGATTCATCCCGGCGGCCCCAAAATCTTGCAGGCCTGTGGCGACGCGTTGCAGTTTCAACGCGATGAACTGTCCATTTCGCGAAGTATCTTGGCCGAGTACGGCAACATGTCCTCCCCGACGGTGCTGTTTATCCTGCAGCGGTTGCTGCAAGAACCCGACCGCTTGCCGTGCGTGTTGCTCGGATTCGGCCCCGGGCTTTCGATCGAAGCGGCGTTAATCGGTTAGCGGTTGCCGAACTCATCGCGCCCGCCACG
Organism: Stieleria maiorica; assembly: GCF_008035925.1. NCBI lineage: Bacteria > Pseudomonadati > Planctomycetota > Planctomycetia > Pirellulales > Pirellulaceae > Stieleria > Stieleria maiorica. The sequence goes on from NZ_CP036264.1 coordinate 3,171,084, forward strand.
GCGGCCCAGTGGTGATGTTCTCGCAGAGATTCCGGCTTGGTATCATGATGCTCCGTTTCCAACTGCCGTAGAATCGTTTGTGAAGACTATTGAAGGGGCCGAACTGATGGACCGATTGACTGTGGTCGTGATCGTTTGGGTCGTGATCGTTTGGGTCGTTGTCGCCATTGCGATGGATAACGTGGTCCCTGCTCAGGGGCCGCAAATTGCTCCACAAGCGAAACAGATTGATGTCGAAGTGGAACGTCCGCTCGTTAATCAACACACATCAAATCCGTCGACGTCACCACCGCGGTATCGAATCAACACCGGAACCAGCGGTGACCTCCGGCGGTTGCTGCGATACCGGAACGAACCCGTGCCGCTGGTCAGTGCTCATCGCGGCGGCGCCGGGGCAGGATTACCAGAGAATTGCATCGCTACATTCGAAGCGACGCTGAACCACGGTTATGCCATGCTGGAAATCGATCCGCGATTGTCCCGTGACGGCGTTGTGGTCTTGCATCACGACAAGACGCTTGATCGCACCACCACGGGCAGCGGGCCGCTTTCCGATCTGACGCTCGCGCAACTAAAGCAGTTGCGGCTAAAAGACCGCGAAGGCAAGGTGACGGACCATCACATCCCGACGCTGGCGGAGGCATTCGACTGGGCGAAGGGGAAGGCCATCCTGGTCCTCGATGCGAAAGACCTGTCGGTCGCTCAGCGCGTCAAAATGATCGAACAACACCAGGCCGAAGGTTTTTCGATGATCATCGTCGGCAGCGTGAAGCAGGCCAGGGAGTGCTACGAATTGAATCCCAACATCATGATGGAAGTCATGGTCCCCGACCGTCAACGATTGCATGAATTCGAAGCCGCTGAAATCCCTTGGGACAACGTCGTTGCATTCGTCGGGCACGATCCCACCAAAGATCGTGGGTTGATCGAAATGCTTCACACCCGCGGCGTCTTGACGATGGCGGGCACCTCGCGCAACCTCGATCGCGAACTCGTCAGCGCTGGCCGGGTGGATACCATCCGAGCACGGTATGAAGCGTTGCTCGAGCGTGGGATTGATCTAATAGAAACCGACTTGCCGCGACAGGTCTGGCCGATGCTTTTCAGCGAAACAGCAGTCCCGGAATCAGCCGACTCCCTTCGCCCGGTCGGACGAGAGTGAAAGGGATCAGTCAGCGAGTTTCGCTTCCTTGACATCGATCACGACCGATCCGGACCAATCTTCTCTTGCCAGTCCGCGCTGACTCGGCACGCAGGTTCCCGCGCGTCTTGTCTTCGATACAGTCATCCACCGAAGGACGGGAATACCGCCGGCCAACGATTCGGTCGATGCTGGCCGGCTTTTCGCGTTTCAGCCTGGAACCTTTCGGGTACGAAGCAAGATGAACATCAACGGGTAAACAATCAACAACCAGGGGATTGCCCAGAGGGCTCTGCTGAGTTTCAATTCTTGGACCAATTCGGGGATGTAGAAAGCAACCGGATCAAGGGACCACGAGTTGATGTCATCAGGATCATTGCCGCCGGACGCCGATTCACCGTCGCGCCCGAGGCTGTACACGCCATAGGTCCGGTTGCCGTCGGCATCTTGTCGCAGAGCAACCTGAAACTCGTTCCCCCAAGGATCTACGCCCGGTGCCGGCGTCTTCGCAACGACAGAAGGGTCCAGGGGGGAGATAGAGTCAACGCGAGCGGAAGCGCGAGGAGTTGTTTTAGATTCATCACCTCATCTCTCAATGTAGCGAAATGTGATCCGTGGCGATGGTGCCGCAACAATAGTCAGTAGTCTAAGCAGCGACTCCTGCGCAGCAGATCAGAGTAGCGTGGGCGACTACCGGGACACGTTCGGCGCGGGATCGATCGATCGATAGGCCTGGATCACCGCCATTTCGCCGGCGAGACCTTGGCCGGCGTTCTTGTGCTCCATCCCGACGACGCCCCCAAAACCGCGTCGGTGAAGAAAAGCAAAGACGTTCCGGTAGTTGATTTCGCCGGTGCCTGGCTCGCGGCGTCCCGGATTGTCACCGCATTGAAAATACGCGATCTCGTCCCAGCATCGATCGATGTTCGGGATCAAATTGCCTTCAGTGATCTGTTGATGGTAGATATCAAACAGGATCTTGCACGAGGGCCGCGCGACGGCTTTGCAAATCAAATAGGCCTGCGGCGAACGATGCAGCAGAACGCCGGGGTGATTCGTCTTGCGATTGAGCGGTTCGAGCACCATCACCAAGCCGTGCGGTTCGACCACGTCGCAGCACCGTTGCAACAAGTCGATGCAATTAGCCATTTGGTATTCGTGCGGCAGTTTGGGATCTGCCAACCCCGGAACGATGGTCAAGTAGGTCGCATTGACACGTCGGGCCACGTCAACGATCCCGCGCATGGTTTTAAGGATCTGTGCGCGGACGTCTTGATCATCTCCGGCAAAATTGACCGCCTTCCAGACACCTTTGAGCGCCGAAATGACGCCCATCTGGATTCCCAACCGCTCCATCTCCTTCGCGATCGCGGTTTGCTGCTCGGCCGACCGGTCCTTCATCGGATTGTCCTCCCAGGCGCGAAACCCCTGATCGGCGGCGAAACGAAGCTGATCCAACAAATCTTCACCGGCCGAGTGGGTGAACATGCCAAAATGCGGCGCGTAGTTTAATGTGAAGGGTTGCGAAGGATTGTCGGCCAAGGCGTTTCTACCTGGCAGCGTTGACGAGAGCACGGCGGCTGCCGAACCGAGAGAAAACTGACGTCGATCCATCACAGCACCTTCGTTTGGCCGGGTTGGGCAATCGCATACGAACCGTCATCCAACGGACGGATCGGCGCGGGGGCGTCCCAGGACTCCGCGTCGGTGGTCAATACTTTTTCCCCGGCCATCGCTTCGTCCCATGCGACCGTTTTGCCGGAGTAGGTCGCCAACCGGCCCAGGATCGCTGTCATCGTGCTGCTGGCGCTGTAGTCGACTTCGTGATGCGGTGTGTCCTCGACAACCGCTTGCATCAACGCATTCCATTCGACTTGATACGGACTTTGGTACTCCTTGCCTCTCCTGCGCGGAGATTCCCAAATCGTTTTATCACCGCTGCTGAGCACACAGCGCGTCGTGCTCAACTCCGCAACGCCTTGAGTGCCGATAATCTGCTCGGCCACCAATTTGCTGCAGCCGGGGATTTGGCGGCAGTAACTGTGCAGAATCGTGCCATCGGCGTATTCGAAGTTGACCGCGTGATGATCAAAGATGTTTCCGTACTTTTTGTCGGTTCGCACTTGCCGCCCTCCCATCCCCTCGGCAAGAACGGGATGATCACCGAACGCCCAATTGCAGACATCCAGGTTGTGGATGTGCTGCTCACAGATATGGTCACCGCTTAACCAGTCAAAAAAATACCAGTTGCGGACCTGGTACTGAAGTTCCGTCATATCCTCACGAGGCATCGCGGTCTTGGCGGGAAACCCGGTGTTCCAAAAGCAACGCATCGACACGATGCGTCCGATTTCGCCGCCATGAATCCGCTTCATCGCCTCCAGGTAGGTGTCTTGATGGTGCCGCTGCAGCCCGACGCCGACCTTTAGATTTGCCTGCCGGGCCTTTTCACCCGACGCCAAGATGCGACGGACGCCGTGGGCGTCGCTGGCCAGCGGTTTTTCCATGAACACGTGTTTGCCCGCGTTGACAGCCGCTTCGAAATGCAGCGGACGGTAACCGGGAGGCCCCGTCAGGATCACCAAATCGACCTCGGAATCGATGACTTTTCGATACGCATCCAATCCGACGTATTGACGCTCCGGAGGGACATCAATGGCATTGCCAAACCCGCTGCCCTGTTCGATCTTCGACTTACCGGCCTTACCGCGCATCAGCGAACTGTGGCTGATCCGCAAGCGATCCGGGAACGCGTCGGCCATGGCCCATAGCACGGCATCACGGCCGGTTGACAGCGAATGCGCGGCCGCGCCGGTCCCGCGTCCGCCGCATCCGATCAAACCGATCTTGATGCGTTCCGATCCGGCCGCATAGGCCCTTGAAGAAACCGCCGCAGGCACGACACCGGCTGCCAGCGTCGATGCGATCGCCCCGCGCCGGGTCAAGGCGACTGGTGAAGACTTTGTGTTCGGTTGATCATTCATTTCCCAAGCCGCCGTTTGATGGGAGAAGGAGGGGCGTCGTGCTTCATCTCAGAGTTGTTCGTGATCTGCTGTGGATCGGCTAATATATCCCATGGCAACGGTCACCGCTTGATTTCACCTGCTCGACTACTACCCCTTCGGTCGAAACGATGGACGAACCCTACACCCCGATCAGCTGCGGCTTTTACGACCAGCTCGAAATCCTGGCGATGCGAAAATCGCCGACAACGATCCGCTATCGAGATGCCGAAGATCACGAACAACAGATCACGGCGGTGGTCGCCGATGTCTATTCCGAAGACAAACAAGAATGGTTGAAGCTAGATGACGGGACGATCATTCGTCTGGATCGCCTGATCAGCGCCGACAGAAAGGCCTTGTCGGATGAATGCGAGTCCTAGACCGAATCGCGGTTGTGGTCAGCCGCCCGTGGGAATCGAGTGAGAAGATTTCGGGGGTAAGTCAGTTTTCCTACCTCCAAAATCTTCTTGCCCTTCACGCGACAGTCATGTGAAGTCCAGCACCGCTTTGACGCACCCGTCTTTTCCGCCAGCGAACGTCTGATAGGCTTCTTCGGCATCGTCGACGCCGAACCGATGCGTGACACACCACGAAAAATCCATCGGTTCGGTGGCCAGCGTTTCCGGCAAGACATCCATGTAACTTCGCGCCGGGCAGCGGCCGGTGCGGTAGGTCAAGTTCTTGTCGTACGCGTCGGCCGGACTGAAGGCAAAGTTTGGGGTGCAATGACATCCGATTACGGACATGCGACCACCGGGGCGGATCAACCGATACGCCAACGCCTGCGCCTCGGGCAGTCCGACAAACTCCATCACCCCGTCGGCTCCGCGGCCGTCGGTCGCGGATCGGACCGCCGACAACGCGTCCTCGGGGGCGTTGAAGACGGCCGCACCGAGCCGCTCGGCAATCTGCAATCGCGCCGTATTGGGATCGATCGCATAGATGTTCCGCGCCCCCATCCGACGCGCCGATGCGATCGCCAGCAATCCGACCGTCCCGCAACCGACCACGGCAAACGCATCTTCGCCGATCGACGACGGGTCGACGGCCAGCGAAGCGCCGAAATAACCGGTGCTCAGATTGTCGCCCAGCAACAGCGCCGCGACGGGGTCAATCCCATCGGGGATCTTCATCAACGTGCCATCGGCAAGCGGCACGCGGACCCGTTCGGATTGCCCGCCGTGCAGACCGACGCCCTTTTGACGCCAACCGAACAGTTGCCCGCTGGGGCACCGCGACGACAATCCGCGTCGACAGTAAAAACACGTCCCGCAATTCGTCGTAAACGGGCTGCAAACACGATCACCGATTGCCACGCTGCGGACTTGATCGCCGACCTCCACCACGCGGCCGACAAACTCATGCCCCATCACCGTGCCGGGGTCCAAACCGGATTCGCGGCCGAAATAAGGATGCAGGTCGCTGCCGCACAAACCGGCAACTTCGACTTGGACCACCGCATCGGTGGCGGCCTCCAGCGTCGCATCGGCGATCTCTTGGACGGCAACCTGCCGGACGCTCTGAAAACAAACGGCACGCATCAACGGGGGACGGGGACAAAGGAAAAGTGCAGGTGATGTTAATTTAAGTTCGCCGAATCGCCGGCACGAATCGAGGCATCGCCGATCGGTCGACTTCGCCTCCGAGTTCGCGAAACTGCAACGACGCCGAGCGTCAGGAGCAACATCCCCGACGAAGGTTCCGGCACGGCCGAAGGGCGGAACGCGAGGCCAACGTTGAAGGCATCAAAACCCAGGCTGCCGACCACCTCGCCTGCACCGGTCGAAGTATTCAGCCGGACCAGTGTATCGTCATTGGTGTTGATCCCATATAGACGATTCTCGCCCGTGTGAAACGCCAACGCCGCGACACTATCCAGTCCGGTTGCCCCGATCTCCGTGGCCGCACCGGTCGTCTTGTCCACGGCGAAAAGCCGATCCTGGAAACCGTCGGTCATCAAGATCCGTTGCGTTTGCGGGTCATACCCCATACCGTGGCCACGCATGTCCACGCCAAAGCTGCCGACCGTCGTTGCCGCACCGGTCACACGGTCCAAGGTGAACAGTGAATCGCTGGCGCCGCTGCCACCGTAAAGCACTTGAGATGCAGGATCAAACGTCAAACCCGTGATCGCCTGAAATCCGGTGTCGCCGACCAGATTCGCTTGCCCGGTCGTCATGTCCACCCGGTAAAGCTGGCTGTTGATATCACTGGTGCTGGTCATGTAAAGCTGGTCGTTGACCGTATCGTACGCCAGCCCCATCAGGCTTGCCGTGACGCCCAGATTTCCGACTTGAGTCGCACTGCCGTTGGTCGGATTGACGCTCCACAGGCTGGACGTGTTGCCGTCGACCAGAAACAGCACCGGGTCGGCGCACGCCGGCGTGCGAAAGAGGAGCAGCAACGCGATGATGCCGCACAGTCGTCCCAAAAGATTCCGATTTGTCATGGTGTGAATTTCATCTGTCCCGGTACGGAAAATAACGCGTCGAAAGCCCGGATTGGGCTGGCGACAATCATACGCCCCATCAGCGAATAGCCACTCTAACTAGTCGTCGTGCCGGTCGCAACAAACGCCTCCGCCACGGGGCGGATACAATAAAGTCGGCTGTCATGCTGACGGTGCAGACGCCTGGAGCTGACGAGCCGCATCGGAGACTATCGGGGACCCCAACATGAATCGTTCCAGTCCGGTCATCTATCACCTCGGCGACGATCCGGAAATGCTGCGTGCGTCGGCGCGGGCTCGCGAAACATTTCGGCACTTTTTTCACTGTGTCAGCGAGGATTTCAATCGGATCGTTCCGGCTTGCGAGCTGGCCTGTGTCAAGACAGCGTTTTGCGACGATTTCGCGGACCCGGACAGTGACTTGGAACACATGTGGATCGAGCAGGTCGATTTTGATGGGGTGAACCTGACCGGGGTTCTGATCAATTCGCCCAACAAGCTGCGTTCGGCCCAAGCTGGTGACGACGTAGAATTTCCACTCAGCCGGCTGGACGATTGGTTGTGCGTGATCGACGATGTCGTTTACGGCGGGTTCACCATCCAGGTCATCCGTTCGCGGATGGACGTCGATGAGCGACAGCGGCACGATCAGGCGTGGGAGTTGAGTTTTCCTGAACCCGAGACGGTCAACGTCCCCTCGACCTGCGATGCGTTCGAGGAGATGATCGCAAGCGCGTTGGCCGATCAGATCGCAACTGCGCCGTCGACCGTCGACGAAGTGTTTGACGGCGGTCGCACGCTGCTGCACATGGCGTCGTTGTTCGGACGAGAAAAATCGGTCCACGTGCTGTTGCAAAACAAGGCCGACGTCGATGCCATCTGTGACCGGGGCTGGACGGCCTATGATTATGCCCAGTCGCTCGGTTGGACCGATGTGATGAAATTGCTGGGACGGGCGGGGAATTGAATCCAGCGGAGGTGCCGTTTGATGGCAGCCGCGGGGGCAGGTGGCGTGATGACGGAGCTTGGAAGTTGAGCGGACGATCTGGCGGACAGCAAACCTTCTCTGACGGCCTACGGTTTCTCGCCATGGGAGCGGCTCTCACCCTGGCCGTCGCGCCCATTTTCTTCTTCGGGTGTGGGCGACAATTGCCCATCGCCCCAGCTCCGCAATCGCTGCACATCGGGGTGTTGCCGGATGAATCACAGAGCATGCTGGAGAAGCGTTACCTGCCGTTGGTCGCCTACCTGGAACGCAGCACCGGAGTCGCCTGCCAATTGGTGCTGCACGATTCATATGAACAATTGCAGACCGCGTTTGAAAACGGAGACCTCGATCTCGCCTGGTTGGGCGGATACACGTTTGTGAAACTGGACCGATCGCATCAGGCATTCCCCTTGGTGTCACGCGATCGCGACATGCGTTTCACCAGCTACTACTTGACCCGGGCCGACGAGACGGCCACGCAGTGGCAGGAGTTTCGCGGCAAGCGATTTGCGTTCGGCTCGCGTCTTTCCACGTCCGGTCATTTGATGCCGCGGTTCTTCATGCTCGAAGCGGGCATCCAGCCCGAATCGTTTTTTTCGGCGGTGATCTACACCGGTGCCCATGATGCGACCGCAAAGGTCGTCCGCGACGGTGTGGTCGATCTGGGTGTCGCCAACGGCCCGATCATCGAATCGATGTTTGCATCGGGGCGCATTCGCAAAAACGAAATCCGCATCCTGCAGGAAACGCCGCCTTATGTGGATTACGTCTGGGCGTGCCAATCCAGCCTTCCGGCGCCGCTCCGCACACAGCTCCGCGACGCGTTTTTAAATTTGTCCGAGGCTGACCCCCAGCACGCCGAAATCCTCGATTCCCTGCTGGCCGAATACTTCATCCCGGTCCACCGGGATGATTTTGACGCACTGCAGACGATCGTCGACCGAATCGATGCGGAAGGAACGCACTGATGAAACAGCTTCGATCCGCCCTGCAATCCACCTCGCGGTCGATCTTCACTTACGTCGTCCTGGTGATCGTGGTCACGATGCTCGTCAGTTGGACCATCGCCGGTACGTTGATTCATCGACGCAGCACCGTTAATCGCCTCAGCCGAAACTCCGCCGATTACCATTCCGCGACGCGTCTGGCCATCTCAAAGATCGAATCCGAACTGAGCCTGATTCGACAAAACCGCTATCAATCCCTGATCCAGGCATCGGATGCGCAGGTCACCGAGCAAACACTTCGCGACACGATCCGATCGACCTACATCATCGATCGCCACCTGGAGAAAATCGAGACGATCCAACAGCGGTTCGGTGAACTTGAATTTGAAGCCACCACGCGGCGACTTGGCGAAGCGATTCGGTCGTTGCACCAAGCGAGCGAAGGGCAGCAGGCGTCCGCGGCGTTTCAATCCCGTGCCCTGAAATTGATCGGGATCCGTTGCATCCAACTCGATCGGCTCCACGCCAACGCCTTTCGTGACGACGCGCTCAAGATGCAACGGTTTGCCGAATCGGGAACATTCCTCGGGCTGATCTTCAGCCTGATCGGGCTCGGGTTTGCCGCGATCGTGACACTGCTGGTGTTCGCCAAACGTGCCGTCACCCGTCGCGACCAGCTGGAACGCCAAATTGCCAGGCGGGTCACGCAAGCCGAACTGCTGTATCTGGCGGTGACGATGTCCGAAGACACCAAGTCCTACCGCGATGCGTTGCAAAAGTGCGTCGGGATCATCTGCCGCATGACCGAGTGGGCGGTGGGACACGTTTACTTTCCGTCGCAAACCGAGCCGCCGGATACCGAGCCGTCGCAACTGGTCTCGGCGGACATTTGGTACCTGACCGACCCTCAACAGTTCGAGGCTTTTCGGCGGGCGAGCGAGGAAACGTTTTTCGTCACCGGCGAATGTCTTCCCGGTCGAATTTGGAACACCGGCCAACCGGTTTGGATCGAAGAGATTCAGCAGGATCCCGGATTCGTCCGCAAGTCATTGTGCGAATCCCATGGTATGAAAAGCGCTTTCGGGTTCCCGTTGGTGATCGACGGCAAGATTGCCGCGGTGCTGGAGTTTTTTAGCCAACGCGCCATGCCGACCGACGACGTCATGCTGTTGATGGCCCGCAGCGTCGGGGAACAAGTCGGACGCGTCCTGGAACGGATCCAGGCCGAGGAATTAGAGCGTCGCCATCATGAACGGATCGAAGCGGAGTTGAACGAAGCGAAAAAGGAACTGGTCGTCAAGACGCGTTTGGCAGCCATCGGCCAAGTCTCTGCGCAGGTCGCACACGAAATACGTAACCCGTTGGGGGCGATCAGCAACGCCATTTATTATTTGAAACGCAGCCCCCAAATTGACCAGGAAAAAAAGACGCAGTATCTGGACTTGATGAATCATGAAATCGGCACGTGCAACGAATTCATCAACGAATTGCTGGATATCACGCGGCGGAGAAAACTCGACCGACAACCGACCCGACTCGGCGACCTGATCGAACGTGTACTTTCCAGACACCAGATGCCACAAAACATTGATCTTCGGGTACATTGTAATCCTGACCCATTTGAGTGTTTCGTCGACGGCGACCAGTTCGTCCAGGTGCTACAAAACTTATTGAACAATTCGATGGATGCACTACAAGGGGCCGGCGGACGCATCGGAATCACCGCCCAACGCGTCGATGATCAGGACGTGATCACGGTTTACGATTCCGGTCCCGGGATTCCGGCTGAAGATCGCACGTCGGTGTTCGACGTCCTTTTCACCACGAAATCCTCCGGAACCGGTTTGGGGCTCGCGATTTGCAAACAGATTGTCGTCCAGCATGGCGGCTCGATCCAAGTCGCAGACAACCATGCCGACGGCACGGAGTTCCAGATCCGATTGCCGGCCCTCGCGACATCATCGAATTCCACCGCGATCAAAGGTCCGTAAGCCGCCGATGAACACGATCCCCAAACGACGCGTCTTGATCGCCGATGACGAACCCGGAATGCGCACAACGCTGGCGGATATTCTGACCGACAATGGTTATGACGTCCGCACCGCCGAGAACGGAAAGGATGCGATCACGAAATGCCTGAGCGAGGATTATGACGTCGTTTTGATGGACGTCCGCATGCCCGTCGTCGACGGAATCAGCGCGTTTCGAGAGATCCGGCGATCGTCACAGCATGTCCGCGTCATCCTGATGAGCGCCTATGGCGAAGAGGACCTGAAACACACCGCACTGCAAGACGGGGCGATCGCGTTTTTGGATAAACCGTTGAATCTGGACACGGTCATTCAATTGGTCGCCGATTCCACCGAATTGTCCGTGATGGCGATCACCGGCGATGATTCTCTGGTGTCGATCCTGCCGCAATGCCTGAAATCATCGGCCCAGAAACTGACGGTGGTCCGCAACAGCGACGAAGCGGGCGCGTTGCTCGGACAAGTCAGCTTTGACGTCGCGCTGATCGACGTCGAACTGGGCGCGACCGACGGCTTGGCCTGCTACCTGGCCCTCCGCGAAATCTCGCCGACCATCACCGCGGTCATGGTCAGCCGATCCGATGCTCAGATCCGCCAAATCGCCGAAGAAGCCGTCCGCCGAACTGCGTACACGATCGTCCCCAAACCGATCGAACCGGAACGACTTGCCGAAGTGATGCAGACGTTGCGTGCCCAACGCGTCTCCGGCGCGATCCGCAAACCCGATCTGGGCGAACCTCACGACTCGTGATTGCACCAGGACACTCCCGTGAATGACACGGCTGCCGCACGATTGAATTTGCTGGTCGTCGATGACGAACCCAGCCAGCTGCTGACGCTCCGCGATATCTTCGAACACGAAGGGTTCCAGGTGACGACCTGTAAATCCTTTGACGAAGCCCTCGTGCAATGCAACGATCATGGGTTCGCCGCCGCCATTCTGGATTTGCAACTGCACGGACACGACGGCATCGACCTGTTTCGACAACTGCAGCAATTGCAACCGGCGATGCGGGTGATCATCCACACCGGCTATGGTTCATTCCACTCGGCCAAAGACGCGGTCAACCTGGGCGCGTTCGCGTACGTCGAAAAGACACTCGAACCGGCCGAACTGATCCTCTGGGTCCATCGCGCCGTCAAAGATCTGCTTTCCGAAGCACTGTCCCACAGCGAACAACAATTCCGCGATCTGTTGGATGATGTCAAAGCGATCGTGTGGGAATCGGAGTTGCCGTCACATCGGTTCACGTTCGTCAGCCAGCAGGCCGAGTCGATTCTGGGCTTCCCGGTCCGCCGGTGGATCGAGGAACCGATGTTTTTGGACCAGCGAATTGTCGACGAAGATCGGGCGCGATACGGCGAGTTTCGCACCGCCTGCGCCGCCGGCAACGGAGATCGTGATCTGGAATTGCGCGTCACCGCCGCCGACGGTGCGATCGTTTGGCTGCATCTGGTCGCGCACCTGGTGACCGATTCCGATGGCAATCCGCGGATGCTGCGTGGAGCGATGTTCGATGTCACGCACCAAAAGGTCTCCGAACAGCAACTTCGCGACATGGAGATCCAGCTCGAACACGTCTCGCGGCTCTCCACCCTGGGCGAAATGGTGGCCGGGATCGCCCACGAGATCAACCAGCCCCTGGCCGCGATCGCCAACTTCGCCGTCGCCGCCAAAGTCGCGATCGCCAATGACGGCTGCGAGCACACCGTGCCGATCGAATCGTGGCTGGAAAACATCTGTGACCAAACCGAAAGCTGCGGCCAGATCATTCGCGGGCTGCGCAGCTTTGTGAAACGGGGACACAGTGATTATCAATGGATCGACCTGAATCAAATCGTTCACGACTCGGTCAACCTGATCGAATGCAACCTGCATAACCACTTCGCCGACCTGACCTGCAACCTTTGCGATTCGCCGCAGATGGTCTTCGGCAACGCGGTCCAGCTTCGTCAGGTCATCGTGAACCTGTTGCAAAATGCCTGCGACGCGACACGTGATCGTGAAAACCCGACCGTATCGATCAATGTCACCCTCGGCGACGAATACGCGCGAGTGGCGGTTCGCGATAACGGTTCGGGAATCAGCGACCAGCAACAAGCAAAAATCTTTGACGCCTTCTACACCACCAAGGAGGAAGGCATCGGGATGGGGTTGGCAATCAGCAAATCGATCGTGGAAGCCCATGGCGGAAAACTTTCGTTCGATTCGTCATCCGACGGCTCCACGTTTTACGTCACGTTGCCACTCTCCAATGACCGCCCGCGAGTGGATGTCGCCAAGGAGCAAGCCTCGCCATGAATCCCAAACGCCCTTCCGGATCGGTTCGCTACGAAAACCAAGGGCGGGTGGTGATCGTCACCGGCGGGTGCAGCGGGATCGGCCGAGCGATTTGTGACGCCTTCGCCCAGTCAGAGGCCATGGTGATCTGTGCCGACGTCGACGATGCTTCGGCAGCCGATCTGCCCGACGGGATCGACTATGTCCACTGCGATGTCGCCAGCGAAGCGGACTGCAAAACCGTCGCCACCCACGCCGTTAATCACCACGGCGGGATCGATGTCCTGGTCAACAACGCGGCGATTCAGCCGAAGTCGTCTTACGCGCCGATTCATCAATTGGACAGCGACACTTGGAGGCAGATGTTGGCGGTCAATCTTTCCGGGTACCACTGGATGGCCAAGCACGTTGTGCCGGTGATGCTCCAGCAACGATCCGGCGTGATCGTCAATCTGGCCAGCGGCCAAGCCCATCGGACGGCCCGCGAAGTCGGGACGTACGGGCCGATCAAAGCCGCCAATGTCATGCAGACGCGACAATGGGGCATCGAGTACGCCCGTCACGGAATCCGTGTCGTTTCCGTCTCGCCGGGGGCCATCGACACGCCCTTGGTCCGAGCGACGCTTCAGCAACAGGGCGGCGGTGACGCACTGGCCAATCGGCATCCCCTCGGACGAATCGGCCAAACCGCAGAAGTCGCCGCCGCCGTTCTCTGGCTGTCCAGCAACGATGCCTCCTTCGTCACCGCGACGGATCTGGAAGTCGACGGAGGGCTGGGCGGCTTCGGCGCGTTTGCCGACCCCTACAGCCAAGATTGACTCTATACTACAGCCAAGAGATCTCCCCTTTTTTGCCTCCGGCCTGACACCATGAATATTCGCCTGCTCTCTCGATACTCCCTCGCTCTCCTGTGCCTCTGCCTGACGCTCCTCCAAAACCACGTCTGCGGCGACGAGCCCGCTGCGGAAAAGGACGCTGGAAAATCCGAGTGGATCCAGCTGTTTAACGGCAAAAACCTCGACGGTTGGACGCCCAAAATCCGTCACCACGCGGTCGGCGAAAACTATGGCAACACGTTCCGCGTCGAAGACGGATTGTTGAAAGTCCGCTACGACGAATCGGCCTACCCCAGCTTTGACGAACGGTTCGGCCACCTGTTTTACAACAAGCCGTTCTCCCATTACCGCTTGCGCGTGGTCTATCGTTTTGTCGGCGACCAGGTCAAAGGCGGGCCGGGATGGGCGACGCGAAACAGCGGCCTGATGCTGCACGGCGAAGACCCCAAGATGATGACCATCGACCAGGATTTTCCGACCTCGATCGAAGTCCAGCTGTTGGGCGGAAACGGCAAAGACGAGCGCACGACGTTGAACCTGTGCACCCCCGGCACTAACGTCGTCATGAACGGCAAACTGTTCTTGCCCCACTGCACGTCGTCCAGCTCCAAAACGTATCACGGTGAGCAATGGGTGACGGCCGAAGTCGAAGTCCGCGGCTCAAAACTCGTCCGGCACATCATCGACGGCGAAACCGTGCTGGAGTACACCCAGCCCCAACTGGACGATCGCGACGAACATGCCGCGATGCTGGCCGACAAGCAAGGCGGAAACCTGCTCGACCAAGGCACGATCTCCCTGCAATCGGAAAGCCACCCCTGCGACTTCCGCTCGGTGGAATTGATGATCCTGGACGAATAACGCGCCCTCGCGCCTGCCGGTTTCAGTTCCCTTCGTACTTCATCGTGTCCGCCATCTGGCGCCGGCCCACGCACCCCCGCTCTCGTCGCCTCGTTCCCCGGCTCCGCCTGGGAACGCACTGAACACGAGTGACATCAGCCGATTCGCGCAAGCGTTCGGGCAACAGAGTCGGTGGAGGCCCAGCGTCCATGAAGCCCGTAGGCTGGCGCCAAACGGCTGATCCCAACAGGGTTTCGCGGAATCTCGACGGATTCAATTCCGTTGAATTCTCTTAGGCTCAACCCCTACCGCCCCCATCGTCCTGTCCCCATCGACTTGCCCTCCATCATTCTGCCCCGAATCATTCTGCCATCCCTCCCCTCCCACTAAATCCGCACCGAATCAAAAAACGTTTCCATCTCCGCTTGAAACGCTTCCTGTTTCGCCTTCTCCTCCTCACTCGGTTCCGGCGGCCGGCCCTCCTCCAGATCCTCCTCGGACCATTCCACTCTGGGTATCCCGCAGCCGAACAAGATGACTTGGTCACCGACCAGGTAGTATTCCACGGTCATGTCGGTCAGCGTCATGCCACCGCTACTGCTGCCCTTCATGCCGGCGTGTCCGTTGCGTTCGACGCGTTCTCCGCCGTAGACATCTGACATGATCATCCGTCCGGCGCGATACGCCAATTGCATGTCGCTTGGGTTCAGATACTCGTAGGTGTCGACGGCGACCAGGAACGTGGCGCCTGTCGCTGCGCTCTCAAACACCTGGGCTTCGATCGATGTCGGCGGCTCTTCGACGGCGTTGCCTTCGGGGACGACAAACGAAACCCGGTTGACCGATCCGCTTTGAAAACCCGCCGGAGCTTCGACCGCCTCGGCGGCGGACGAGGCCGTCTGGCGCGAGCGTTTGGATTTGACCGCCATCACCGTCAGTCCGATCACCAGCCCCAGGACAACGACGGCTGCGCCCGATCCGGCGGCGATCCACAACAGCTTTTTGTTGATCGGTTTTTTCGTTCCCGCGTTCTTAGCCCCAGCGGCCGGATTGGCCGCCGGGGATGCGGCCGCCAGTGGTCCGGCGGCCGCGGGAAACGCCGCCCCGGATGCCGCGGGAACCGCGGCGGCGGGAAAACCACCGGCCGCAACTGCGCCGGCGGCCGGAACGTCCAGATTACCGAAATCAAAACCGCCCGCCGCCGGTGCTGCAGCCGGAGACGCAGCCAGTGGATCAGCAGCCAGCGGATCGGCAGCAAACGGGTCTGCTCCAAATGGGTCGGCTGCCGCAGACGCGGTGTCAAAACCGCCGGAGGGTAGGTTTGCGAACGGATTCTCATCGACAAACGGAGACTCTGCGGGGGCGGCCGCGGGGACCTGCTGCGCCGCCGGTTTTCGCTTTTTCGCTGTCCTTCGTGCGGCAGACGCCGCGGGCGATGACGCCTTGGCTGCCGGCTTTGCCGCAGCGGGCTTGTTAGCGACACGCTTCTTGGCCGCCGGTTTCGTGGCGGCGGCCGATTCGGTCGGCGCGGCCGTTTGAGCGGCGGGCTGTTGGGTGTCCGCTGCTGGCGACGGCGATTTTTTTCCAGGAACCTTCAGCACCGTCTGGCACTTGGGGCATTTGACTTTGACCGCGACCGCCTGCTGTTGCAACTTCATCAGTGTCGCGCACTTGGGGCACTTAATCGTTAGCATGTTGCTTCTCAAGTCGATCCAGTTGGTCTTGGGCGTACTGCTGGGCCTCTTCCAGCTTTTTCGGATCGATCAGGTTTTGCACCCTGACTTCGCAAAACCATTCCGACCCGTTGTTTTTGACTTTGACCGTGATGTCGTAGGGGGCGTCGGGACAGGAGGCATAGCCGAGGTGAGTGTCGTCGTTGGCCAGCGCATGGCGGAACCCACGCAGGATCGCGTCGTCGGCGACGTTGTGCCACGGATTGGAGGACTCGTCGGCCAGCGCAGTTTCCAGCGCCATGCACAAGTCGACTTCGTCGAAGGTGTCCGTCGGCGGTTTGATTTGCAGCTGGGCGCTCTTTTTCAAGAAATTGGCCAGCCGCCACTCGGCCTTGAAGGGTTTGCCGTTCCAAACGTGATCGATGTCGTAGATCGCGCCGTGGTTGGCATGTTCCTCGAACAGCAACTCATTGGCTTCGCGAAACGACAGCATGCCGTCCAGTGGCGGCGCCTCAGGCAGACACCCGGCGACGCCTGAGAGGACCGCCAGCACCATCGCCGCGGCGAGCGAGCGATTGACGGTCCCGGGCCTCCCTCTGCCGGGCCGCCGTGGGGTAGAGCGTCCTGTGCCGAACCAAAGTCTCGGCCGGTGGTGGATTTGCATTGCGTCACCCGATTCAGAATCATTCACAGAAAAAGTGAAGCCGCCATCAAGAGATGATACCCCAACCGGATGCCCCCATGTTCAAAAAGCCACCCCACACCCCTTCCCCCCACGTACAACAGCCCTTCCCGGCCGGTCACTCCCACGCGTCCCACGTGCCTCCACGTACGACGGCCCTTCCGGGCTGTCGGCCCAACACGCCCCGCGTGCCGCCACCTACGACCACCCTTCCTGCCGGTCGCTCCAACAGGCCCCGCGAGCCTCCAGGTACGACGGCCCTTCCGGGCGGTCGCTCCCCGAACTTTCCCGGTGATCCCCTGCTGGTGAAACCACTCACCCCCAAATCGACGATTGCTCATCGCCACGTGCGAAGCCGCCGCTCCGATTTCAGGACACCGAAACAAAACCGCCCCAATCAAAAATGAGGCTGAAGAAACGGAGCGGGGTGTCCGAAAAGAAGCATCTGGCCGAGTCGAACGCGGCCGCGGCGACAAATTCCGCTGCGGTCCGTCGAACCTTCTACGGCCCAGAAAAGTCTAAGGCGGAGCCGGCCTTGCAAAACAATCTCGGTCCGCTAAACTTCCCCCTCTCACAGCCGCACCCCTAGCTCAACTGGATAGAGCATCGGTCTACGGAACCGAAGGTTAGAGGTTCGAATCCTCTGGGGTGTACTCAGAAGCCCTTGCAGCGCAAGGGCTTCTGTCGTTTGTGGGCGGTGGCTCGGAATTGACCAAAAGTGGATTTCACAGGATTTCACAAAAACCGCCCCAAATCATTTATCACGCCACCCCACGCTCTTCACGGTAAGCGGCTCCTCTTTCGCTCGCATTGAACTGCCGCATCCGTTCAGTTAGCAGTGGGATGTCGCTGTGCGGGAACTCCACGCAAAGCGAGAAGACGAACTGTCGGTGTTCAGCGCCGTCGAACTCGTCAGTCGTCTCTCCCATGATAGACGTGTCCCAAGGCCGGGCAGTGTATGTCCATATTGCAATTGCTTGGCCAGCCTCGAGGAGGGCGACGAGTCCACGTTATCCGGCCTGATCGATCAGTTGCAGCAGATTCTTGCAGCGGAGAATTGGAAACGAAAGATGCGGCGATAAAGCTGACAACAACATTTCATCAGCGAGATATTGCTTTCCACATTTTGGGCAGAGGAACTGCCGCATTGTTTTCTATTTCCACTCAAACACGGCCAACTGCGGCAAGTGATCGCTCAAGGCAAATGATTCCTTGTCGTTGATGTTGAGTCGGAACGCTCCCTCGAAAAGCGGCCTCGATTCAGTCACACGCTCCGCAATCGGACCAGCGGCCATCACATAAAGATGTGCCGAATGAACGACGAGTGGATCGCCACTGGGCAACTTCACGGTCGCACTTCCCCAGTGTCTTGTGAAAAGCTCCTTTGGACGCTCGCTTTGCACTGGAGCGTTCTGTGACTCAATGATCTCGAACTTGCTCAGCAATGTGCCCGGCCAACTGCCTCCACTGGGAAATCTGACGTGGTTCATTCCCAGCAACGCGGCGACTTCCTTGGTCAGTTCTTCGCCGGGGGATTCGGAGAAACTGATGATGTCTGGTTCGTGGAGTGACAGTTCCATCGCCAATCTCTTCGCCATCTGACCCTTGGCGACGGCTTGCTGAGCCAATCGACGTTGGTGCGGCCAGCCAGTGAGGTTGAAGATATTGTAGGCGATGACTCGAAGCGTCTGAGGTCTTGAGTCATCGGCGAAGATCGTTCCCGCCGTAGTGATTCCAGCAGCGACCGTAGCACCGAATTGTCTGCGTGAAATGGGCATGTTCATGTCTCCCTTGTATTCGCCGATTCTACTCGTCCCCCGTTGTCTCTGGTCGCTTGCTAATGCAATTGCGGAACCTATCGCCTGCAGCGCTTCGTTGAAGCCTATCCTACATATTGACCGCACGGTCCAACACGTTCGGCAACGTCACGATATTGGTTGATTGATGGACGCATTGTCGTGAACTCAGGTTTGCAAGTGAATCTTCGGAAGTTGGAACGATGCGCGAGTCGACTTTCGAAAGGCATGCACGCTAAGTGTCAACGCCTTCTGGCTGAAAGCAAAATGGCCGCAAAATGAATCCGATTTGGTTGCCCGGTCTGGAGCAATCGTCTCTAATGCTCTCGCGGGTGGGTGTATCGCCCCCTGGGGATAGAGGGTATTCGTACCGTTGGAAAGCACGATTCAAACAGACCAAGGATTCACAGCATGACGAGTTCAAGAAGGTATGCGGCAGATCGGTCCAAATTGTTTCGAAACGACCGTCGCGAAGCGAGCCCAGGGCGCCCTCGCCAACACCTGTCCGTGCAGCTGCTCGAACCACGACAGATGCTCGCCGGAGACTACGTGCCGACCACCCCGGCCGATTGGTTGGACGCGAACAATCGTGAATCGCTACTGGAAAGCTATCGGCCAGCGCCGATGGTGGGTCACGGGGAGGGCGAGTCGACAACTCCGATTCGCAGCGCGACGTTGACCGTACGAGTCCAGGACGTCGATTTCAATTGCAATAGCAGCACCTGCGAGCGGGACGAGCTGTACTTTAACGGGACCCGTTTGACTTCACCGGGGCAGTACCTGACGGGGGCCGACGATCAGTGGAGCACCGTGACGTTTGATGTTGATCCGAGCCTGATCGTCTCCGGTGCGAACGAAATCTTGATCATCATTGATGTGCTGGGCGGTGGTTGGTGTTTAGAGGCGGACTGGGGCCAACTTCGTGTGACGCGCGAGGACGGTTCGGTCGACGACTATCGAACGACCAATGATCCAGACCTGGATCTCTATCAACCCTGTAATGGTGGGGATAATCGGATCGAGTTTGAAATTGATGTCTATGACATAGAAGTCAAAGATATCATGGCCACCGATGATGTCGACATGCGAGGCATCAATGATTTGGTCTATGATCGAGCGACTTCCAGTCGGCAACCCATCGCCGACAACATGATCGATTCGGGTTTCTTCGGCTTCGGCGGTGGTCCCGGGGCCTTCACTGTCACTCCCCAGTTTGAATCGGTTGGATCGTCTTTCCCGAACGAAACGTTCAAAGTCGAATACGCGTATTCCATTGTCGGTAGTGCTCAAACTGGAAACGGACAATTCTCGATCACTCCATCGGATCTCACGGAAGACATCTCGATCAAGGTCCCCTCGTCCATCGGCCAATACAAGCTGAGGCTGGAATTCGAGATCAAAGACAGTGATGGCGTTGTCGTTAGCCAACCACAAGTTCCAGAATTGGACTTGTATGTCACCTACGCAGAGCCAGAAACCTGGTGGGATCCGAAAAAGGAGTGGATCGAAGCGGGGACCAAATGGGCCAGCGGTGCGACGACCGACACTCAGGTTGCACATGGAGTTTTGGCAGGCATCTATAGTCAGTCGGGGTGGCGCTATCGCGATGTCGGTTTTCGCTCTGGAGGTAACACTTCCACTGGAGATTGGACGCGTTTAACGGGAATGGGAGGCAGTTCACCGACGCCCATGGGGAACTGTGTAACGTTTTCAAATGCCTGGCAGGGTTTGACGCGTTCGCTCGGACTCGATACGGATGTTGAACGAACCTACGGAAACACCTCCTCGTGGAATCCTTTCTCTAAAGCTTCCTTCATTACCAAACCGTCGACGTCAGTCGGTGGGGAAATCAGCGGGAATGCACATCCGCCCGGCGCAACACCGGACCGATGGTTGTTCGGGATGCATCAGGTCGGCTATTACGCAGGAACGTTTTTCGACCCGACGTTCGGAAAGACTTGGACGGGTGCGTTGCACGATTTCATCGAGTGGTTTGATTCCGGTGTCGGGGGGACAGACGCGATCGGCCCCTACGCGGTCGTGGGCAATCAGCGCGTGTACGACACCGGCATCAGTCCTGCGCATGGCTGGGGTGACTACCTCTATCGCCCCAATGCTTCACCAGAATTCATTGAGGCACAACCGGTCGCGGCCGATGGCGAATGGATCGCATCGACCGAGACCGACTACGCGGGACACGACATCGACGGAGACGGAATCTACGATCAACTGGTCTTCCGTTGGGACATGGAAGTGGACACGCCGGGGACGTATGCCGTGACGGGATCGCTTTCCGCACGGGGAACGCGGATCACCAATCGTGCGACCTACAACAACAGTCTTGAGAACACGGTTCTCCTGGAGGCCGCTACCCCCGGAACCTATCGCTTGGATTTCGCGTTCAGTGGCGAAGACATTTATTATCGAGCGATGGACGGCAATTATCAGGCAACCTTCACCGTCGTCTCGCCGGAGCAATCGACGTCAACCTTCGAGATACAGGCGGCCGGCATCGACCACACACAATTCGGCGAGTCCGATATTGATCTCGTTTCCGTTGTTGCGACGGGTGTCAGCTTGGACGCGGATGGCCAGTTCGATGTTTTGCGAATCTCGGCAGAAGTGTTCTCGCGAACTGCTACAGCGGGAGCGATCCAAGCGAAAGTGTTCTCCTTGGACGGCGATTTTCTGGCAGATGTGGGTTCAAGCGTCGAGCTTGCTGCCGGAAATCAGACTGTGGTCTTGGACCTGGAATCATCACCGTTGTTGCGGAGCGGAATTGACGGTCCATACACCGTCCAGGTGCACGTTTACGATTCCAGTTTTGTGCAGGTGGATCGCTCGGCAGCGTTGACTGAATCGTTCGAATCGGCCGATTTTGACTCCGAGGCCACAATCTCAACCGACATTCAAACGGAGGCGGTCGATACCAACAACAATTCCTTTGCCGACAAGCTGGATGTCACGTTGTCAATCGATGTGCAGACCGTCGGCACGTACACGGTAAAGGCGTCGCTGTATGCTGACGACGGAACGCTGATTCAGACGATCAGCAAGGAAGAGACGTTCGCAGCCGGCCGAAACGAAATCACACTTTCATTTGATGGACGCGCAATCGCCGACCACGGCTCGGGTGGGCCCTATCAGGTGCGTTATGTTTCGATCGGCAAGGAAACGACGTTTGACATCGTTGAGGACGCAGCGACGACCGACACGCTCATGCCCGAAGACTTCGAGCCGGCTTCCACGCTGCCGATCGATTTTACAGGCGTCTTCTCGCACGCGCTCGTCGACGACAATGCTGATGACATCGTCGATCGTCTAGTCATCTACACACAGGTGATGGTCGGCCAATCAGGTTCGTATGAGTTGAACGGTCGCCTGCTAGACGGCGAAGGTGGGGAGATCGATTTCCAAGGGACGACCGTCACTCTGGATGAAGGAGAAACGGTCGACGTCGCACTGTCGTTCTCAAGTCAAAGCATTATCGACAATGGGGTCGATGGCCCATTCGTGTTGACAGACCTAAGCATCTATCCGGTCTCGGGCTCCGGACAAACTGCATTCCGACTCGATGCCTATTCGACGGATGCGTACATCGTCGCGGATTTCCAAGCCAAGCCGCACCGTATTTATCCTCCGATGAGAATCACCGGACCACATTCCATTCCGGGAGATGGACTTGTGACCGCGCTGATGTTCAAGGCAATCGAAGACACGACTCTCGCGATCGTTCCCATCGGGGTAAGCTCGCTCAGGGAATTCGCCCAGGTGATCGATCAGGATCTGCAACCGACGCACGAGTTCCAACGCGGTATCATCACGGCCCGCGTTAGCGAAGGGGAATACTACGCGATCGTTTTTGAACCCAGCCAGATCGATAGCCTCTACTACGTTTATTCCTCAAATGGCGAGGACGCCATGTCGGCAAACGTAAGTACCAATTTTCTATTGCACACCGATACCAATTTCGATGGCATCACCAGTCCTTCCGATGCGCTTCGGGTGATAAATTATCTTTCCCTCAATGCGGACGGTGGGGAAGGCGAGTCACCGATCCTGTCCACGCGGTTTCTGGACGTCAACATGGACGGCAAAGTGTCCCCACTTGACGCACTGACAGTCATCAACCGTATCGCGTTGGAGCAAGGGGAAGGGGAACTCACCCTGGAAACCGAATCGAGTTTTCTCGATGAAGACTCAGAACGTTGTCGCTTGAAGGATGCTCGCTCGATCGTCGGTCTCAACGAGTTCTACAATTCACCACCGATTGACCGCGAAGTTGGTCGGGCGGTCCATCAAGTGCAACTTCCTGCGGATGAGATTGATAGTGCGGCACCATGGATCGGTCAACCAAGGGATGACGACGCCGATATTCAAATGGACATTGCGTTGTTGGAGTTGCTCGTCGATTCGACGTCTGGCATCGAGTAAACGCCGTGGTCTGCCGGAATTCGAGCAGAACGCATCCCGGCCCGAAGGAAAACGACTCCTAATTGATTTGTTTCGAAGACGGGGGCGGTCTGGGCACGTGCGTTTGCGTTTGCTCGGGGATTATGGCTGTGGCTCAAACCCGGTTTCGTGTTGGTCCAAGACTCGGCGGCAGGTCGCTCGGCAGAATCTTCGCGGCACTAGTTCGCGCCAACGGATCATTGCTGTTTAGCCTTTTCGGGACCGTCCAGCTGAGGGTGATGCTTTTCGCTCACGTACGATCTCCCTTCCGGGCCGTCGCCCGTGGGGCTCCGCGCGACGGACCTAGGAAAGGCGTCGTGCACCCATCCACCGACCACCTGTTACCCAATCGACCAGATCGTTTGGATTGGTTGCGTTTCGCCTCTGTCCGTCTTGGTAAAACTTTTTCTCGTCTCGGTCCGGGCTGGAAAAAAGTCAACGGCCACCTGATCGGATGGTCGACCGATGCCTCTTCTTCGTTGTCGATGATTTGCGTGCTCAAACGCGACGTTCGGGCGGTCGAGAATCTGGTTCGCCTGAATCCAAGCTGATTGGAAATGCACCAACATCGGGGCTTTGAATGAGTGAAGATCGGATGAGAGGGCGAAATGCTGCGGGAGTTAAGGATTTTCAAGGATTGGCATCAAAACTGCTCAGCGGTCCCAGCAACACAACTGGAATTCTCAACTCGCCTCTGGAAATCCGCCCATGTCGACCGCCAACCTTTTTCCTTCCGTCCATTCGCATCCTCTTTCTCGCAACCTGACGAAGAGTCGTGTCGCTCCGTCGGCGGACCAAGCTGTCGGCACGCTGGTTTGGTGGACGATGTTTCTGTCCAGCTTCGTCGCGATGCTGACAAGCGGGTATTTGGCCTGGTCGTCACTGACGTCATCCCCGGTCGCCGGCTGCAGCGGTGATAGCCTGTTCGATTGCAACCATGTGCTGCACAGTCGGTGGTCGAGCGTGCTGTCGGTGCCGGTCAGCATTCCGGCCGTGTTGACGCACGTCGCGATTCTCGGCTTGTTGTTGTCGCGTCCCCAGAAGGGGGCGACGCAAACGCTCCGCTGGAACGCCATCGGGTTGGCGAGTCTGACCGCCGGTGGGGCGGCCGTCTGGTTTGTCGGGCTGCAGATCTTCGCGCTCGGCCAACTTTGCCCGTATTGCTTGGTCGCTCATGCGGCGGGATTGGTGTTGGCCGGAGTCTACTTGTGGAGTCTGCCGATCAGCAAGCGAGCCCTACGATGGGTCGCAAGCGGCGCGGTGGCATCGGTCGCCGTACTGGCCGCTTTGCAGCTTGGCACGGAAGCACCGCCGACGTACGAAGTGATCGAACACTCGCAGGGGCCTGCCGGAGCAGCTCCCGCGACGAACATGGAGTACGATGCCGAGACAGAATTCTTCGCTCCGCCGGCGTCCGCAGCACCGCAAGCATCGCTTTTTCCACCGGCCGCGTCGAAGTGGGCAGCGGACGTGACCCATCTGCTGACCGCGGTAGCCAACCCCACGATCTTGCTGTCCGGTCAAGTGAGCGATGCGGGAACAAGCCAACCGCAACGCAACACCGCCAGCGTTCTGGGCGGTGTCAAGTTGGCGACGACCGAATGGCCGCTGATCGGAAATCCCGATGCGGAGATGGTGTTTGTCGAGCTGTTCGATTACACCTGTCCCCACTGTCAACAAACGCACCGATCGCTAAGCGAGGCCAAAAAGCAATTCGGTGATCGACTTGCCGTCATCACGTTGCCGGTTCCGCTGGATGGAAAATGCAATCCGACGATCCGATCAACGCATGCGAGCCACGGCGAAGCGTGCGAGATCGCGAAACTTGCGATCGCCGTTTGGGCGGTCGACCAGGGGAAATTTGCCCAATTCCACGACTACCTGTTCGAATCCAAGCCGAATTTCGCGACCGCCAAGGCCAAGGCGATGACGATCGTCAACGGCGAAGAGCTCGAGAAAACGCTGAGCGGGCCGGTGCCGAGTGACTACATCAAGCGGCACGTCGCGCTGTATCAGAAAGCTGGAGCGGGAAAGATCCCCAAGCTATTGTTCCCCAAAACCAGCACCGTCGGAGCCGTCGGGTCGCCACAAGCGATGGTCCGGCTGATCCAGCAAAACCTGTAACGGTCATGAAGATCACTGCCCCGTCGGCCATCAGGACGTGTGCGCCGCCTTGGTGCCGACTGAAGACCGTCGCCACGAGCGTCGTCCCCAGGGCGTTGTGCCGGCCACAGGATTCGCGGTTAGGCGGCAAGATGGTGACGACGGCCGACATGATCGGCAATGCATCCGCCCAACGGTGTCCTCGGGCAAAGTTGCGGCGGTTCCGCTGTTGCCACTCGGGTAACCAGAACTGTGGACGGTCTGGATCGACATAGCCGTTGTCTTGGCAAAGGGAAGGGTTGCGGCGCAAGGCGGCAAGACCAAAGGGGCTCGCATTGCCACCATTGGTCGCGATGCCGTTGGCGCGTTTGTCGCCGTCTTGCAGCGCGGTCATGATTTCGCCCATGGCGATGGTGTTGGACAAACCGTCCAGGGTGTCACGGAACTTTGCTTCGTCGACCGGTCTCTCGCCATTTTTGCGACACCGCGATGTCGATTTGCGACGGGCCGCCAGTGGCCATTGATCCACGGAAAGTGACCGGGCCGTTCGATGAAAGGGGGGCGGGAAAACACGGTTTCGGTTGGCGAAACTAAGTTTCACCAGGCCTGCAGCCGCGTCGCTGGCCGTCACGCTCGACGGCCCGGAAGGGCCATCGTACGGTTGAAGCGGAGCCGACGGCCCGGAAGGGCCAACGTACGGTTGAAGAGGAGCCGACGGCTCGGAGGGGCCATCGTACGGTTGAGAAGTGCTAAAGTGATTCCGCGCGGGCCATCGAGATCAGCATGACGTCGGGCAGGTCGGTGTGACCGGCTTGACGAAGCATGTTGATCAGTTGCGCGGTGGTGTATTGCGCGTGAGTGCAGACGTGCAACAGAATATCGGCGCGGCGAATCGCCGAGCGTTTTCCGGACAACGAGGCGACTTTCTCAACCCGCTGGTCCAGCTCCTCGTCGGTCAATTGGGCGAGGTAGCTCCGCCACAAACCGTCGAGTTCACTCCAGCGGCTTTGGAGTTCCTGGAGTGTTGTGGCGGCGTCGTCCCCTTCCTGATTCCCGGGCAGCTTGCCGGCAAGGTCTCCAGGTGCCACCGGTTGAGCATCACCCTGAAGCGCAGCGAGCCAGACATATTCGGCGGCATAGAGGTGTGTCAGTGTCTTCCAAATCGATCCTTGACCGATCGCGAACGGCTGCCGGAGCGCGTGCTCGCTGACCGCATCGGCCGCTTCGATCAGACGACCGTTGGCCCACATTCGGTGTTGGTGCAATCGTCGAATCAATTCAGCGGCACTCATTTCGGGTTCTCCTGATCGATAGCGGCGTTCCCTTCATCCGGCCTTTACGGCATCATCATCATCATCATCGACTTCAAACGACGGTAGCAACAGGACATGCGGGGGTGGTCGTCGAAACAGTCGAATAAGTAGATCAGTCGCCAGAGACAGCATTCGCAGTCCAAGTCGCATTGATCGGCCGTGATGACCTGACAGACGGTCTGGTAGGCGGCCAAGGGTTCGTCCATCCGAATCAGCAAGTTGCTCGCCGTGACACGGTATTCGACGGTCTCGGGGGCAAGTGCGATCGCCCTGGCGACCGATCTCAGGCACGTCGAAGGCGGGTCGCCCTGCACCGATTGCGCCGCGGAGAGGTCATGCCAACTGGCGTCTTCTCGGGGCTGAAACGCAACGCCCTGATACAACGCATCGGTGGCCAACTCGGGGTATCCCTGACACAAAAGGTCTCGAGCGAGCAGCCGGTTGTACCATGGCAGATCCGCGTGATTGATCGCCAAGCGATGCAATAATTCCACCGCTTGTTTGTCACGGCCGATGCCCGAATACGCATGCGCGAGAATGCGGTACGACAAGGGCTCCAGCGGCAGTAGACGATCAGCGTGTTCCAAATAGTGCACCGCCAGATTTGGCCGCCCGGTTTGGGCGGCCAACAGTCCCCGTAGCTCGAACGCACCTCCATCGTCTGGACTGGACCGACAAATCTCATCGAGTTGATTCAGAGCCTCGTCAGCCGTCCCCTCGGTGAGAACTTGGGACAGCTCGGCATACAATGCTTCGGGGGACCTGGTTCGTTTCATGGTTGGAGGACAAAGACGTCCGGCCTCGGTTGAAGGGGGGAAGCAATATGCATGTGAAGGTTTCATGCAACGCCGAAGGGGCTTGAATGGGCGGACACCTTCGCGCCGCTCTGGGGCCTTGCGATCTCGCGCAGTCGTTGGGCACACCGGCTGGCCCTGTCGAAATCGTTGAAATCAAAATACAGATTGGCGATCCGCTTCAGACAGCATTGACAGGCGACCGCATCGAGCGATTCGGGGATCAGCAAGTCCAATAACAGAACCGCTTCGGATTTCCGGCCCAGTGTGATCAGCAACGATGCCAACCCGATGCGGTAATGGATGTTGAGAGGTTCCAAGTTGATCGCGTGGCGGAGCAAGGCTTCGACGACGCTATCAGAATG
The DNA here is from genome assembly GCF_008035925.1 of Stieleria maiorica. Taxonomy (NCBI): domain Bacteria; kingdom Pseudomonadati; phylum Planctomycetota; class Planctomycetia; order Pirellulales; family Pirellulaceae; genus Stieleria; species Stieleria maiorica. The sequence goes on from NZ_CP036264.1 coordinate 3,198,779, forward strand.
TCCACAGCGTCGCGCGTACCATCCCATCTGGTAGTGGACTTCCGCCGAGTCGGGATTGGCTGCCCCGGCGCGACGACAGGCTTCCATCGCCAGGCGAGGTTCGTCGACCGCTTCCAGGCCGACAGCGATTCGAAGCATCTCGCTCGCATTCGCCCTTCCGCCGGTCGCCTCACTCATCAGTAAATCACACGAGAGGTCTGGGTGTCCGCTGGCACCGTAACCGATCGCCAGTTCGATCCGAGCGGCGGCGTCGAGCGGCCGCAGCAGGGAAGCTTCCTCCAAGGCGGCAATCCCATCGGGCGTTTCGTTTAACGCTAGACACGCTAGCCCCATCAATCGAAGGGCCCCGAAGTGCTCGTCGTCGCGGGCCAGCACGTACTGCAAAAACTGAACGGCGAGAGGATAATTGCCCGAGGCAAATTCGGCGCTCGCGATCTCAAAATTGTTGTCCATGACGTTCAAACATGTAACGAAGGATAGGAAACGATTGGGCTGCGTGACTCGCGTGTACCGTCGTTATCGACGCGAGTAGGTTTCGACGTGCCGCAGCACATTTTGCATGTAGCGTCGATACCGCATCCGTTGACGGGTGTAACTTGCGGCCAGAGAACCGATGAACAGGACCAGCATTGGGATCCCGATGACAACGAGATGCAGCAGAATCAATTGCCAACGCGTCATCACGCTTGCCTCCCGGCATCGCCATTGGACACGGAGCGTGTTGCAGAGCCGGCTTTCTGATCCGCCCGTGGCTGGCCACCGGGACAGTCGCACCGGAGGCGACTGCGATCGAACCGGTTGTGGTTGATCTGACGCAAACGTGTGTTGAAGACCATCAGGAACCTCGCGTTGAAGCGTCCCCCGTCTTCCGCGGATCGCTCCGAGCGGATGACAGACGACTAGGTAGGGGCTTCTGCGTGGCTTGCTGGGGCACAGGCCGAAACGACGTGGAGTTCACATCGAATCGAAGACCTGGTGTTGGCTGGCTGCGTCTGAAGGGTGCTAATGAGAATCAGTCTCATTAGATTAGCGGATTCGACGCGGCTGTCAACAACGCTCTGTCGTTTTTGTTGTCACAGGGCTCCGCGGGCAACCAAGGGCAGACGTGGCCGATTGGCAAGTCAGAACGTTGAGGTTCCCTGGCAGTGGCGTGGAGGACTTTGCCGCCACCGGATCACCTAAACGCCGCCTTGACGCTGTTCAGGTCGACACCCAGAAGCTGTTTTGCCAGCGGATTGAGATGCTCCTCTGACCCATGGATGTGATACGTGCGCTGGATGTGCCGCATCGTTTCACCGGGCTGGAGCGCGGCGGCAGGTGAGGACGTTTCTAATTCATAGAACGGTCCCAACGGAGCCGCTCCCGGTTCGGGCGAACCATCGTTGTAGGCATTGATCACGTCTCCGGAATACGGCTGGTCCTGCATTTCCCACATGGAATTGACAAACCCGTGCGGTGATTCTTGAACGTTGTACGTGACGATGTTCAGCACCTGACCTGAGGCGTCATAGCTTCCGGCGATGCCCTTGGAGCGTTGTGGGCTGATCCCGATCTTTCCTCGACGTGTCCCGTCACCGCGGAAGAACACGGTTTGCTTTTGGACACGCAAGTATTCCGGCGGCACCTTGCCGAAATAGGCATCGTTCACTTCCGGCCCCCTCGTCTGCGCGTCGCCTGCTTTGAAGGGAATCACGACGGTTGTTGCCGGTGACGGGTTGTACATCCCCAAAATCCAGATCGAAAGCAGACCGGTTTCGGGCTTCCACGCGTCTGCCCCCGTGTTCGTGATTTGGTTGTCCGTTTCGTACCCCACCAATCGCAGTCCCTGGCCGAGTGGGACGCCGAGTTGTTCGGAGGCATCCTGTTTGGCCAACAGTCGGACCGTGCGCTGGATCCCGAGGTTGAACTCGGTGCCGCTGAAATTGATCAGTTCCGTTGAGTGCGTGAAGGTTGCCGATGACTCCGTCTGCTTGACCAGCTTAAACGCTTCGGTGTCTATCACCGGTGGCGTGGTCCAGTCAGAGAACTCGAATCTTGATCCCGGTTTGAAAAACAAGGCGAACTGGCCGCCCTCCGGTCCGAGCCAGAAACGCTCTTCGCCGCCGAAGACGTAGATGTGTTCTTCGAGCTTGCCTTTCCGCTGATCTGCGGAAAGAAACCCCTTTTCAATGACCGGACGGTTGATCCATCCGAAGCTCGGGCCGGCGTCGCGGTCGAACGTACTAGTCATCACGCGGCCTTGGTAATCTGGCGCGACCGCGACCGCTGCGTCACCGCGGTGAAGCAGCACGATCGGTGTGTGCTTTTTCATAAAGGCGACATCGTCGGCAAACGTGTCATTTGCACCTGCCTGACCCGAAACCAGACCCAGGACCATTCCAGCGATCCCCATCCCGACGGTCAGCACCAACTTCATTTCAGTATTCCTTGATTCAATCGAATAACGGCAGGGCATTCGTTTCATTCTCGCTGCCTGTCTCTCATCGCACTTGGTCGATTCTAGCGGCTTTGCTTCCGGATGCACGCGTTAGGTGCAATTTCGCATGGTCCCGGTGAGTGTCGCAGTGAATCACGTACATCGAGACAAACATGCTGGCGCTGGGCTGCGCAAGATCGTTCGATTTGTTCGCGTTTTCGTTCGTCGGATTTTGGCGTTTTCGATTCCGCGAAACCCTCTTGGGATCAGCCGTTTGGCGCCAGCCTACGGGCCTCAAATAGACGCTGGGGCCTCCAATAGACGCTGGGGCCTCCAATAGACGCTGGGGCCTCCGATAGACGCTGGGGCCCGAACGCTTGCGCGAATCGGCTGATGTCACTCATGTTTTTCGTCCGATGGCTGCTGCGAGTGGACCATCCATCGCGGAATGATTTCGCGTGAATTCTGAACCACCGCAGAATTCAGATTTTTCGCAGCCCATGCTGTCGCGGGCTTGGCGATCCCTACGGGCCGATATGGTAACGGTGGCACTGGGTGCAGGCGTCGCCGGCGGCTTGGGCGTGGTGGCAGCCCGCGCAGGATTGTCGCGGCAGTGGTTGGAAGTCCGTGCCCGCGAAGACGACGTGTTGGTCTGGGAGAGCGTTTTGATTTCGGACCTGATGGCAATGCGTGCAATCGGCCAGTGCCGCGACATTCAGATGCGCGCGGTGTGAGAACTTCGTGAACTCTCCGCGTCTGCCGACCAGATTGGATGCGTTCCAGGCCGCCGGAATCGCCGTCGCCCCGGAATGGCAGGACACGCAGGCGACCACAAACGGCATGTCAAAGAACCGCTGTTTCAGCGGGTCATGATCGGCCAGCTGCGCAAACGTCTCGATCATGCCGACCATCACCGGGTCGGCGTGTCCATGCCCCCGATAGCTGACGGCAAAACGTTGGTCATCGCGATACCATCCGCCCCGCTGCACCAAGTCCGCGGCGTTGGTCGGCGTGGCCCGGGGCGACGGATCGACGACTGGAACAGCCAGTGGATCCTCAGCCAGTGGATCCTCAGCCAGTGGATCTCCCAACAACAACTCGTCCTCGTTGGAATCTCCCAGCAAATCCAAACCCAGCAGGTCTTCATCGTCGGCCAGGACCAAACGAACCCTCGATCGCGGTCGTGCCAGCGACGCGCTCGGTATCCCTCTGGGGTTCGGCTGCGAAAACCAGCTGCGTCCGGCCGATTCGATCAATTGAGGCGGCAACGAACGCAGCACCGCATCGAACGGCCCCGGTGAAATCCCCAGGTTCAACAACCGCTGTCGCATCACGGACTGACCGCTACGGCCGACTTGATCGATCAATGCTTGATACCCCAGTGCCAAACGGTTCAGTCGATCTGCCGTTTGATCGGCGTCGCCCTCCAGGCGACTGACATCAGCCGCCGGAATCGCATGCACGGCACCGCTGACCGCCTCATCGGCACGCAGCATCAACTCTGCCAGCGGCGAGATCACACCGTCGGGATACCCGCTCGCCGCGTCTGGCCAGCCCTCCACGCCCGTCAACGCGTCGCCCGGCAGCGTTGGCAGCGATAGGAAATCGATCCCCTTGCCGGCCAGCACGTTCATCGCGTCGTCATGACACCCCCGGCAGCTGTCTTCATAGCTTGCCACGCGAGCCAGTTCGCCGCGGGCTGCCGCTGGTTCACCACGTTTCTGGGCGACGTCGGGATGACACGTGGCGCAGTCGAACTTCTTTGCACCTGACTTCCACGCGGGAAAGTGGGTTTGTTGATGGGTGGCGTGGTTAAAGGCGATTGTTCCGCCGCGACCATACGGCCACTTGGACCAATCCGGGTGCGAATCGGGAAACGCCCCGAACCGTTTGCTGTGACAGGTTTGGCATTGGGTGTTGGAGAGCGCCAGCAGGTCCGCGTCGGCGCCGTGGTGTTCTTTGTGGCAGGTCCCGCATGCGACATCGTTTTGGTCGACGGCGGCATCGGGAATGAATCGTTGCAACAACCCGCTGTCATCGGCCCCCGAACGCTTCGACGCCAACCGAATCGTCTCGGTCATTTGATCCCGGACCGACAGCGGCAGATTGTGCGCCGCATAGGCCAGATTCGGAGCGATCGTGCGGTGATGGCAATCCATACACAGGTCCGATTGCGTGACACCGGCATGGGCGTCGCGTGCGGAACCAAACCACGCCCAGGGCGACACCTCGGCTTGATGGTGGCAGGCGGCGCAGGCATCGGTGGATACATCGCCGGAGAGAATTTGGGCGTGCGGCGTCGACAGTTCACCGGGTTTCAGGAGCGCGGCGCGGGGCACAAAACTCATTGTCAACAGCGTGCCCGCCGCGACGGTGCCCCCAAAGATGGCGGTCCAACGGCGACGCCGTCCAGTCCAGGTACGAACACGCGTGCCGCGATCCGATCCGTCGGCGGCGACGGCCGGCATCCACGAATCGCCCGGGCGATCATCTCGGGGGGGCAGTCCGATTTCCAGATTGTCTCGTCGCATGGATTCGTTTCAGTTCCGTTCTCAACCGATGTATTGCAGCACGGCCAGCATGTGGACCAACGCAACAGCCAACAGCACCAGCGACAAAAGTGAATGAAAGACGACCCAACAACGCAGACGCAACTGCAGCGCGAATTGGTAATCCAAATCGTCACGACGTCTGACCAGCGCCGCGAGTTGCCCCGCAACGCGTCTGCCTTCGTCTTCCAGGTAGCGATCCAGTTCCTTCAAATCGCCCAGCAGTTGGCGGCGACGATTGCCATTGGGGGCGATCACATAGGCAAGCGACGGACGACTGACAAAGAATGGTGACAAAGCCTGTTGATAGAACGTCTGCAACACCTGTTGGGCCGACGCTTCGGAGATCTGTTGGCAGGCCTTCTCCGCGGCGGTCGCGATTTGATTGCGCACCCAATCGATCCGATCAAATCGGTGTTGCCCTTCGACCGCCGTCAATCGTTTCGGCAACGTCCGGCTGGCATAGATCCCATAAAACCCGCTCGCGGTGACCATCAAAAACACGATCGACAAAAACGACTCCAACATCCCGCCGGCGACGAGCGCGGGCACATGCAGGACATAGATTGCCGTCGTGAAAAGCCCGACGTACAAATGGATCTGGGTCCAAGTGCTGACGCTGCCCAAAGGCCAAAACGGCAAGCGACGTCGCACGCCGAGCAACATCAACAGCGCCAGCCCGCTCAGCAATGTGAACCCGGTGAAAAACGCAGGCCTGCCCAATCGCGACGCTTCCCACCCGGCGATCCCCCAAAAGATCGCGATCACGACCAGGGTCGCCGACAACGCAATCGTTCGGCGCAATTTCAAACTGGGCCCGTGGGATGGATTCAAGCGTACCGCCCCCGTGACTCGATCCGGTTTCGCCCATCGCGAACGCAATGAACAGTGACATGAACGGTGACATGGACGGTAACATGGACGGTAACATTGCCCCGCATCTGCTTACCCCCGCTTTTGAAGCCAATGAGAAAGTGGCGGCGACTGGCTCAGGTCGATCCGAACCAGTGCGTCGTGTGGACAGGCCGCGGCGCAGGCCGGCCCCGAGGGTAGCCCGCTGCATTGATCGCATTTGGTCGCTTTGCGAATCGCCTTTCCGCTCGTCTGGTCGACGTACGGCCGGCCTTTACGGTCGACGACCTCGGCCATCGCGATGTTTTCATACGGACAGGCGGCGGCACAGACGCCGCAGCCGACGCAGATCGAATCGTGGATCGAAACCACGCCGGTATTTTGATCGCGTGCGATCGCTCCGGTCGGGCAACCGATCATGCACACCGGATCGCTGCAGTGCATGCAGGCTTGGACGAACTGCAGCCGATCGTGAACGACGCCTTGGCGTACAAATCGGGGGTTGCCGTCATGGACGTCCGCACAGGCCTTCACACAGTCATCACAGCGCGTGCAGCGATGCAAATCAATCACCATCGCGTCGCGGCCGTTGTTCAATCGATGCTGGACGATGAATTCCAACATGCTGGTCGATTCAAAACTGACACCCGTCGCGTGCTGGACATCCTGCGACGGATCCTGTGAAAAACTGCCCGTCGATTCGCTCCGCTGGTCACTGCGATGACGGCGTCGATCCTTGCGTTTTTCGGTAAAGGAACGTTGCAAGGCCCGGGCCGATTCGGGTAGCTCGGACTTGCGAATATGGGGCAAGACCTCGGTCGCGAAAACTTCGATCGGGATCGAAAGCGCATCAAGGAAACCGACGGCGTGAAGCGAGTGTTGATAGAGGGCCGCGCTCATCGATTCGGGCCGCATCGCGTTGAAAGCGATCTCGTCGATTCCGAACAAGTGCCCCTTACCCAGGTAGGCGACCGTCCGGTGCGCCGCACCGTGGCGCACACACATTCGCCCGAACCCGCTGCGCACGACAATCAACTCGGTCGGCAACTGCCCCTGGTCGACGACCAGGGGTTCGGAGGCGATTTGATCGGCCGGGTGCAACTTGCGCGTCTTGCGGTAGTCGGCGTTCCATTCCATCCGGCCATAAGACCGCAGCTCGGTCGCTTGGATCACCCGCTGCATGTTTTCTTCAGGCAAGTACCGTAGCAGGGGGATTTCACGAAGATGAACGGGCAACCAGTGGCGGCGGTAATGTTGTTCCAGCGTGTCGGCAAAGCGTCGGTCGCGACGCAGGATGCGAAGCCCCTGCCAGCGGATCTCCACCAACGCCGCTTCGGTTTCGGCGATCACCGTGGCAGTTCGAGGCGAACGGTACATCGCCGCGACTTCGCCGAACAACTCGCCCGGTCCCAAAGACACGCTTTCGTGCCGTCGCAACACGCCGTCGATGTCTTGCAAGAAGATCGCCGGGTGGTCATCAACCTGGCGAATCGATTGTTGCCCGTCGCGACCCGCGTTCAGACTGACTTGCTGCGGCGTCCGGGTTTCCGGGTGCGGCGATCGTCGCAAGAATCGTGTCAGTGCCTCTCCCCAACCGATCGACCGCGTCGGCTGACGGCCGAGCTGCGTGTCGGTCAACGAATCGACCAGCACGCGGACGTTTCCGGTGATCACCAGGAAAGCACTGTTCCCATAGTCACCTTCGCGCACGATCACTTCACCGGGCTCGACGCGGCGAAGACGACAATCGTGACGCAAGATCCCCGTCAGCGGTGTCGCTTTGGGGAACGCCGACTGGTCCATTTGGTTGAACGGGCCCCGAGTGCGCAGCCAGGCAACGTCGGCATCGGTCATTGATGCGTCAAGCGGTTCGTCCCATCGGCTGGGACGTTGCACGGGAATCGTCTCGGTGGAATCCATCGACCATTCGATAGCCACTGGCAAAACTCAAGGTCAAGCGCAATCAGGGGCATCGCGATGGCTGGGGGGGGCTGGGTAGCCTGGAGGGAGCCGTTTCGACGTCCTTTTCGGGCGGTCGTCCGCCGGACCAGCCTCGGCGATTTCGCGCCCCTGCGACGCAGGTCGAGCGGAATCCGCCTATTAACCTCCCTGGAAGGGAGGGTCGAGCGCAGCGAGGGGCATAGGCATCAAGTTAAGGCGGGAAACTATCGAACACGCGACGTCCCCCTCCCTTCCAGTGCGTTGGTGTCTACACAAATCGGTCCGCACTTTAGAGCATGACTCCCCTCTCCCCCACAAAGCCGGGGGAGAAGGGAGCCATTGTACGTTGTGTTGATTGTACGTTGTGTTGACATCAATGCTTCCTACGTGGGTTTCGTCTTAACTTGATGCCATGGGGTCGAGCATAGCGAGGGGAGGGGCGAACGGTGAGTCGCGGGTTTCAACGCCGCGTTCGGACGTCACCCTGTGGCGACAAACGAGCGGGGCCATTCGCGTTATACTGGGACGGCGTGTCCTGCCGAAAGTCTTGGCGACTTCCGCTACGATACCACCAGGGGCTCGGTGATTCGTTGTTCCCGAAGACGATCGAGAGAGCGTTCCTTGAAGCCATCGTTTGAATTCCAGCCCACGAATCCCTTTTCGACGTCGTTCGTTGCGCCCTCACAGGTGGTGTATCGGTTTTCGCACGGCAGCAACGCGACCAATCCGCACAACGTGGACATGCAATTGGAATCGTTGTTGGCAAAATTGCGGACGACGCGACGCGCGCTGATCGTCGGGCCTCACGGCACCGGCAAGTCGACGCTGCTGCACACGTTTCTGCCCAAGCTGCAGCGGAGTTACCCGCAGGTCGCGTTTCATCAGCTCAGCAACGACCCTTCGATGGGGTTGCGCAAGCGTTTGGCGGAGCGGTTTCGTGCCGGCAAACGGGTCCGCGACGGACTGGCAGAACTTCCCCAGGACGGACTGTTGGTGGTCGACGGATGGGAACAAATGACCCATGTTTCCCGGTTGCGTGTCGCCCGGTCGGCCGCCAATCGCAAGCTGACGCTGCTGACCACCGCACACTATCGGATGCCCGGATGGACCGTGTTGCACGAGACGCGTTCGAATCCCAAACTGATCCGATCCTTGGCCGACGACCTGCTTTCGGATTCACCGTACGAACTTCGCAAGATGATCGACGGTCATCTAAAGGACCGACGGCTCACTGCGGCCACCAATGTGAGAGAGCTGTGGTTCGAGATGTATGATCTGGTCGAAGACGCCCATGCCCATGAAGTGAAGTTTCACGGGTGACGTGACGGTGGTCTCGTTCAGCTCCCTTCGCGCACCTACCGACCCATTTCCCCCCACCTTCACACCCACGATCCACACCGATGCGATTGCCTGTCATCCTTGTTCAAAACCCGCCGGCTTCGGCAGCCAGTCTGGCGGAGTCCTTGGTCGGCAACCTGATCGGCCGCGCGGGCTTGGATTTGACGCTGGTCGATCGATTCGACGCGCTGGCCGCCGACTCGACCGACCGAATGACCCTGGACGGGATCACCGTCCCTTCGGCAGTCCTCGACTGGAGGTCGGAAGAAGAGATCGTTGCGTCGCTGGCGGCCATCGATTTCCATGGCTCGCGGTGCCCGCATCAACTGGACCCGGACGGACAGGCCACACCCGGCACATCCCCGCGGCGGCTGTTCCTGTTCGATTTGACCAAGCACAAAGACGTCGAAGCGATCATCGCCGAACTCGATCGTTTGCGGGCGTCATTGAGTGTCCGAACGGTCTCGCTGGGTTCGCCGGGCGGTGGCAACCCGATAACGGCCAAGCGGACCACGGCCGATCGCCCCGATCAAGCCGCCGCGGTCAAACCATCGCCACCGGTGGCGTCCCCGCCTCAACCAGCCGAGCCCGCATCAACCGCCGCGCCGCGATCGGATCAGCATCTGGATAGCCTGATCGACCAACTGGATCAGTTGGATGTGTGAACGACCCGCGTTTCAGGCTGGGATTGCCCAACAGTTTACCTGGGGTTACGCCCGGATGCGCTGAGGCGATCCGGTCCCATCCCAGGCCAAGTTGTGGATCACCGTTGGCGAACCCGTCCGGGAGTGACGGTCACGCTGTGCGTGACGGTTGGCATGCATCGCATCGCCCCTGCGCATCGCCCCTGCGCATCGCCCCTGCGCAGGGGCAATGACATCCATAGCGATGCCCTGCCGGATCAAAACTGGAAACTATGCGCGTCTTCTTCGGGGGCCGCTTGATAGCCCAGCGGTTCCATGCTGCTGCCGGCCCGGCCTTGGCTGAGACTGCGGACGGCACTGGAGTAACCGAACAGTTCTTTTAGCGGCGCGTGGGCGGTGATCACGGTCATCGCCCCGCGGGTCTCGGTGGCGGAGATCAACGCGCGTCGCTGTTGCAGGTCGCCGACCAGTTCACCCATGTAATCCTCCGGCGTGGTGACTTCGACCTTCATGATCGGCTCCAGCAACACCGGTCCGGCTTTTTCGAGCGCTTTGTCAAAGGCGTCGCCGGCGGCAATTCGAAACGCTACTTCTTCGGCCCCTTCTTCGCTGACCTCGGCGTCATAGGCTTCCAGCTTGATTCCCGAAAGCGGGAATCCGGCCAGCACACCGCCGCCTTCGGCGCGGTCGCGCAGTTCCTGGATCGCGGCGTGTCGCGGTTCGCCTTGCAGCAGCGAGTCGGCCGGCAGTCGGTCAAAGACGATCGGCGGTGCCGAGCTGTCCTCCAGCGGTGAAACCCGGACGCTCAAGCGGGCGAACATTTGCGTCGCGCCCATTTGCCGGTTGCAGACTCCGACCACGTCGGCCGTCCCGCCGATGGTTTCGCGATAGTTCACCCGCGGCTTGTAAAACTTGACGTTCAAGCCGAAATCGCGGGTCAGCCGGTGCTGGATCACTTCCAAGTGCAATTCGCCCATGCCGCTGATGATCGTTTGCCCCAGTTCTTCGTTGTCGACGGCACGGAACGTCGGGTCTTGGCGACGCAGCATCTCCAACGTCTCGTCCAGCTTCTTGCGATCCCCCGTGTTCTCCGGTTCGATCGCCATCGACAACACGGTGTCGGCAAAGGTGATGCTGGGCAATTCGATTTGGTTCTGGGAATCGCAAAGGGTGTCGCCGGTGATGGCGAATCGCGGGCCGATCACGCAGCAGATGTCGCCGGCGGCCAGCGATTCGGTTTGCCCGTCACGCTCTTTCTTGGACGCATGGATCTGCCACAACTGGGCGACGTTTTCTTTCTTGTCGCGGTTGGGACAATAAACACGAGAGTTTTGCTTCAGTTGTCCGCTGTAAATGCGGATCCAATAGTTGTCGCCGGTCTTGGCCGGCAGGATCTTGAACACCAGCGCGCTGAAGGGCTCGCTCGGATCCGGTTTACGCGTCAGTTGCTGGTCGGGTTTCTTGGGGTTGAAGCCTTCGACCGGCGGGCGGTCCAGCGGGCTGGGCAAGTAGTGTCCGACGGCCGTCATCAGCGGCTGGACACCGATCCCGTGCAGTGCCGACCCGCACAGCACCGGCTGGATCGTCTGTTCGATGCATCCCTTTCGCAGTGCTTTGCGAATCACATCGACCGGGACCTCCTGGTCCTCCATCACCAACGCCATCGCGTCGTCGTCGATTTCGCACACCGTTTCGACCAGTTGCTCGCGCCACAGCAGGGCGTCGTCCATCAATTCGTCAGGGACGTCGGTCTCGGTGACCTGCTTGCCTTCGGTCTCGGGGTCGAACTGCAAGAAACGCATCTCGACCAGATCGATCACGCCGCGGAACGGATTTTTGACGTGCGTGGGTCCCTGGCCGACTGGCAATTCGACCGCGACCGGGCGGCCTCCCAGCCGGGGACCGATGTCATTGAAGACCGAATCGAAATCGGCGCCTTCGCGGTCCATCTTGTTGATGAACACGATCCGCGGCACGTTGTAGCGATCCGCTTGTCGCCAAACCGTTTCACTCTGTGCCTCGACGCCTTCACGCGCCGAAAAAACGACGACGGCACCGTCCAGAACTCGCAGGCAACGCTCGACTTCGGCCGTAAAGTCGACGTGGCCGGGGGTGTCCAGCAAGTTGATGTGGTACTTGTCCCAGGTGTACTTCACGCAGGCGCTAAAGATCGTGATCCCGCGCTCCTGTTCTTCGGGATCATCGTCGGTGTCGGTCGTGCCGTGGTCGACCCGTCCGACGCGGTGTTTGGCACCGCTCAGGTACAGCATGCGTTCGGTGACTGTCGTCTTACCGGCATCGATGTGAGCGATGATTCCAATGTTGCGCAGTAACGTGATGTCGGCAGACATGATTGATCAGTGGGTGGAGAAAGAGCAGGGGGCGAGCGCTAGGAACAAAAAACCGCGATCACGGCGTGGCTGCCGTGTCGCGGTTTGGGAGGAGCTTCGGTTGGCTTTGTTCATTGGGGGTGATCGGAAAACCGATCACCACGCGAAGTGTGCAAACGCCTTGTTGGCGTCGGCCATTCGGTGCGTGTTTTCACGTTTGGTGTACGCGACGCCTTCCTTCTTGTAGCCGGCCATGATTTCATCGGCCAGTTTCAGGTGCATCGGGCGTCCCTTCTTGTCGCGGACGGCTTCGAGCAACCAGCGGATCGCCAAGCTTTGTTGACGGGCGCGGTTGACTTGCATCGGGACCTGGTAGCTGGCACCACCGACTCGCTTGCTGCGAACTTCGATGTAGGGCTTGATGTTTTCCACGGCCGTTTCGAAGACTTCGATCGGCTCATCGCCTTCGGCCTCGCCACGCCGCGCGATTTCAGCCAACGCGTCGTAAAAGACTTTCTGGGCGACGGTCTTCTTTCCGTCCAGCATCAGGCAATTGATGAACTTTCCGGCCAGCAACGAATTGTGGCGCGGGTCGCCCTTGAGCTGCTTCTTACTTGCGGTGATCCGTCCCATTTCAAACTTTCAAATGTCGAGTGATGTTCGTTCTGATTTATTGACGATGTTTCAAGCGGCTTTCCCGCCGGTACTATTTCTTGGCACCGTAGCGGCTGCGAGATCGCTTGCGGCCTTCGACGCCCAACGCGTCACGGCTACCGCGGACGACCTGGTAGCGGACACCCGGCAAGTCACGGATCCGGCCACCGCGGACGAGCACGATGGAGTGTTCTTGCAGGTTGTGGCCTTCGCCAGGAATGTAGACGGTGACTTCTTTGCCGTTGCTCAACTTGACCCGCGAGATCTTTCGAAGCGCCGAGTTCGGCTTCTTGGGGGTCATCGTCCGCACCTGAAGACAAACGCCCTGCTTCTGAGGGCATTTCTCCAGAACGGGAGACTTACTTTGGCGTTTTTTCAGTTTGCGTCGCTTGCGGACGAGTTGATTGATGGTGGGCATAGAGTCGTCGTTTTGGCGTTTATCCGTTGTTTGCCGTATTTGGAAGCGTGCAAGTATCGTGCCCTACCGCGTGGTGTCAAGGGCTGATGAGCGGTAAGATCGGGCGATGCCCATTCTGACACTCGAATCGACCTGTGACGAGACCGCTGCGGCGGTGATTTCAGCCGACGGACAGGTGCTCGGCCAGTGCGTTGCGACCCAGGAAACCCTGCACGAACGCTTCGGCGGCGTCGTGCCCGAAGTCGCCGCCCGAGCCCATGTGGAGCGGATTTTGCCGGTGATCGACACCGCGCTGACCGATGCCGGCGTGCGGGGGGCGGAACTGGACGCGATCGCCGTGGCCGACCGGCCCGGATTGGCCGGGTCGCTGCTGGTCGGCGTGGTCGCCGCAAAAACCCTGGCCGTGGCCTGGAAAAAACCGCTGGTGGCGATCAATCACCTGCACGCCCACCTGTACGCCTGCCAAATGGCCAGCGACGTCCCGGTGTACCCCTGCATCGGGCTGGTCGTCAGCGGCGGGCACACCAGTTTGTATCACTGCACCAGCCCGCTGGATCTGGATTATCTGGGCGGAACGATCGACGACGCGGCCGGAGAAGCGTTTGACAAGGTCGGCGCGATGCTGAATCTGGGCTTTCCCGGCGGCCCGCAGGTCTCACGACTGGCCGCCCAGGGAAATCCGAAAGCACACGCCTATCCCCGATCGATGCTGAAAGAACCCGGGTACCGATTCAGTTTCAGCGGGCTGAAAACCGCGGTCCGCTACAGCATCGCCCCGCCGGGCGTGAAGGATTTTTCCGACATCGAACTCTCCGACCAGGCCAAAGCCGATGTCTGTGCATCATTCCAAGCCGCCGTCGTGGAGGTCCTGGTCGCCAAATCCGTCCGCGCCGTCAAGGAACATCGCTGCGGCCACTTGATCGTCGGCGGCGGGGTCGCTGCCAACCCGGCCCTCCGTGAGGCCCTCCAATCGGCAGCCGAAAAACACCGGTTCGACTTGGTCATCGCCCCGATGAACCTGTGCACCGACAACGCCGTGATGGGCGCGATCGCGCTGGAAAAAATCCGCCGCGGCGAATTCGCGTCACTCGACCTGGACATCACCGCCGGCCTGCAACGCGGGTTCTAGGGCGCGGAAGAAGCCCCCAGCTCGTCAAGCGGCCCCTTCGGTGGCTTCCCTCCGCGACACCCAAGTTCGCGTGTTTTGCATAAGCCTCGTTCCCGGGCTCCGCCTGGGAGCGCATTGTCACTGTGGCTCCTGCCACACACCGCATGCAATCAAAGGCGGAGCCTCCGAGAATTTCCGTACCCAGGCAGATCCTTGAAACAAGACAAGCGTTCCGAGAACGCCCTCGCGGCTTCGCCTGTCAACGTGCGTCGTGGCGGCGCTCATTTCACACAGCGATAAACAAACGCCGGCGGCAGATTGCGCCAAACGGTGTGGCTGCGTCCGACCTCGCTGAAACTCGACTTCAATCGCCTAGAAAACCGCCGCCCGGCAGGCAACACGACGCCCTGCCAATACGCAAACGTCGCGAACCGGCCGCCCTCGCGCATCCGACCGATCATCGCGTTCATGATTTCCGCTTGCAACGATTCGGGAAACGACGCCCACGGCAATCCACAGATCACCGCATCGATTTCTCCCATCCCATGGGCATCGCAAATCGCCGGCAGGTTCGTCGCACTGTCTTCGATCACATTAGCGGTGGGGCATCGAGCCCGAGCCACCGCGGCCATCTCGCCGCTGCGTTCGATCGCAAAGAACTTGGCGTCGGGATGCAGGTGATCGATGATCGCTTCGGTAAACACCCCGGTACCGGGGCCGAATTCGACAACACTGCGAACCGATGGCCAGTCGAACCAATCCACCATCGCCGAGACCAATCCCGGGCTGCTCGGCGCGATCGCCCCGACCTTGGTGGGGTGCTTGGCGAATTCCTTCAAAAACGTGATTGATTCTCGCAAACGATCGCTGCTCCATCGAGTTAGTGTGAGGTCCGAATCATCCCGCATCGGCCGTTCAACGTAAACCCACCCCCCGGCAACGCCCCACGCCATCTGTCCACCCATCGTTCTGCCCCTATTGTTTTGCCCCCACCGTTTTGCCCACCCATCATTCTGCCCCGTATCATTTTGCCTTCCCGCCTCCCGTCCCCTCCCGCCCCCACATTTGCGGTTGAGCGTCCACCGCGAGCCCGTCAAGCTACAATCCGCTCCGCAGCCCCATTCACTTTGTCAACACCTCCATCGTCTTGCCCACGCGTCCCAAATCGTCTCGCCCACCCGTCGTCCGTCCGCTCGCATCGGGGCTGGACACGGCCGAGCTTTTTCAGGCCGTTGCCGGGTTGCCGGGACGCGTTTGGCTGGACTCGGCAACGGGACAGACGTCGCCGGAGTCAGCAGTCGATGATGTCGTCCGCCGATTGTCTCGTTATTCATTTTTGTCCGCGGACCCGATCCGTCGGCTCGTTGCCTACCCGGGCCAACCGAATCCGTGGGACGAACTCTCTCGTCTGGTCGTCAGGCTGCCGGGCGACGTGGACGAATCGCTGCCACCGTTTCAAGGCGGATTGGTCGGCGTGGTCGGCTATGAAGCGGCGCGTTGGCTGGAACCGGTCGAGCTGGCCGATTGCCACCAGCACCAGACGGACGACCTGCCGACCCCGGCGATTTCGTTCGGCGTCTACGATTGGGCCATCGCCATCGACCATTTCGAAGACCGCAGCTGGTTGATCTGCCAAGGTTTTACGGCGGAGGATTTTGACGCCGGCGAATCGGACCACCGCTCCGCAGCCACGCGAACCCAAACGGCCAACCAACGCGCCGACCAGATCATCGATTTGATTTCTGCCGTCCAGCCCAAGAATGCGGACCAACGGCAGTTCCAGCGACGGTTTGATCCAGCGAACGACAACCGCAGCGACGTGCACAGCAATTTCACCGGTGAAGAGTTTCGCGCCGCGGTGGCCGAGATCGTGGACCGGATTCGCTGCGGCGATTCCTTTCAAGTCAACTTGGCGCAGCGGTTGACGACCACCTCGACGCTCGACCCGGCCGCGTTGTATCTCCGGCTTCGCGACGCCAACCCGGCTCCGTTTGCGGGATTCTACGACGGCGGCGATTTCCAAGTGCTCAGCTCCTCGCCGGAAGGGTTCCTGCAACTCCGCGACCGGCATGTGGAAACGCGTCCGATCAAGGGGACCGTGCCCCGCACCGGTGATGAAGCCGCCGATGCGAAGCTGGCCGACCAGCTACTCCGCAGCGAAAAGGACCGCGCGGAAAATGTGATGATCGTCGATTTGATGCGCAACGATCTTTCGCGGGTCTGCCGGGACGAGAGTGTGGTGGTCAGCCGGCTGTGCGAGATCGAGCGGTACCAGTTTGTGCAGCACTTGGTTTCGGTGGTCGAAGGAGACTTGGTCGACGGCGTGGATGCGGTGGACGTGTTGCGAGCCTGCTTTCCGGGCGGCAGCGTGACGGGGGCTCCCAAAATCGAAGCGATGAAGACGATTGCTCAGCTGGAGCGGAATCCGCGTGGTCCATATTGCGGGTCGATGGGCTACTTCGGCTGCGGCGGAGGGGCAGATTTCAACATCCTGATCCGCACGATCACCGCGACCGGCGGGCGGTTGCAGATCCCGGTGGGCGGAGGCATCACGGCGCGCAGCCAGCCGGCGGCCGAAGAAGCCGAGACGTGGGCCAAAGCGATCGGAATGCTCAACGCCCTGCCGACACCTCCGCCCCAAACCCGGGCAAAAATCGCGCCTTCAGCCGATCATTCGGCGAACCCAAAAATCTCCGAAGCGGTCTGACTTGTGCGATCGAAACCGGCGCGATATCTTAACGAAAGTGGCGACGACAACCGTCATCGCACACGATGCCCTTGTAGCTCAGTTGGTAGAGCAACGGACTCTTAATCCGTGGGTCGTAGGTTCGAGCCCTACCGGGGGTACTGCGGAGCACGCAACTTCGCAATTCGATAGGCCGGGTCCATCTGACCCGGCTTTTTTTATGCAAGGAACGCAACGCACTTCGGGTATCGAACGATGCACCGGGGAGCGGCGACAAGAAAATGGATGACAAGAAAATGGGGTGCGGGGCGAGTCGAATTGGATCGATTCAGCACTCGTTTTACCTGCCGGCGTGATCCGTCAACGGGTTCCGCATTTTTCTGCCCCTCATTTTTCTGTCACTCGATCGATTGCCCCTTCTGCTCTTCGCGGCTCCGGGTCGGGGAAGCGACGCTCGATGGTTGCCTGCGAGGGCTTGAACGATCGATTGATGAGGTGCCGGCGGCTGAATGACCATTCCGCGTGTGTTTTTTGTCGTTCTGAGAGACTGTTTGCACCGTGCTACGGGAACGTCAATAATCCACGTCCCTCACCTACACGGAGCCCGTCATGATTCGACTCTTTCCGATTCTCTTGTTGGCGTTCCCGGTCTCGTTATGGGCCGAAGAGACCGTTGTCCGCATCGAATGCATTCTCTTTGACGGTCCGTTGCCGACCGACGCTCAGCAAGAACTGACTGAGCAACTGAATTCGCTCCCGCGGGACGAACGGAATGAACAGAGAGCGATGCTCACACTCCGGGCCCACCGCAAGCATCTTCAAACGCTCGCAACGACGTCACTGGATTTCCATGCGTCGCCGGGGCAGACGGCGTCTCAACGAATCGAATCAAACGACCTGCTGTTCGAGGCGAAGGTAAAGCTGATCGAGTCCGATGAGGTCGGATGCACGCTGACCTATTCCGTTGGTGCCGCCTATGTCGAAGGGCACCGTAGCCACGTCAGCCAATCGATCCGGCAACCGGACCGGATGCGGTACGGAGCGTCCTTGATTCCCTCATCGAGCGGCACCGACGATCTGACAGTCGTGTTCCTGACGACGGTTTCGAAAGGGGCTGAAATCACAATCAAAATCGAAAAGGAGTTTGGTCAGCAATTCATCCGTGATCGCCGCAGACCGCCCAATGCTAGAGTCGCAAACCTGCAACCGTGACACGCCCTGGCGGTCGGCCCCTCTCGTTTCGTTTCGGCCAGAATGGCTGGAAGCGGAGACGAGAAAATAGGTGACAAGAAAATGTTGTGGGCGCGTACCGGACGGGCATCAATCCGTGATGATCCCAATTTCTCTGAAACAAACCCCTAAAACAGACTGCCGATCCATTGGTCGTCTCGCAATGCGTCATCGATCACCTGGAGACGCACTGACCGAATCAGCTCTTCCCCTGCGGCTTCCGATTGCATCCGCGCCAAGTAGTTGATCACCAACAGCGCATCGATCGGCGAGATCACTTGATCGTTGTTGGTGTCCAATCGACTTTCGTTGGCGGGCATCAACGAACGAAGTGGCTGAGTTCTCGAATCCTCGCCTCCCGCACTGATCGCGAGCGCGTTGATCACAACCAGCGCATCGCTGGGCGTGGTTTCGCCGTCCAGATTGGCATCGGTCGGAAGCTGGAGGTTGTGATAAATGTTTGTCTGATACCGAAACTGCTGATCGATCAATGTCAGGCCATCGTCATCGATCCGCACAAGGTACTTCGCGGTACCATCGTCGAAGACCGCCTGGTCAAAGGAAGATCCGTGATCGAATCCCAGAGCAACAAGTGTCTCTGGGCCGAGGGAATGGTTTTGTGAAAGGAGATTCCGGGCTTCCGTTTCGATGATTCTCAGCTGTTCCAATTCCGAATCCACCGAGTGGATTTCGTGATCGCCGGAGAAGAAAACGGAATCGACCACCCCTTCCGCGTCGGCCTTCCCCGACATGATGCCGGCATCGCTGACAGAATAGTAGCAATCACCGATCTCGATGGTGCGGCGTACCACCTGGTTGTGAAGGTGTTGTCCGGACGAAGTGAAAGAATCAAACAATTCCTGCCCTGAATCGATCGTCACGATCGACAAGGCTTCGCCTCCCGCCCAAACGCCATTGTTCCACCCAGATTGATCTTCGATTCGGACCGGGAACGCAAACGTTTCCTGATCATCGAATACCAGAAACGAGTCCGCCGACCCGCTGACCGTCCCGGCCGATTGCCCTGCGAGTTCGACCTGATCCAATAATCTGGGGGATCCATCGTTCAGCTCGTACAGCGAGAGAAACGTCGGATTGGGAAACGCCGCTTGAGTGTTCATCTCAGCCCCGATCGCGAGCAGTCGATCTGGTTCGATAAAATTCAAATAGGTTTGAAAGCCGGGCAGCTGGATCGGCTGAGCACTCCAATCGTTTTCGAGATCATCGAACAATTCGGCCGTGTGGATGACCGTCTGACTGGGCTCGATCGGAAACCAGTCTGCATCGGTATACTCAACGGCAAACAATGAGTCGTCATGCAGGTGAATGCTTGTCATAGAAGCATCCAACGACAACTCTTCCTCTTCAACGAGAAAGGTTTCGCCCTGTTGCTCGAATCGAGACACGTGGATCCTGGTCCCGTAGGGAACGTCGTTCTGGTACTCGATCCAGTGTTCGGCAGCGACTAATGAATGGTCTGTCGCTGAGAAAACGACATGGTCAGCCAAGCGACTTTGAACCGAAGTGTCTGCGATCACTTCGAGCGAACCGTCGTCGGTGTTGACCCGAAACCGATGAAGCGTCGTTTCGCGAGGAAATTCACCGCTGTAGCCGTTGGTGCCATTGATCCAATAGAAGCCATCGGACGTTTCGACAAAGTGATTGTGATCGGGAATGAATGCTTCGATTTCTCCGGAATACTGATACGTTCGATGCGCCAACTCGCGGTTCAACAGGATGCCCTTGGACGAAGAGATCCCTGGCTCGTCGCCGCCGAGGTCAACGCTGAAGAAGACGGTCAATTCGTTGAAGGTCGACAGACCCGCAATCTGCTCCGGTGTGACCAGAGGTCCGCTACGACTGAAATCATGTCCCCCTTTTCGGGCGGAATAATACGGCAAGCGTTCACCAAGTAATTCGGCAAAATTGTCCGAGATTCGATCGCGAAACTGCTGCTCGGTTTCCCAGTACAAACTGCCGCTTACGGAATGCTTCTCGAGCGTTGGCAGCAAAGTTCGTGGCGGCCGTGCGGCGACCACCAGTTGATTATCGATCAATTGAGAATGAAGTAAATCGCCCTCGAAATGCAGTGTTTGGACCACGTGCGGATGATCCCGCCGGGAAACATCAAAGACGGTAAGTACACCAACCGATTCACTTTCCGAGTCTTCCGCGATGACGGTCAGTCGGTCATTGGACAAATGCAGGTTGGTCGGTCGACCAGTGAAAGACGTGCGCGAAAGGAATTGAAGCGAGCCGTCTGGATTCGTTCTCGTGATCACAAGATCACCGCCAATCAACTGATAGAGATGCTGATCGTCGTTGGTCACCAACGATTGGTCATCAACCTCATTTTGATTCGACGCAACGGTCGAGAACTGAACGTTCGCGGAATGGGGATCAATTAGAAAACTGGGGAAAGGATCCCACGTGATGCAAAAACATTGCGGAGACGACGCATAGGTCCCGAATTGCGAACCGTACTCTTGCTGCGCGAGCCGCAAAATGGCCTCCCGCATCGCATCCATCGGTGCGTCTTGCCCGGCGGCACCGCTCGCGAGGTAGGACGCGTTTTCAAGAAATGAAAGGCTTTCGCCTGCCAGCAGATATCGCGATTCCAGGGATTCCAGACGGTGCTGTCGGCGTTTCATGAAGTCATTAGCGTAGGAGTGATCGTGGCAGCGATCGTATCTGCGGTGAATTGGGCAATCAAGGTCCGCTAGAACGAATTGGCGAAACGACCACGAATCAACGTTCGTATTCAAATCGATCGTTCCGTCCGACCACTACTTTGGGGAGCGTTTGGGAGAGCGACGAACCGGTCGATCGACGATCGAGCGCGATGAAGAAGCTGATCGGGGCGGGAGGCGAATTGAAACAACTCGGCACTCCAGTTAGCGGCCTGTGTCTTCCGGCAACGGGCACTGCGTTTTACTGCCCGTGATTTTTTTGTCACTCGATCGAATTGTTGAGCAGCAGCAGGGCGGCGATCAGGCGGCCGACTTCGGCGTCCAGGGTTTCGATTTGCTCGTTCAGTTCGTCTGTACCGGCGGTTTCGGCGTCGGTCTCCAGTCGCGACGCGTGCTCAACGACGTCGGCGGCGCCGAACACTGACGCGGATCCTTTCAGGGTGTGGGCACAGCGACGGATGGTGACGGTGTCCTGCGTCTCGGAGGCATCGCGCAGTTGTCGCACCAGATCCGTCGCCTCGCCGACCATCACCTCCGCCAGAAGTCGCACCTGGGCGTCGTTGCCGCGGCATCGTTTGCGCGCCGTTTCGATGTCGATCGCCCCCAGAGTCTGCGCCGCCGTCGAATCCTCCATCAACGCGTCTAAGTCGGGGCCTTCGGTTGGACCGGGAGGTTTCGCCTGCGTCGCGACGGGATTGCTGGTGTTGTCATCGGCATGATCGCGGGTCGGCGGCGTTGAAGGGCCGATGACTTGGTCTCGGACGCAGTTTTCCATCACGTCGAATAGCTTTTCCGGATCGATCGGCTTGGAGACATAGCCGTCCATCCCGGCTTCGAGACAGTCCTCTTCGTCTCCTTTCATCGCGCCGGCGGTCATCGCGATGATCGGCGTGTGTCGATCGACATTGTTTTCGCTTTCGCGAATGATCCGAGTCGCTTCGATGCCGTCCATGTTCGGCATCTGGACATCCATCAGGACCAGATCAAATCGCTGCTGCTCGAGCGCCTCGATCGCCTCCACACCATCTTCGGCGACCACGACTTCGTGCCCTTGATGGGTCAACAGACCGATCGCAACCTTTCGATTGACTTCGCCGTCCTCGGCCAGCAAGACTTTCAGCTTGCGATACTCCTTGGCCGATTCCGTGGTCGGCTGCGGTTGAGCCGCTTCTTGGTGTCCGAGTGCTTTCAAGACGGTTTTCAGCATGTCCGAGTGCACGGCGGGTTTTTGCATGTATCGGGCAACGCCCAGCCGCCGGCACTGTTCGACGTCGCCGGCCTTGACGGCCGAGGAGAGCATGATGATTTGAAAGTCGTCCGCTTTGATTTGCGATTGCTGTTGCATCGCGGCGGCGACGTCGAAACCGTCCATCGGTTGCATCACACAGTCCAAGATCACAAGCGGGTAGGTCCGGCCTTCGCCTGCGGCGTGTTTGAATTCGTCGATCGCCTCCGGGCCGCTTTGAGCGGTGTGCACTGCAAGGCCCCAGCCACCGAGCATTTCTCCCAAAATCTTACGATTGGTCACGTTGTCGTCGACCAGCAGAACAGGGGTGTCTTGCAGCAGGTCACTGACGTTTGAACTGGGTTGTTGATCGTGGACGCCGAAGTTGGCGGTGAAGAAAAACGTTGTCCC